>NZAC01000005.1 GCA_002686085.1 Roseibacillus sp. | reverse complement strand
CGGATTTTGGTGAGAAGGTTGCGCTTTCCCGGAGGGGAGGAAATTTTCACCAGTTGCTGGGTGATTGTTGAGGCACCCGAGACGATGCTCCCTTTCCGAAGAAGGTCCTTAGTGGCTCGTGCGATCGCAAGGTAGTCGAGGCCGCTGTGACTGAAGAAGCGCTTGTCTTCAGCAACCAGGGTAGCATCAATGAGTGCCGGCGGGACCTCAGCGAGGGAAACAGGTTCGTGGCGGAAGTAGTCCGGGCGCGCCATGTTGTCGAGGACGAGACCATTGCGATCAGTGATGACTATAGACTGGGAGGGCTCGGCTCTGAGTTGCGACGGAAGCGGGAAGGCGAAAGGAAGAAGGCTCCAGCCCGCTACTGCCAGGACAGGAACAATTATGAGCCAGCGCCGCCGGCCAGCCGGCACGATGCGATTGATCCATCTCTGGAGTTCAGGCATGATCGTGGTTCCTCCGCACTAGCGGTTGGCAGTTTTGAGGGGGTTAGGAGTGACGAACCTGCGGCTCGCCGAGAGGGCAAAGAACTCTGGCTCATACATCGCCTCGACTTTGGCGGGGGGCGCGAGTGCAGAGCCTGCCGACGTGACACGGGCCTGGTAGGAAAGAGTGTAGCTTCCCGAACGGGGGAGATAGTTTATAAAGAAGAGAACTCGATCGTCTCGGAATTCCTGATGCGAGACGCTCCAGTCCTTCTTGCTCTTCAGTCGCCCGGCCTGACTGGCAAAATCAGTATTCACGGCCTCAAAGATGGAGGGCAGGGGATCATCCACGACAAGGTAACGAGTGCCGTCCCTGGGCATCGAGACCTCAAGCTGCACCTCGACGAGGTCTCCCGTTTTCGGCTGGCCGAGTGCTTCCCGCTTTCCGCTGGACAGAATCCGGAAGTAACTACGAGTGATCTGCAGGCCATTGGAGGACACTGGCTTCTGTGGGGCCAGATTCGGTTTAGAGGAGAGCTTGATGCGGGCAAATCCCCCGGCCGAAGTTGCGGCTCTGGCCACTAGTCCCTGACGGAGTGGGATCCGAATGAGCTTGGTGGGATTCTGATTATCAAGGGTGATACGCTGGATGCCTCCGTCGGTCTCGAAGGTGATCACCGGGGGCACTGTCGATGTTTCCACGAGACGGGCATATTCTCCGAGGGCAAAGACGGTCCACGCATTGCCCCACGTTGTTCTCCAGTGGCCGGATCGCTTTCCGCGTGAGGCCATGATTTTGTCGAGAGATCGGCTACACTCCGGGGATGCCGGGTCGATATTGAGGAGAGCCAGAAGTCTCTCTGCCTCTGTCGGGCGGTAGCTCATGAAATAGTTCCCGGTGTCCGGTTGTGCCACCTCGAGGGAGAGAATGTCCCGTGCACGGGACAGGGCGTCGTCTCCACCGGATTTTGCAATCGCGAGAGAGAGGAAGCTCAGGCAAGTGGGGGTGAGGAGCTCGGGGGTCTCAAGCAATTTGTTCTGGTAGGAGACCTGGGGAGAGCCCCCGAGTGCGAGGGTGTAGCAGGTTCGGCAGGCCGTTTCGATCTCCCTCCAGTCCTTGGAACTGACAATGCCCCGTAATGTAGCGGTGAGGTAGCGGCGAAGCCCTTCCAGTGCACTCTCGGGGACGTTCGCCCCTGCTTCGCGGCAGAGGAGAAGAGCCATACCCCCATAAGCTGATCCCCATGTTTCCGAGCTTTTGCCACCCGGCCAGTAAGCAAGCCCTCCATCATCACACTGCATGGAGAGGAGCCGGTTAACACCTGCCTGAATACTCTGGCGGATTTCACCCTCATTCTTACCCCGGAATGCGGGGGTCTTTTTCTGCAGGTTCAGGGCCGCTATCCAGGGAATTGTGCTTGAGGTAGTCTGCTCCACACAGCCGTAGGGATAGTGGAGGAGGAAATCCAGTGCNTCTCCTGCCTCAAGGAGCATGGAGCGCCCGAACTCCAGCTCGATAGCACCNCGGCCCTCNAGNAGATTNTCGGANAGNCCGTTCAGCAGNTCATGCTGCTTNCNNGGGTCGTNNAATTTGATGAACTGTGTCTCCTTGAGAAGGGGGACCGGATACTCGATNGAGAACTGGCTGATGACCGCATCCGAGAGATCCCGGCGCAGCTTGTCGTCTAGCTCCTGGCCCTCGAGAGAGCGGGGAATGGCTGTCCACTGCCAGTCCGCCTCTCCGGTTTCACGGAAGGAGAGGTCGAAAGTCACGGTGGCATTACCCCCAGCGGGGATAGTGATTGGCGTTACTTGGCTCTTGTCACCATGTTCTGTAAACTTAGTGCGCCCTCCAACCTTGAGGGAAATATCCCATGTCCCGGTGTGCGGACTGGAGTTCTGAACGAGAACCGAAGGCTGTAGTTGGTCGCCTTCGTGGGCGAATCGCGGAACCGCCGGTTCGAGCATGAGGGGTTTGTTCACTGTTACACTGGATACTGTGCGACCGAAGTGCGCAGCCCCGTGATGAGCCACCGAGATAACCCGGTAGCGAGTAAGAGTATCGGGGGCTGTGAATTGAACCTTGAACCGCCCCTCCTGATCCGTCGTCAGGGCAGGCATCCAGACGGCACACGGATTGAAGTTCCTGCGCGGCCCTTTTCCGTCGAAGAGGTCCATCATGTCTCCGCCTCCACCAATAAAGAATCCCTTGTTGAAAGAATGCCGTTGCCCGGGATTTTCGGAGAGGATTTTGCCAAGGGACGTGCCGGCCTCAGTGCGGAGGCTACGGGGCGAGTAAAAATGGCCTATTGGGTCGGGATTGATGTAGCCAGCTACTGCGAGAGTCCCCTCATCCTCGGCATAAACAGTGACCTCGGCACCTCCAACTGGGTCTCCTTCACGGTTGCTGATAAGTCCCTCGATGGTGATCTCGTCCCCGGGACGGTAGGAGCTTTCCTGAGTCTCGAGACTAATATTGAGACGCTCTTGGACGACTTCGACAGCCAGTTCACAGTAGCCGAGACGCAGAATCGGCTCCTTGTGCTTCCGGAGATTGTCCCTTGCTCCTTTAATGACGAGGACGGAAACGAACGTATTGGGGGCATCCTCATGAGTGAGGGGCACCTCCACCACTGGATTCTCCGCAGTAAGCTCCGTGATGACGTGTCGGTAAACACCTTCGCGCTCCAGAGTGACGAGGGCCGTGCCTTCGATGGGGGATTGGACAAGGATGCGAGCAGTCTCACCCGGTTGGTAGAGTTTCTTCTCAGGGATGAGTTTGATGAGCATTCCATTCTCATAAGCCCACGGGTATTCTTTTGAGCCGTAGACCTGCTGAGTTACCGCAGTGCGGATTGGGCGTCCTTTGGGATCGGTTCCGGAGAGGGTCAGAATATAGTGGCCTGCCAGCTTGGGCTTGAAGGGGAGGATGGTCCCGGCCTTGTTCCCGGGTAAGACCTGCACGGATTGGCCTTCGACTACGGATTCGATACGCCTCTCGTTGCGCACAGCAATTGTTCCATTGGCGGTTCGAGTCTTGACCTGTTCGTGGACTTCGCGGTCGACCTGAAGAGTGAAATCTATGGGCTCCCCCATGACTAAACTCCCCTTGGAGTCGACGATAATTGCTCGAAGGTCGACCTCGTCCCCAACTCGGACGAGTTTGTCGAGACGGGAAATGCCAACATAGTAGTCTGAACTATGAATGGTGGTGGAAGCCTCAACGGATAGGGTTTGATTGCGTAAATCGCGGACTTCACTGGTCACGGTAACTGTCCGGGGGGAAGGGAATTCGATCTCTGCGAGATCGAAAGTCAGGACCACTTCGCCTTTCTCGCTGAGACGGGCTTTGCCATCCTTGCTCCCGAAGGAGCGCCGGTAGGAGCTTTCGCCATAACCGAAGTAGTGTGACCAGTAGTAAGGGTCGTAGGTTCGGTGGTCGCAGAAAAGGAAATCACGAAAGAGAGCTGGGTAGAACCCGGCTTCTTTACTGCGGTAAAACCACTCCACCTCTCCTCCGGCGACTGGCTGCCCCTGGAAGTAATTCGCACGGAGTGATAACCGGGAGGTGTTGTCTTCAATGGGCTTGATGAACTGGGCCTCGGTGGCAAAAGCGTTTCGGCGGAAGTCCTGAACCGCAATCATATGGACAAATTGAGCGCTGCTGAGGTGAGCTCGGCGGTCATACCAATTTTCCATCTCCGCTGCTGCGGCGACCTCCTCGGGCCACAGAAGTTCGATCCTGAATGAGCCGACTGTTTCCGGAGGCAGGGTGAAGCTGTGGTGGAAGCTTCCCTTGTCAGAAAGAGTGATGTCCCGTTGCTCAAGGATGCGCTCAGAGGAATCAAAGATCTGGAGTTTCGCTTCTCTGCTCTCTTCATAAACGCTGCGATTTTCCCTGATCCTGCGGACGAGTCCCTTAAGGTGAACTTCTTCTCCCGGACGGTAGAGAGTTCGGTCGGTGAAGAGCAGGGCTGTCCGTTTATGAAGGAGCGCAGGTTCCCACTCTATATTCACGGGAAAGCGCCACATGGAAACGGTGGGGAGGCTACTATCGAAATCTATGATGAAGTGGTCCGGACCGAGGGAAGCTCTCAAGTGACGCTGCTCGGAGGACCGGGGAAGGAGGGCAACCCCAGACTCGTTGGTTTGAGTTGATTGCAAGGGAGCCGCATCTTCGCCGAAGACATCGAGGGTGACATTCGCAAGAGGGGCGCCAGTCTCACAGGAGTAGGCGTAGAGAAAGGCGTCACTCTCGTTAAGTTTCCAAGCCAGTCCGATATCAGTGATCTGGATGTAGGCTTGGGTAGACTTTTTTCTCTGGTAGGAGCTCACCATTCCGGGCTTGGGGTCGGCCTCGACGGAAAGGAAAAGCAGGCCGGGGGCATTGTCCTTTCCCAGGATGTCGTCCCAGTTGATCTCGATGGGAGCCGTGGTGTCGTAGGCGTTTTCCAGCTCAATGAAGCTATCGTAAACCGTTTCTCCCGCCACGAGAGACCAGGGCAGAGCGTGACGCTGCTTGATGCGTTTGCTCCCCGGGCCGTTTCCACTGTAGTGACGATAGCCCTGAAGGGTGCGTACCGCGTCTCTGCCCGTCAGGCGTTTGGCCCGTATCCTGGCACTCGCGATGTTCACTGTTCTGATACTGTAGGTTCGGTTTCCGGTTGCTAGCTGAGCGGCGGCGTAGCTCGGAGCGGCGAGGATGGGAGGCAGATGCTTAAATTGAATCACCATGCTCTTTGACTGAGGCATGATTAATCCGTCCGCTGCGGTGATCCCTTGTTTGACGGTGACCTTCCACTTGGATTGTCCGGGAAAGTCTCCCCGGATTGAGATCAGGGAACGGCCCACCTCGAGAGTCATGTTGGCAGGAGCGGGCTCCACAGCAATGAAGTCGGCGAGATCCGACGCGGTGATATTCTCAGGAAGTTTTTTGGAAAGGCTGATACTCAGGTAGGGCTTGGCATCGAGCTGAGTGATAGCTCGGATAGAGGTGACCTCAAATTTTTTGACAGTCCCGATCGAGCGCGCAATGGGTCGGGTGGTCGCAGCAGTGGCAGAGCTGTTTGTTACCCCAGCGCCGAGGACAAGCTTCCAATCCTCGCCGACCGGCAGGGGCTGCACCGGGGAGATGGTGAGTGCGGTAGAGATCTCGGTTGCAGGATCAACCCGACCGGGTGCTGGGGCCTCCCATGATTGAAAATACTGTTCCCAATCAGGTCCGAGGGCAGTGCTATTTCCGAGATCACGATAGAGGCCTCTTCGGACTATTGCCTCCACTTTCGCCCCTCCCTTGGCGGTAAAAAATATTGGAGAAGTGACGGTCGAGGGATCAACCACATCGTTGAATCTCAGAAAGCATAGAGGGTGACGCAGATCACCCCGCCAGTAATTCACCAGAGGTTGAAAGGCGGCTGTCCGGAGAAATCGGAAGCGGGTTTCGGGAATGTCCGTTCCGTCCAGATACTTGTGCCCCGGCTCAAGGGAGAAATGATAGGTCGTGGCGATTTTGGGAATGTCCGTGCGCTCAAAATGGGCGCTGTTGGGCGAGACCCAGGTCAGATTGCCAGCCAGTGCAGGCTCAATTCGCATCAGAGTATTTGGGCTGGGCTTACCTACCTGGTTCTCTTCAACCATCGCCTTGTCGAAGATCAGTTTGAAGGTTGTGGAGGGAGTCAGAGTCGAGGAACTGACTTTGAGGAGCGGCCCAGCGGGGAGCAGGACGCTGCTGGCGGTAAACAAGAGGATAAGGGAAAACAGTGTTCTCATAAAATTTCCGGGGCGCTGCATGCCTTCGTGTAGAAATAGCATCTCGTTGAGCGGAGGAAGAGATTGCGATTTCAACCTCAGAATGAGATGCTGGTTTTCTAGCTTTTAAGGCGCAAGTGCCACCCGAAAAAGCAAAATCGATCGCCCCTCGCAGGAAAAGAGCTTCTCATTTCCCGAAGGAAGTTTGGCAGAGAGGCTCATCCTAAAGCCATATCGGGGACGGATGCCACCGCGACATAAGCTGTGTCGGATAGTTTTTCGCTACGCTCCGGCGACAGGGTATTAGAAGTGAGTGCTCCCGCCACGGTCCGGCTCCCTTTCCATGAGCCGTAAGAACGTTGTCGCCCTTTTCCGGATCTGCAACTGTCTGTCCCCGCTTCGTGGAGACGAGGAGAAACAACCAACTTTTGATCTCGGACCCGATTCGATGCGTCAGGATGGTATTCCCAGAGGCAAGGTGACTCGGCGTGAGTGGAGAAGCACCATCCTAGATGGCAACCTTGCGGCAGTGGTATCTTGGTATCTGTATGTTCCTGCGCAATATCACGGCGCCAAGCCTGCCCCTTCTCAGAAGGTTCCGGGTAGACCGCTTCTTTTCAAGGGAGGTAACGGTCGCCTAGCGGGAGAAGGTTACCGGTGAGTTTGGTTTGAGGGCATGCGGGGGAACAGGATGCTTTTTGGTAAAGACCTGCAGGGTTTGATGAGACTCCAGGAGCACCGTGGATTCGTTCATGGTCGCATCCTCCTGGTTCTTCCACTGCAGTCCCTGTGACAACTTGAGGTGTTTTTCGAAGAACCGATACATTGCCTGCCGCTTGGAGACTCCGTAGTCGTGGCCCTCATCTGGGAGGTGAGCGTTTTCGACAAGATTACTCCGGCCATACATTCCGTAGATACGTCGCACGAAAGGAAATTCAACCTGGGGCGTATGAGAGGTCCAGTCGCCCCCGCACGAAATAAGTAACATTGGCCGCGGAGCGCAGAGCGCTGCGATTTCGGTATTGTTGGTGATGTGAGATGGACGCACGTGGATCGGAACTCCGCTCTCACAGGCACACCCACCAAAGAAATGCGCCGATACCATGACACAGGGTGCGGAGACGGTAATCCGGTCATCGAGAGCAGTCAGGAGGAAGGTCTGAGTGCCTCCTCCCGAGGCGCCGGTGACTCCAACCCGGGAGGAGTCGACTCCCGGGAGAGAAAGAATGAAGTCAAGAGCGCGGATGCTGTTCCAGCACTGCAAACCGAGGACCTGCTTTCCGTGATTGTGATTCCATCCCAATTTACGCGAGTCCGAGTAGCCGATCATATCGTAGGAAAAAACGGCGGCCCCCATCCTCGCGAGGGTAGCACAACGGTATTGCATCTCCGGTCGTAGCCTCCCCTCTTTCGCATAGGCGGGGTCTCGGGCGTGTCCGTGAGGGCAAAGAACCGCCGCCATGTTTTTCTGCTGCCCGGAGGGGAGGTAGAGATTTCCGCAAAGGAAAAGCCCAGGTGCAGTTTCGAGTGCCACGTTTTCTACCGTGTATCCGTCGTGCGTGCGCTTTGAATGACGGAGGGGGTTGAGTGGGGTTTTCTTTGGAAGGGGGAGAAGGCCAGCCCCTTCAAGGATGCCTGCGCGCACGCTTGCACGGCGTTTGGTCCATGCAGGGAGGTCGGGCACCTTGGAGGCAATTCTCTTAAGTTCGAGGAGCGCTGCCGCGGGTTTAAAATACCCTCCCTGCCGGAGGGCGGTCCGATCTTGCGCCTGAGAGGGTGAACTCAGGCTGCTTGCACACAGGACGAAAATGAGGAGACGGTGCATAGCCCCACCCTGAGCTCGGGCTGGCGGAGCGAAAAGCGAAAGAAGCTCTCAGGGGCGTATTGATGAGAATTCTGTTTCGCCTGACGGAGAGTCTAAGAGGGGCTCTGAAAGGTTCATGGAGCGGTGTTAAGACCTATTTCGCAGTGTAATTTCGAGAAAAAATGCCTCATAACGGACAAGAAATGAACTCACAAAAATCTGATTATTAGTAAGTTAAGAAAAAAATAGGCAAGATTAGGGAATGTTATTGTTGTTGAGACCCATTCTCGATAAAAACTGCACACCTTTAAGGAAACCGTAATTACACACACCTTTAAGGCACTAACTCCAAAAACTGAGAATGACAGCTACTACCATCAGACGGACCTCCGGGTCTCTCATCCTTGGCCTTGGAATTCTGGCGTCTGCCGCGCAAGTGGCTGCGAAAGATGAAGAGGATCTCGACGCTGCTTACAACAACGGCAGTGTTGGAAGCGAATGGTTCAACAACGTATCCATCGGCGGTTACGGCGAGTTGCACCTAAACCTTAATCAAGACGACGACAACGAGATTGATTTCCATCGTTGGGTTCTCTTTATTAACCACCGCTTCAGTGACAAGATTAACTTGTATTCTGAATTTGAACTTGAGCACTCCCTTGCGGGAGATGGCAAGCCCGGTGAGGTCGAGCTCGAGCAGGCCTACGTCGACATCGCAATGGACGGAGGAACAAGCTTCAAGGCTGGTCTCTTCCTCCTGCCTGTAGGAACGCTCAACGAGACTCATGAGCCCGATACCTTTTACGGTGTGGAGCGGAATCCGGTTGAGAAGAACATCATTCCTACCACTTGGTGGGAGGCTGGTCTTGGCCTGAGCGGAAGCAGTGAGGCAATCAAATGGGACGTTGCAGTTCACTCCGGACTGTCAGTTCCTGATTCTTACAAGATCCGTAGCGGACGTAAGAAGGTTGCTGAAGCGCCTGCAGAGGACGCAGCCGTCACTGGTCGCGTCACCTACAGTGGCAACGGTTTCCAGGTTGCTGGTTTCGCCCAGTACCAGAGTGATATCACTCAGGGAAGAGACGGAGCCGACGCCACTCTTCTTGGCGCCACTCTTGACGCGAACATGGGCGCTTTCCGCCTTCGTGGCCTTGTGTCCAGCTGGGACATCGGTGGTGCAGCCGCTGCAGCGGCCGGCGCTGATGAGCAGTGGGGTTACTTCATTGAGCCTTCCTACAAGATCAACGACAACTTGGGAGTCTTTGCTCGCTACGCTGAATACCAGGATTACACCGGTAATACTACTGACGTGGTAACCGTCGGTGTGAATTACTGGCCTATCGACCAGGTTGTCTTCAAAGCTGATTACAATGACGCCGATGGCGCTGAGTCTTTCAACCTCGGTGTTGGATACAGCTTCTAAACTTTGATTACCGCGTAGACCGCTACGCGTATTCATACTCATAACTCTAGTCGCCGCCACTCCTCACGGGGTGGCGGCGGCTACGGTTTAAGGGGTTAGGTTGAAAACATCAGCGCAGCTTTCCAAGTAAGTAAGAATTGGCATTCTTAAAACTTGCGCGACCAGACGCTTTTCGTATCCTATTGATAACGGATCTCAATTGCATCCAATGCACCATCTCCTCTCCATTATTCTTTTGATTGCGGCCTCTGGAATCGCGCAAGCGGGAACGACCGTATACCAGAAACCATCGGATTTCATCCGCTCTGCCTGTGGTGGACAAGTACCCACCAGTAAATATCTGACTCTGACGTCGTCGCACCAAAGCAAGATCAGACAGCTCATGGGGCATGAATATCGCCCTGCGAGAGTCCGTTACTGGACACACAATGGGAAAATGGTTGTTATTCTTGACGAAATTGGAAAGACGCGCCCAATCACTACTGGGTTTGTGGTGAATAAGGGGAAGATCGAGCATGTGAAAATGCTGATTTATCGCGAATCGATTGGGGCGGAAGTGCGTCGGACCTCGTTTACCAATCAGTTCAAAGGCGCGGTGCTCGGGACAAGTGGAAAGCTGAGTCGGCGGGTGAATAATATTGCGGGCGCGACTCTCTCCACTCGCGCCATGATGGAAATGGGCCGGGTGGCCCTCTACTTGGACCAGATTCGTCCCTAGTGAGGAGAAATGGGTGGTGATCGGCCCAGAAGGAAGGGCCGAAAATCGCGGCCACGGAAGTGGCACCGTCTATGGCATCGGTATCTTGGGGCGGTGTTCGCTCTTCCTCTCCTGTGGCTTGTGGTCAGCGGACTGCTCCTCCAGCATGGAGAACGGCTCGGACTCACGGAGAAAAAAGTGAGTTCAGCATGGTTGTTAAAGCGCTACAAACAGATCCCAGAAGGTATTCCTTCAGTCACAAAGGCGGGTCGGTTCATGATCTCGGGGTGGGATGGGGAGATCTTCATAGACGATAGCCTTCTTAGTGAGAGCGGAACTCTCATCGGCGCTGTGGCTCTGCCGGGTGAGCTGGTGATTGCGACTGAGGAAGAAATCTTTATCTATGATCCGCAGGGGCTTTATCTTGATCGACTGGGGGAAGAGTCTCTCCCGGCTGTTCCTCTGGGAAAAGTCGGGCTCGATGCTTCCAATCGAGTCCATCTAGAAACAGCCCTTGGACAGCATGTTTTTGGGGAAGGGTTTCTTGAATTCGAGACAGCACCCGCGGAGGTTCCTGTTGTGTGGAGCATTCTGGAGGAGAGTCCCCAGAAAAGGGCTGCGCTACAGAAAACTCTGGTAGAGGACTCCGAATTTACGTGGTCACGGGTGATTACGGATTTGCACAGTGGAAGCCTTTTTGGAACTGTTGGGCGCTTCCTTGTCGATCTGAGCGGGGTAGCGGTTCTTGTTCTTACGGTGCTCGGGATCCGCCTCCTGTTCAGGGGGAAATGATCGTGCTTCATGAATCGCCGCCGGTGTCTCTCTCTTTTTGCCGCATCCAGTGCAGCATCTGTGGGGGGCAGTGGTTGCCAGCGAAGGGGAGGTGAAGAAGTCATCCGCTGGCGGGGGGTCCTGTTCAATTCTGATGTGGACATGGCGGTGCACGCAATGCCGCCTGCAGTTGCAGAGCCTTTGATCAGGAACTGCGAGTTGGAGATGCAGAGGCTGGAAAAACTCTTTTCTCTCTATCTACCTGACTCGCCTCTTTCTCGTCTTAATCGGACGGGGCGCCTTGACAATCCTCCCCCGGAACTTGTGGACCTTGTGCGTAAGGCCCTCCTTGTCGCGGAACGCTCGGGAGGAGCCTTTGATCCCACTATCCAGCCCTATTGGACCTGGTTACGTGAGACCGTTGAAACTACTGGAGCTATCGATCCCGAAGCACAAGCGCAGTTCCTGGAGAAGGTGGACTTCCGGCAGGTGCGTTGCGGCGAGGAGGAGTTGAGCTTTGGCCGGGAGGGAATGGCCCTGACCTTGAATGGCCTTTCGCAGGGATGGATCACCGATCGGGCGAGCGAGATCCTGCGTGACGGGGGAGCGCAGCACTGCCTCGTGAATCTTGGTGAATTCTATGGCCTCGGGACTCAGCCCTCTGGAAAGGACTGGATTGTGGGTCTACGGGGCGTGGAGGGCGAGGAAATCGCCTTACGGGATCGCGCGCTCGCGGTCTCGTCGGGGGCCGGGCTTTACTTTGGAACAGGAGATCGCCGGAATCACATTGTTGATCCACGCACTGGGGATTGTGTGGAGGCCCGGAAGGTCGTGGCAGTGACCGCTCCCGAGGCCTGGCTTGCCGATGCTCTTTCCACGGCGTGTTCGGTTCTTGAGGAAGAGAAAGCGCGAGATCTCATTGCGCAGTGGGAGGATGTGGAGTTGTTCATCCACAAAACTGGCTGATAAAGAGTAGATGGGGGCAAAGCGAGCACCCCTCTTGACCCTGCACGTTTGCAGGGTAGGCTGCCTGCATGCGCAATCTCTGTTTCTTGTGTTCGGGGGCTCTTATCGTTCTGGGCTTGGTAGGGTATCTGGGCTGGGAGTCCATCGGGGCCAGTAAGCAGTCCGTTACCGCACTGATTCCGGCCTTTGTCGGGTTGCCGATGCTCCTTGGGGGGCTGGTGGCACTGAAGAGCACCATGGCGGGGATGCATATCGCGGTGTTATTCTCCGCCCTAGGGGCACTTGCAGGACTAGGTCGTCTGATCCCGGGTGCTATTAAAGGAGAACTCAATGGGCCAGGGCCTGTGTTAATTGCCATCATGGCCGCGATCTGTCTGTTTTTCACCGTGATGGCGATCCGTTCCTTCAAGGCGGCGCGGCGGGCCCGGGAGGCGTCCGCGTAAAACCGGGAGGAGCCCTGCGGGGCAAGGCTGTCCCCGCGGGGGGTCAACGCAAAACGCCGGCAGGGGACCCCGCCGACGCTAGCAGCTATCGTATCCGTTAATGGGAGGATCTAATCGCTGCCCCGGAGGATCATGAGAATTCTCAGGACGTAGAAGAAGAGCATCGCCACGCTGGCAAAGAGGCCGAGCGAGGCGGCAACATATTGCTCAGTGCCGTAGTGGTGGATGATGTTACTGGTGCTCCAGAGAATAGAGGCGGCAGCGAGAAGGACCATTGCGCCCGAGAAGAAAAGACCAAGGCTGAAGCCCATGAAGAGGGAGAGTACGATGGTGACAACGGCTACGAGGAAGCCGACCTTGATAATCCCCCCGAGGAAGGAGAAATCCTTCTTGGTGGAGAAGGCAATAAAGGTCAATCCGGCGAACATGGCAGCTGTGATTATTCCAGCCTGTCCGATCAGATCCGGAGCATTGAGGAATTGGGGGCTGGCCGCGACGAGGAGAATAGGAAGAAACACGACAGCCTCGGCTATCACGAAGAGGCCAAGACCCGCATATTGCATTCCCTTGCTGGTAGAGGTCAGGGCCCATTTGTTGGCCAGGTAAGAGGCCAGCATGAATCCGCCGAGGACGAAGAGCATACTGTAGGGATTTTGTGCCAGAATCCCCATCACCTTGGAGTCGATGTCAGGAATCTGGAAGAGGGCAAGCTCGATCAGGATGAAGGCCCCGATGGCAGCGGCGAGGTGTCCATAGGTCCGGCGAATAAAGGTGGCACGGACGTCCACGGGAGCGGCGGCCACGACGTAAGGGTTCTGGTAGCTCTCAAACATGATTTTGGAGAAAAGATTCTGTCGTTACGGGCAATATAATCCTTGTTGACAGGGAGCGCAAGAAGAGCGGCGGAGTGCAGCAGAAGAATTCGCGTCGGCAGTTGATATTCGCCTTTTCCCGGCGCGCAGCTTTCGTAGGGTATTGCGCCATACGAAATGGGTGGGGGAACGAGAGCGGCAGGGTTAAACGAGGCGCAGGCTGAGGCGGTGCAAAGCACTGAGGGACCGGTTCTTATCCTTGCTGGCGCGGGAACGGGAAAGACCAGAACCGTGATCTTTCGCATTGCGAATCTTCTGGAGAGGGGCGTCGACCCCCGAAACATTCTCGCAGTGACCTTCACCAACAAGGCAGCCTGCGAGATGCGGGAACGGGTAGGAGAAATGGTCCGGCGGAAAGCAGCGGAGGAAATGACGGTGTGCACTTTCCACTCCCTCTGCGTGCGTGTCCTGCGAGTGCATGCCGGGTTATTGGGCTACAACACCAACTTTAGTATTGCTGCAGGAGGCGACCGAGACGGCTTAGTCAAGCAGCTCATCGTCCAGCACGGGGGGGCGAAGGAGAAGATCAAGCCGTGGGACATCACGGCGGCAGTCTCTCGCCAGAAAAACGCCGGGATGTCACTTGGGGAGATTCCTGATGATCTGGTGAGAACGGTAGCGATGAGTTATCAGCGGGAGCTGAGGGCTCGCAACGCGCTAGACTTTGATGATTTGCTCGTGTTGGCGGAGCAAGTGCTCCGGGAGCAGAGGGAGGCCCGGGAATACTGGAGGGAGCGCTACCGGTATGTCACCGTGGATGAGTTTCAAGATACCAACGGTCTACAGATGGACCTGCTGATGCAGCTGGTCGGGCCACCCCACAATATCTGCGTGGTGGGAGACGATGATCAGAGTATCTATGGGTGGAGAGGGGCACAGGTGAGCAATATCCTGCAGTTTGGACACTTTTTCCCCGATCCCAAGGTTGTCCGCCTCGAGAATAACTACCGGAGCACGGAGGCCATCCTGAGTGTGGCCAACGAACTCATCAGTAATAGCCCTGCGCGGCATGAAAAGACCCTGCGAGCAACGATTAAGGGAGGGGACAAGGTCACCCTGATGGCCTTGCCCGGAGATGAGGAGGAGGCTCTCTGGATGGCAAAAGAAATCCGGCGTGCCAGGACGAAAGACAATAAGCTTTGGGAAGATTTCGCGGTTCTCTTCCGGACCAATACCCACATCCGGAAAGTCGAACAGGTCTTTCGGCAGGAGGAGATTCCTTACCGACTGGTTGGAGCCCAGAGTTTTTATGATCGGAGGGAAGTTCGAGATGTTCTCGCCTATCTTCAGGTTCTGGCCAACCCCCTGGCGGACGTCTGTCTCCTGCGGATTCTGAATACTCCTCCCCGGGGAATCGGGTCCAACACCGCCATGCTGTTACTTGAACACTGCCGGGAGCATGGAATGAGAGGCTGGGACGCGATGAAAGATCCCTCCTTCACCAGTCAGCTCTCTGGGAAGGGAAGTGGGGCAATCCGGAATTTCGTTGAGCTGATTGAGTTGTACGCGCCTCGGATCGCAGCTGGCAGGGCAGGAGAGGCTCTCAGCGAATTCCTGAAGGAGATAGATTACACCGCGTGGCTGATGCGGTCGTGCCGAACGGACGAGGAGCGGGAGCAAAGAGGAGAGGCCGTGGCGGAGGTGGTTGTCGCGTTGACGGATGCTCTCCGGAAGGGGAGAACGATCCAGCAGTTCCT
Source organism: Roseibacillus sp. (assembly GCA_002686085.1). GTDB lineage: Bacteria > Verrucomicrobiota > Verrucomicrobiia > Verrucomicrobiales > Akkermansiaceae > Roseibacillus_B. The sequence continues at coordinate 26,836 of NZAC01000005.1, read as the reverse complement.
TGATGATGCGGCCCTTGATGCCGAGCCGGAGGAGGAAGAACTTGAGAAAAAATCCGGGGTGACCCTGATTACCCTCCATGCCTCCAAAGGGCTTGAGTTTCCGGTAGTCTTTTTAGTGGGTTTGGAAGAGGGAGTGCTGCCCCACTGGCGAAGCAAGGAGGAGGGAACTCAGGATGAGGAGCGTCGCTTACTTTATGTAGGAATCACGAGAGCGCGGCAGCATCTCTACCTCAGCTATTGTTCCTTGAGGATCAAGTATGGCGAGCAGGTGAGGTGCGACCCTAGTTCCTTTCTTAGAGAACTGGATGCGAATTGGATTCTCGAGCGTGATTACACGGAGGAGATGAACGCCCTCGCCGATGACGATGACGTGAGCGACTTCTTTGGTAATATGCGGGCTCTTCTTGATTGAAAGAGGGCACACATCCGAAGCCTGTGACAGGGCTCATGCACAATTTTATTACGATGTTGCCGGGAGCGCTCTAAGATGTTGGAGATACGAAGACGATGACGGAGCCGAGAATCACTGTAGGCACGGAAAAACTGATCGCGGTCGAGGATGGAGCCTCGAAGCAGTTGCGAACTCTCCTCGACCGCCAGGGCCGGCCGAATGGCGCTCTCCGGATCAAGGTCATCGGGGGAGGCTGCAGTGGGCTCCAGTATCAGATGGACCTCGTGGATGGTCCTCTGGACCGTGATATCCTGGTGGAATCGAATGGAGTGAACGTGGTGATTGATCCCAAAAGTGCTCTTTTTGTCGGGGGAAGCGAACTGGACTTCTCAGCAGATCTCCAACATGGGGGGTTTAAGGTGAGTAACCCCAACGCGGTGGTAACCTGCTCCTGTGGGGAAAGCTTTGCGGCCTGATGGTGACCAGCAGCGATCATTTCGAAGCCTTGGGGATGGAGAGGAAGCTGGATCTTTCTCCCGAAACGCTGCGGGCCCATTATGATGGGCGATGCCAGGAGGCTCATCCTGATGCAGGAGGGACGGCAAAGGGTTTCGATGCCGTTGCAGAGGCCTATAAAGCCCTCAGCAGCCCCGCCCGGAGGTTGCGTCACTGGCTGGAACTTTTTGGAATCAGGGTGGTCGAGGATGGCAGCCTGCCTCCGGCGGTGGAGGAGCGTTTTGGCCCGGTCAATGCCCTGCTACAGAAGGCTAGTGAAATCGCGGAGCGCCACCGGGAGGCTCGCTCCACGCTGGTGCGCTCGCTGGCCGAGGCAGAGGGAATTTCCCTGCAGGGTCGAATCGTTGAGGCCCGCGGCGAGTTAGAGAATGCGATTACAGCAATGGTATCCGGTTTCAAACGGTTCGACGAAAGCGATCCTCACGAGATCAGGGAAGAGGCCATGGAGCTTGTCCGGTCCCTCTCATTTCTTGAGAGGTGGGAGGCTCAGTTAAGGGCGGCTTGGGCCCAGGCGGGGTGCTGGTAAGAGTCTTGTGAGCTTGCATTCGAGGGGAGCCCGGTCAGGTTGCGGACCATGGCTGAGCCTGTAATTGGGATTGATCTTGGAACCACCTATTCGGCAGTCGGGATTGTGGAGGCGGGTTTCCCGATTCTTCTCGCCGACGAAGGGGGTGAGAGGTTGACACCAAGCGTGGTATGGTTCGGGCCCGAGGGAGTGAAGGTGGGACGAGCTGCGCTCAGAGAGGCACCCGCGGGCCGGTTGGTGCGGAGCGCCAAGCGTCAGATGGGAGTCCGCTTTGGAGAGCATGTGGAAGGGGGGCTTCCATTGGTAGGCGACACCCATGGAGGAGTTGCGTTCCAGACTTTGGAGGGCCCTCGTACACCGGTAGAGGTCAGCAGTGTGTTGCTTGGTGAGTTGAAGCGTATTGCGGAATACCGTTTAGAGCGTGAAGTCCGGAAAGCGGTCATAACGGTGCCGGCATACTTTAATAACGCACAGCGTGAGTCTACCAAACAAGCCGGTGAAGAGGCGGGGCTTGAGGTGCTCAGGCTGGTGGCTGAGCCTACCGCTGCCGCTCTGGCATATGGGATGAACAAATTGGGAGAGAGTGCCCGCGTCGCTGTATTTGATCTCGGAGGCGGAACTTTCGATGTCTCGATTCTGGAGCTGCGCGATGGGATTTTTGAGGTCCTTGCCACGGGTGGGGATACGCGGCTGGGAGGTGATGATATTGATGCGGTCATTCTGGATCTGGTGAAGCAGGGAGCCGGTATGTCAGGGTCTGCGTTAGAAGATCCGGAGGCTGATGGAGACCGGCTGATTCAGGAGGCAGAGCGGGTCAAGCGCGAGCTCTCCACCAAGGATCATGTTGTCTTCCGTGTGCCTTTTTATGATGGGGCGCAAAGCCTCGAGGTGGAAGTCAGCCGGGCCGACCTCGAGAGCGGAGCGGAGCCTCTTCTTTCCAGAATGGAAAGAATTTGCAGGGAGGTTCTCGTTGATGCGGGGATGGAGCCTGATGAAGTTGGGGCAGTGGTAATGGTTGGGGGTAGCAGCCGAGTGCCTGCAGTACAAAAGCTGGCCGAAGCGGTCTTTCAGCGAGAACCTGATTGTTCGCAACACCCTGACGAGGCGGTAGCTCTGGGGGCATCGATACAGGCCGGTATCATTGCGGGAACTTGGCGGGAGGTTCTTCTTCTGGACGTTACTCCGCTTAGTCTCGGGATCGAAACGTTAGGGGGACTGATGAACGTTCTGATCCCACGCAATACCACAATTCCCTGTAAGGTGGGGGAGATGTTTACCAATGCCAGAGATGGTCAGGACTCGATGAGAGTACGGGTGCTACAGGGGGAGCGGGAGCTTGCCCGGGACAATTGGGAGCTCGGAAAGTTTGACCTTTCCTTCAGGAGTGCGCCGAGGGGAAAAGCCAGAGTGGGTGTCCAGTTGTCGCTGGACGAAAATGGTATCCTTGAGGTTCTTGCCCGTGACGTAGAGGGCACAGGAGAGGACGTCATCGTTCGTATCGAAAGTGCGGCTGTAGATGTCAACGAAGAGGCGGTCGAGCAAATGGTGGAGGAAAGTGTGGAGCACGCTTTTGAAGATATGAATGCGAGGGTTTTTACCGAGGCTCAGCTCAAGGCGGAGGAACTTCTTCCTGCCGTGCGCGTCGCTCTTGTTGAGATCGGATCCATCCTGAGTGAGGAGGAGCAGGAAGAGATTCGGTTGGCCGAACGTGCCGTGGAGCATGCATTGACTGGGAGTGAGGCCAATGTGCTTAAGAGAGCTGTGGAGCGCTTGGATCAAGCTACGGAGGTTCTGGCTGCTCGCCTTGTGGAGAAAGCGATCAAGGAGGTATAGCGGGAGTATGACGCAGGCGAATTAAGTTGCCCGGCTTGTCCCTCCCACTAACCTCCGGGGCCTTGGCTCAGAATCTGACAGAACCTGATCCGCCGCCGCGCAGGTCGAATCGCAAAACGATTCTTCCTGAAAAGAGTGAGCATGGAGGAATCCTTCGGGGAAAGCCCTCGGGGCGGGACCCGGTTTGGACCAGGAAGAGTGGAGATGCCATGGCTGGAGAGGGGTTTTCCCAGGTTGAGATTCCCCTGGATGAGAAGTCGTTGTTTGAGGACGACCTTGAAGGAGTGGACGAATTAGATTCTGAGCTCGCTTCGGATGAGAAGGTCATGTCCCGGATTCCCGTTGGGGAAATCGTGGCGAAGTCTCCGCACGAGGCGGTCAGGGAACGGGAACCGATACAATCAATCCGTGTTCCTTCAGTCGTAACGGAAACAGACGAGAGAGAGCGCTCAGAATGGGAGCTGCAGGGTGAGGCTGCGTGGACTGGCCTTCATGTCGGCTCACTGTGGTGGGTTCTGGCTGGGATTCTCTGTGTGGGGATCGTGGTGGTTTTTCTTTTGCAGAGCTTCAATAATCCCGTCAGGTCTTCCAGTATTGATCAGCCGCAGCGAGCGGTGATCAGTGACGATATCAGTGATGTTCCCATCGCGGACTTTGTGATCAGGGCTGAGGAGATTATGCCTATGGTGACTAAGGTTTTGGAGGAGGCTCATTCTGATAGAGGGCCCGAGGTGGCCGGGCTCCTGCGGGGCGGTAAGAATTCGTGGGAGAGGAGGAAGGCATGGGAGGATCGCAGACCCTCCTCCGGAGGATATTATCCACTAAGTCAGCTTCAGCTTAATGCGGCCACCATGATGGGTAGTCCTTACCTGATGCTAATGGGGCTGGATAAGGACTATGTAGCGGCGGTGGCCTATTTTACAACGGACGCTGCTGGAAGTTTCAAATATGACTGGGAAGCAAGCGAGGGTTACAGTGAGTTGCTCCCCGGAGAAGAGGGCCAGCTCGTGAGTAAGGACCCCCAACTGATGCGTGGAATTGTGACCCCCTCCACTTTTTATCCCCCGGCATTTCCGGAACTCGAATTCCAGTGTTATGTGATTCATCACCGTGATGCCGGGAATTTCATTTGGGCTTTCGCGCGGCGCGGAAGTGAGGCGAACAAGCGGATGAGAGGGCATTTCTCCCTCCGAATGACCGAGTTAACCAGAGGCCGGGTGACGGTGAGGGTCCAGCAGGGTCCCGAGGGAGCCCGAGCAAACCAGCTTGAGCTGGTAGAATTTGTCAATTCCGATTGGTTTATCCCTCAGGGTCGTTCTGGTTCCTAGTGATTTTCCCTGAATTAAGGGGCTCTCCAGAAAGTGATGGAGGAAGGGTCTGGTGGCATGTAGCTTCTGCGGGAGGAGTCATGGCTGAGTCACCCATGGAACTGTTTCGCTGTCCTGCCTGTGGAAAGGTGGTGTCACTGCCTGCTGATGCGGAGCGGGTCTGTGGAGAGTGCGGATATGCGTTTGGCAAGCCGGTTGCGATTACTCCGCGTAGAGAGGGCAACCAGGTGGCGGATCCGGGAGGGGGAATGGTGCAGCGGGATGTCGCTACCACCAGGAGCTCCAAGGAGTGGGCCCGTCCTGCTCCCACTCCGAGGGAAGGATCTATCGCTGGACCAGAACCGAAATCCTTTACAGCGCCGAGTCGTCCTCAACCCTCGGCTGATCAGGTAAATCTCCGGAGGCCTGCGAAGAAGCGTGGAGTCAATCCCACGAGGCTTCTCCTGCATCTTGGGGGTTGGTCGATCTTGCTCATGGTGATTGCGATTGGGGTGAAGTTTCGGATGGGTAAGACGGATTCAGAATCCACGAGAGGTGGCACAAAGCATTCTGAGAGTGATGCCTCTATGGAAGAGGGAATGCAGCGTTTCCTCATGCAGGAGCTTCCCTCCGTGAGAACGACTTTGCTTTCTTACCTCGCGGAGGCGAGCTGGGTCGGACGCGCCCAGTTTGTCAGTAATTCATCGGACGTTGCTCCAAAAATGCAGAGGCACTACCGGTCGAGCAGGATGTGGAGTTTAAGTCCGGGAAGCAGCTTGACCCCTACGAGCGCCAACGTAATCAGGGTTCCCGGGGGTAATCCAATCGTCGAGACGGTATTCCAAGTAGAGTCTCACCGGGAAGCGCAGGGCGAACCGTATTTGCGGGAAGTGGTCTTTGTTCGTGAGAGAAACAGATGGAAAATCGATTGGGAGGCTCTGGTTAGACATGCTCCTCAATCGTGGTCATTGTTTTATGCGGACGTTGCGGGGAGTAACCAGCCGGCTGAGTTCAGACTTTTTGCCAGAAAAATCATGACCCGGGTTCAGGAAGGAACGCCTGTAATGGTCCTGAAGTTTTATCAGCTCCGGGAAGATCTTGAGGAGATGTGGAAGCAGGATACTCCTCCCGTCGTGGTGGCGAGAGACTCTGATAACGGCAGGCGTTTCCTTGAGATTTTTCAACGCGATCCCAGCCGGTCGCGCCCTGGGGACCCCCGCCTCTGGCACCGCGATCCCCAGAATCTTCGGCGGGTTCGAGTTCAGCTAAGATGGAAAACAGGTAAAGATGACGAGCGTTATCTGGTGGTTGACAAGGTTCTCGCTGGAAACTGGCTGTCTGGTGTAGCCGGGGAACGAGTATTTCAAGACAGGTTCTCCAATATCAGAGGGGATTCCGAGAAGGAAGAAAAGCGCCTGAATCTGGGTGCTGGCGAGGCTGAGTGAATTGGAGTTGTGCTCTTGATCTGGATCCTTTTTGCTCCACTCCACGCTCATGGCTGACAATCCTCTCCCGCCAAANGACACCGAGGGCAATCTTCCCTCTGGAACGAGAGGTGTGCGAAAAGGCGCACACGGCAAGGGGAGCGCCCGGCAGACGCTNTTGCTGAANAAACGAAAGGTGCCTGAGGAGATGAGCTCTGATGAAGGAGCAAGCGTGATTCCCGTGAAGGAAAAGCTGTCGCCTGCTACGACAACTAAACATCCTAAGAGCGATGGTAAAGCTGTTGATGAGAATTGGGGTAATGCGCCCTCGGGTCAGCAGGGCGCGCGAGTAGTGCTCTGGGCTTTTGCACTTATCGTTCCTGTGCTGGCAATCGTCACCGCATTTGTGCTGATTAATCAGGACCCACCAGAGACGCCCTCCGAGGGGCAGCTCAACTTCAACTTTAATCTATCGAAAGAGGATGAATTTGATTTCACAGGACCGAGAGCTTGGTTCGAGGAGAACCCGCATGTTCATTATGTAGGTGCGATCGATATTCTTGACCGCTTGAATCAAGTTGAGGGGGGAAAGATCCCGGAGTTGGTATTTCGGCACAGGGATTTTGCGCTGGGGGAAATCACGGATCATGGATTGGGGTGGGATTCAGATTTCATGACGGCGGATCCTCGGACCTTTAAATGGACTATCGGGGATACCGATAATACCGGATTTCTCATTTTGGAGGGTCTGCGTAAGGATCAGAGCCCTTTTCGATCTTACTTTGTGAATTCCGAGCAAGGACTCAGGATGGACTGGGCGGCGTCTACCGCATGGGGAGAAGTGCCGCCAGCAGACCTCTTTTCGGCTGTCGAGCAGCGAGAGGTGATGATTCGTTGTAGTCTGGACAAGCAACCTCACTACGACAGTAAGGTAGACGAGCAACGGTCCTGGTTTCTTGTCATGCTTCCCGGTTCAGAGAAGCAGGTCTGGGGCTTTGCTCCCTCCGGGTCGCCCGTGGACCGCGATCTTCTCGCATTGTTCAACTTCGGTAACTTCATCCTCGACCGCCAGGAAAATGTGCGGGCTGTGATCCGGGTCGGAAACGGCAAGGGAAACCTGAAGGAGAATCAGGTTGAGATTGTCGAACTTCTGGCCGGAGAGTGGGTTCTTCCCTGAGTGGCCTTGCTATTGGGGGGGCAGAGTGTTCCTCAGAGATCTGCGCATCGTAGCCAGCGGTTGTTTTCCGGGGAACCAGAGCTCAAAGGAGAGGACTCCTTGGTGAAGAAGAAGTGAGCACCCGTTTGCCGCCCTTGCCCCGATCCGTTCCGCCTCGTGCAAAAGGCGTGTCTGGGAGGGGTTGTAAATGGTGTCATAAACCAGATGGTGGGGCTGAAGGCATGATGATGGCAGCGGCGATGAGTCAGACCGTTTGAGGCCAACCGACGTGCTATTCACGATAAGGTCTATCTGATCTGCCTCAGAGATTACTTCAGGGGAGGTGAGGGAAAAGGCTTTGAGGCGGTCACCGGGGCCCTCCAATCGATCGCTCTCCAGATACGGGGCAAGTTCCTTGGCCAGGGATTCCGCCTTTTCGATGGTTCTATTGACAAGGACCAGCTTTTCGCAACCCTCCCGAACGCACTGGGCGGCGATAGCCCTTCCTGCTCCACCTCCGGCTCCTACCAACATGATTCGGAGGTCCTTCACATCGACCAGAAATTCCTCGTGAATGGCCCGAACAAAACCGGGTCCGTCAGTATTGAAGGCAAGTTTTCGGCCGCCATCGAAAAGAATGGTGTTGGCTGCACCCAGCATGGCAGCGGAATCATCAATTTCGTCAGCGGCAGAGAGAGCTTCAAACTTATGGGGAACAGTGACATTTACGCCAACAAACTGCAGGGCCGCAAGCCGCTCGAGCGCTTCGGATACTTTTCCCGGAGGAACCTCAAGTCGAATATAACGAGCACCACTACCGGCTTCGTCGAGGGCGTCCTGATGGAGCTGAGGGGACAGGGAATGTGCAACGGGGCAACCGAGAACGGCAAGGCGCGCAGGCTGATTGGCCCCCTCGTCCAAGAGGGAGCGGCTGGACAGGTCATCAAGGTTATAGAGTTCCTTCATTGGCTTTCCGTGCTCCCGGCAAGTTGCTCGCTCAGGATCCTGATACGACGAATGGACTCTTCTTTGCCGAGAATGGCAAGCATCTCGTCGAGGCCTGGTCCGCCAGAGCGCTGGGAAAGGGCTACCCGCAGAGGGAACATAAGCTTTCCGGGTTTGATCCCATGCGCTTCAGCGGTGAGGGCGATGGATTCTTTGGCCTGAACCCAGTCGGTGATGTTCTCCATACGGGTAGCAAGGTCGCCAAGCAGGGTGGGTGCATCACCGTTCTTCCGGAGCTTGAACATGATCTCTTCGTTCACCGGGGGGAGCTTGAGATAGAAGTCGATCATTTCAGGAACCTCGGTGAGGGTCTGGACCTTTTCCTGAACGCTGGCGGCCATCGCCTCATAATCCTCAGTAACGGCAAGCCCGGACTGTGTGATATGAGGCTTGGCTACGGCGGCAAATTCCGCGGGAGAGAGTGCCATGAGATGCTGTTGGTTGAGCCATTGGCACTTGTCCCAGTCGAAGCGCGAGGGCGAGCGGTTAACGGACTCAAGCGAGAACCGGTCCACCAGCTCTGGAGTAGAAAAGATCTCGTCATCGTCCTTTGGAGACCACCCAAGGAGAGCGATGAAGTTGTTGACTGCGGAAGGGAGAAATCCACGCTCCTCGTATTCATGGACCGCGGCCCCCTGATCTCGCTTGGACATCTTACTGCCATCCGCATTAAGGATCAGGGGTATATGGGCATAGGTTGGAGGTTTCTGCTCGAGTGCCTCGAAGAGTTGCAGGTGCTTGGGCGTATTCATGAGATGATCCTCCCCACGGATGACATGGCTCAGTTTCATTTCGATGTCGTCCACCACGTTGACGAAGTGAAAAACAAACGAACCATCCGAGCGCCTGATCACCATATCGGGCGTGTTGGATTCATTCCGATAGTCAATGGTGACCTCCCCGCAAACGAGGTCTTTCATGGTCACAGGTTTACGCTCAAACTTGAAACGCCAGGCTCCGTCGTCTTCGTAGACGCGTCCTGATTCACGAAGTTTTTCGAACCAGCGCTCATAAATCCCGGTTCGCTGGGACTGGAAATACGGGCCATGCTCGCCGCCTTGCTCGTGGCCCTCATCCCAGTCCAGTCCAAGCCACCTCATTCCGCTAAAGATGGCTTCGCGAGCTTCCCTCGTATTTCGCGCCTGGTCCGTATCCTCCACCCGCAGAATAAAACTTCCCCCGTGCTTACGGGCAAAAAGCCAGTTGAAGAGCGCAGTTCGTGCTCCACCGACATGGAGATAACCGGTCGGAGAGGGGGCGAAGCGGGTACGAACCGGTTCTGACATCAATCCCGTATATGGTGAGCAGCGGTAGGCAGTCAACTGTCGGGGGGCCTATCCTCGCGGTCAGAAGGTCGCATGGGGCAGATTCTCCATAGATGAGCGTCATTGAGCAGATTTACAGTTGACCGTGAATTGCTCACTCGTGACCGTGAACCACGATGAAAAAGATCAAGCCACATTGGCAGATTCTCGGTGCGCTGGTGTTGGCCACGCTGGCAGCACTTATTCTCCGCTCTATTGATGCACAGGCGGAGGGAGGTTTCATCGTGGGATTCGTGGAGAGCTGCAAGTTCGTAGGAACGATTTTCATGAACCTTCTGAAGATGATCATCGTGCCCCTGATCGTCTCCTCGGTGGTGGCGGGAATTGCAGGCCTGGGAGGGATGTCCGGGTTTGGTCGGCTCCTCGGCAAAACGGCGGGATTCTATGCTCTGACCAGCCTGTGTGCCATCGTCGTGGGGCTGGTCCTTGTCAATGTGATTGCTCCGGGTCTTGGAGCGGATGGACAACCAAACATGGAAATCAGGGAGGCCTTCGAGACTGAAGGACAGCAGGCCAGTGAGGCAGCGCTCGCCAAGGTCAATTCGGCGCAGGCACGTTCCACAGAGATCGGAACAGGGACCGGAGGATTATTTGCCATGCTGGCAGATTTCGCCTTGCGGATGATCCCGGTCAACGTGGTGGAGGCGGCGGCCAACAATGGACAAATGCTTGGACTCATTTTCTTCAGCGTGCTCTTTGCGATTGCCATCGCGCGGCTGCCCTCGTCTCAGGGTCAATCTCTGAGGGAGTTCTTTCAGGCCTTCAATGACGTCATGATCCTGCTAACGCGGTGGATTATGGCCCTCGCTCCCCTTGGAGTCTTTGGACTCCTCGTTCCGGTTGTTTATCAATCGGGAGGCCAGATCTTTCTCGTTCTTGGGAAGTATTTCTTCACCGTATTAGCGGCATTACTCATTCACTTCGCGGTGATCATGCCTCTCATTCTTCGCTATGTGGGTAAAGTGAGCCCGCTGGCCCATTTCAAGGCCATGCGAACCGCCCTGCTTACTGCGTTTTCGACGGCGTCCTCCTCAGCGACCCTTCCGGTGACCATGCGGTGCATTCAGGACAATGCCGGAGTCTCCAAGAAAACAGCGAGCTTCACTCTTCCGCTGGGGGCCACGGTCAATATGGATGGGACAGCCCTTTATGAGTGCGTGGCGGTTATCTTTGTCGCTCAGGTAGTGGGTTTTCAGATGGACCTCGCTCAGCAATTCGTGGTCGTACTTGCCGCCCTGCTGACCAGCGTAGGGGTGGCCGGTATTCCTTCCGCGAGCCTGGTCGCGATCTTCATCATCCTCAAAAATTCAGGAGTTCCGGGAGCAGAGGCGGCCATCGTAGCCCTTCTTGCAGTCGACCGGCTCCTCGATATGAGCCGGACTGCGGTCAACGTATTGGGAGATTCCTGTGCCGCAGTAGTGGTTGCCAAGAGCGAGGGAGAGGCAGGAATCCTCGAGGATTCCCGATCTTCTGCCAGCGAACCAGTGTGAAGAATGATCAAGCGGACGAAAAAAGGGGAGCCGTGCGGCTCCCCTTTTCTGTAAAATATGATTCTTGGTATTTTTCTAGAATCCAAAACCGAGATTCACGCCGGCGCTGAACTCGTCATCACCAGAAAAGGTGTCACCGAAGACCGCAGATACATGTGGCGTGACGGTGATGCTGTCAGAGGCATCGATGGGTAATCCAACGCAGATACCGTAGTGAGTGTCGTCGAACTCGTTCCAAGTGCCAATCACTCCCTTGACGCAAAGTCCAAGACCACCGAGGTCTACCGAGCGACCAGCGGTAATTTCAATGTAGTTGTCAAGAGTTGAAAACCAGTCCTGATCGTAGACAGCGATACCAACATTAAGGCCGGCGAGCTCTGTTCCCAATGCGATATACGGCTCCAAGACATCCGCTGTTCCGGCGCCTGCCGTGCCAAAGTAAGAGTAATTGGTGACTCCAACCGTCAGGTCAAGGCTACCAAGAGCCTTGGTGGCGGCAGCGCTGATCCGCATCTCCTGACCGCTAACAGTACTGTTTGCGGTGTCTGAGATTTCTCCATCCACGCTCACGGTGCGCAGGTCGAGACCAGCAGAGAGGTCAACGTCTCCAACGATGGGAAGCGAACCGCTGCCAGACAGCCCAATATTCGTGTAGAAGAGGTCATCGCCAAAGTTGATGCTCCTGAAGAGGTATTCGCTGCTGTATCCGAATCCTAACTCGACATCGAGGCCAGAGGATGGGGCTGCGGGAACGGGATCGTCGCCGGCAAAGGCAAATCCCGCGACAAGGGCGGATCCTGCAAGAATCGCAGATCGTAGTAGGGTAGTTTGTTTCATAACTCGGTAAGGTTTAATTGCATTAACCGAATAAGGCAACCCAAGATTTCAGGGTTTCAACCGATCGAATCGGGAAAAAACTCCTGAAAAAGGGTGCCTTAAAAAGGTCAGGATCGCTCAGGGCCTCATCCGAGGCCTGCCCACAGAGGTTCTGCCTGAAATTCAGCCCTCTCGCAGCAGATCCCGACTGTTCCAGACATACTGGAGGCCGGAGAGGACGGTGAGAGCCAACGAGAGCCAGAGAAAGGTAGGCATGAGCCAGCTCTCTGGATCGGCGAGTTGTGCCAGAAACGATCCCTGCTGCCCGAGGGCTTCGAGAAAAAGCCAGGTCAGGGCCGTAGAACAGAAGCCGATTTGAAAAGTCGTCTTCCATTTCCCACTCCAGTCGGCGGCAATAACCTTACCCTTTTCGACGGCGATCTGTCGCAGACCGGTGACGAGGAATTCACGGGCAAGAATGACTACCACCACCCATACCGGGCAAAGGCGTTGCTCATGAGCGCAGAGAAAGATGAACGCAGAGGCCGTAAGAATCTTGTCTGCAATGGGGTCGAGCAGTTTGCCAAGAGAGGTAACAAGGCCCATCTTGCGTGCGAAGTAGCCGTCGAGAAAGTCGGTTATCGCGGCGAAGGTAAAAGCGAAGAGGGCGACTCCATAGCCAATCTGGCTTCCCTGCATGAAGCCGACGACAAAGACCGCAGTGAGAACCAGACGCGAGACTGTAAGGGAGTTTGGGAGATTCAAGGGCGGAACTGTGGAGGCAAGAGGCTCTGGAGTCCAACACCTTTAGCGATCTATCGGGGAGCATTTTGCCTTGATCAGGTCAGGGTCGTTGGGGGCTCTCGGCCTGCCTGACCTTCGCGGTCGGGACGAATTGAGGGTCAGTCAGGGTCCGGAGAAAGGACACAAGAGCCCGCATGTCGTCCGCGGCTAACCCGAGACCTTTCCGCGGATGCTTGGCCAGATTTGGATCCAGACTGGGGCTCCGGTGAAGGCCGGAATTATAGTGCTCGATGACTTCCTCGAGGGTCTCAAAGCGCCCATCGTGCATGTAAGGCCCAGTCAGGGCGATATTGCGAAGCGAAGGGGTGATGAAAAGATTCCGGTCAGTCTCCCTCCCCGTAACGAGCTCCAGACCCAGATCGAGGTCATCTGGAATCCCGTTGTTATGAAACCGATGATCGGTAAAGAGTGCGCCCCCGTGGCAGTGAAAGCAATCCGCGCCTTTCAGGCCGCGGCGTGGATCATATTCGGTCATAAAGAGTTCGAACCCTCGTTTTTCCATTTCGGTGAGCTCGCTCTCTCCCCGGGCAGCCTTGTCAAAACGCGAGTTATACGAGGTCCGGGTCAGTAAAAACTGTTCGAGAGCAATTCCCAGACGTCGCTCTGTGATGCCTGAGCTTCCAAAGGCAGCTTCGAAAAGCGGGCCGTAGCTGGCGGATTCAAGTTTGGCGATGACGTTGGGTAGCGATTCATGCATTTCGATAGCGCTCTGGATTGGGTGAAGGACCAGTTCTCTCAGGGAGGGGGAACTTCCATCCCAGAAGAACGAATTTTTCCAGGCGAGATTGAAGAGAGGCATGGAGTTCCGGGTCCCTAGAGATCCAGTGGCACCCTCACTGAAACGACGGGGGTCTGAAAAGGCGTGGGCTGTCTGGTGGCAGGAGGCGCACGACTGTTGATTGGTGCTCGAGAGGAGAGGGTCGTTGAAAAGTCGTTTGCCCAAGGTAACGCGTTCGTTGGTGAGGGGGGGAGAAGTTGGTAAGACCGGGATAGGGAATCCCCTTGCGATTTCAAAGCGATAGGGTGTGCCAATGAGCTGTGGATGAGATGAAGGTTTCGGGTCGGCGGCGGATTGGGCCTGCCGGATGCTTCGCAATTCGAATGCTGCTGGGAGTTGTTGCTTGAATTTCCGGGCGACCGGGTCGCCCTCTCTCGAGTGGCTTGAGGGATTTGCCCCGATCTTGAGAGGGTGTTCGCCCCCGAAAATCCGGTCGATGTGGACATCGATTTCAAGGACAGTGGGCTTGGTCAGCGTCAGGGCAATCGGGAGTGAAATTACTACCCTGTTACGCGGCTTACCCAGATGGTAGGCGAAGCCGCCCGTGGTTTTGTCGTCGGGAAGATGGCCCTCGGCAGCGAGAAAGATATATCCACCCTGAGGCGTCCAATGGAGATTGTTGTAATTTGGATTGAGAGGGTGATCTGCAGGATATTGGCTGGGGTCGGCCTGATCGATTTCGGGGCTGAGTCCGATGGAAAACTGCAGGGTCCGGTAGCTTCGGGCGGGGAGGGATCCCAATTCCAATCGGTTCAGTCCTCCGGGACGGGAGGCGTCAACGTAGCCGAACCAGTCTTTGCGGCGGAGCCAGGTCCCGGACGATGTTTCCGTGCGATCGCTAAGCAGGCGGGGGCTTGAGAGAATATAGGCAAAGCGGGAAAGTTTAATAGTTTCCCCGGATCCGGTGAGAAGCTCTTTGCTCGGGGTTGAGAGAGCCTGCCCTTTCCAGAGATGCTTCAAGTCTAGATAAAGGTCTCCTCCCGATGACTGGGAGATCATCGAGGGGAGTAAACAGAGCCAGATGGGCCACTTGAGCATGAGTGAGAGACTCGTAATTTTTGGGTTATTCTCGCCATCTCAGCCAAACAAACAGGCGATGTTTCTCAAGAGGCAGGATTGTCCCGGGGCCGGTTGGCCCAAGGGCGACGACCTATGGAGAATAGCGATTGGTCGATGTCAGGGTGAGCTGGTTTCCATTAGGGGTAGTGAAGAACACGTATACCGCATGGCTGCCAGGGCCAAGAGCCGTAGCGTCGAAAGAAATTGTGAGCTGGGTATTGGAGTCCCTGCTCACGAGTGCGGCTGGGACTCCGGGATTCCCGATTCTAAGCTCCTGCTGAATGTTGGCGGGGGGCAAAGGAGGGCCCGTAAAGGTCGCTACAAAGTTGTCTGAACCACCACCCGTGCCGCCTCCATTTCCGGTTTGTTCTTCTTCGAACTGGTTATTGAATCCAGTTTGGTCGTATGCCGCAATCCCGGTCCTTTTTAAGCGGTAGAAACGGGCGGTATTACCCGCTCGACTGACCGTGGAGTTTGAGGTGGCGTCTGCGATAATCTCGGCGCCTTCCTCAGTCCATGTTTCCAGATCTGTTGAATTTTCGAGTTGGTAGGACCCGCCTTCCACAGTGGACCACGTGAGGGTGACAACACCACCATTCTTACTGACTTCAACCGCCTGATGCTGGGTGCTGGGGCCACCGACAAAAGACAGCGAGGCATCCCCGGGGATGGTGTTCACGCTGCCGCCGTTCGGAGTTCCGTAGAAGTTGCGACCAATATTGTAGGGGAAAACCGGGGTCCCATCAGTTGCGATAGTGGTAAAGTAGGCCCAGACTCCTTCCGGGAACTCCGGAGTCACGCAGAAGCGCCCGTTGTATTCGTCCAAGTCGAAGTCCACGCCCTGGCTCAGCCCTAGGTCTCCCTTGTAGGCATAGTCTTCAAGATAGTGACCGAGAATGTAGGTAGTGTTTACCGCCGGGCCGTATTGATTTGTAGCGAGGGTAGTGCTGCGCCCCTGTAGCCGGTTGGCCCAGTCCGGCAGGCTGGTTCGCCCGGTCCGGCTCAGGTTGGTGGATCCGTTGCTGCCGTCTCTTTTCTGGTAGCCGCTGCTCAGGAGTCGCACGGGAGAATCAGGATCTACCGGGTCGCTGAAGCCGTAGGGCCCATAGATGGGGTGGCCATCAGAAACCCAACCGAGGATGGGAGAGTGTCTGCCATTGAAGTTTTCAGTATAGCGGTTCGTTTCGGCATTGTAGTCGACACTGTCGTTCAGCAGATGGCGGATTGCGGGAGCATTCGCATGATAATGATGCAAATTGCCCGCCTGGTGCGCATTAGCCGAGTCGAAGGTCACTCCCTCGTTGACATATGCATCTCGATTCCAGACCCCATCTCCTCGGCCTCCCCCCTGAGGACTAGCGTCACTCGCACTACCATTGATATAGGAAAAAGTGTCGGTAGCATCAAAAAGGGCGACTCCGTCCACAAAATATCCAATTGCCCCAAAGCCTGTTGTGACGGTGCCATTAAAGGCCGTCGGGTTGCGGGGAATCCGGTAGGTAGTGGCTGTATTGCTGGGGAAGTTAGGAAAGTTTCGAGTCTTTGCCTCGTTTAGATACCAAGGCCCCATGACGTGAAAGCCTAGTCCGCTCGTTCTGATATAGACCCAGCTGGCGTCATGGTGAATCTCATGAACGCCTGCGTAGGCTGGGGAGGACTGGTTCCCTTGTCCGCGGCTCCAAGTTGTTGAGGTGAGACTTGCGATCTCGTTTTCCTTACTGGTGAAAATACGGGCGTACTTACCGCTTTGCGAGGTATACCAGGAGGTGAGCTGGGGCTCTGCACTGCAGTGGAGAGAGGGTAAGCTCAGTAGGATCAGGAAGAGATGAAGGAGAAGAGTGACCCTTCGGTCTGGATAGTGCATGTTCAATTCTGCCCGTTCAGAAAGGTATTTAGAACTTCTTTTACACCAACTTAACAAATTCTCCTCTCAGTCATCTCCACTGACATTGAAGTGTGAGACAAAGGTCTGAACGGTCATTACCGATTCCAGTTCAGCCTCTATCGCGCTCACTTCGGAAAATTGACGCCTGTCCTTGGCCTCGCTCAGCCGCATGCCCAATTGCTGGATGTAGGTTTTCCGAGTGCTCTCCATGACGTCCGCGTATTCCTGATCAAGGCTACCCTGCTCCCGGAGGCAGGCATTACAAACGGAGGCAATCTCGGCGGGAAGGGCTGGCAGGCGGCCCTCTTCGTTGATGCGTCCGTCCTTCGCAATCCTGCCCTTGGCCTGCTGGAAGGAGAGGGTGTAGCGGCCACGATTCTGCAGGGAGAGACCGGTGTGCCACTCGTCGAGGGCTGTCGACATGGATGCTCCATTCGCCTTCAAGAGCTGAAGAAACTTTTCCCGTATCGTCGTAAGTTTTACTGAGCACTGATTGCGGAGCGTGGTCCACGATCTCATGTCTCCGGTAGCAGCGGACTGCTCGGAGAACTGGTCCCGACTCCATTCAATAATCAGTGCTGCAAGTTCCGATTCGGGATCACGATTGGCCCATCCTGACGGCTCACCAGATGTAAAGCAGAGCGCAGTCGATTCAGGATCGAAATCCTGTTCGGTAGCTAGCCAGGAGGTAAACGACCAAGCCTCATTGGTAACCCATCGCCATGCCCCTCTCGAGTAAGAGCCTCCGAGCCATGCTGCTGATTTCTCCGGGAGGCAGGTAGCGATGACGCGCTCGAGGTAGTCCTGTTCTTCCTGATTTCCGATTACGGCAAGGTGCCCATTTGCCTCCTCTGCGAATATCCGAGCTTTTTCCCACCCCAGGACGCGTTCAAGGACGAGGTAATGGCGGTCTCCATTCGTAACAGTCCCCGGTGGGAATTCGGGAATTCGCTGGTCGATGGAGAGGTTGAAGCGTTGTAATTGCGCCTCCAGAGAACCGGGGTTCTTCCCGTCGAGGTGCCATTGGAGGAAAAAGGGATACTTGGTCCTGCCGGGAGATGCCCGGACTGTCCCGCTTTCACTCATGCTGAGATACTGGCCGGTTGCCTCGGATGGCGTGCTGAGCGGAGAGGAAGTGCCGTCCACCCATCCCCAACTTTTTGATCCCGTCATCCCTCCACCCAACCAGGTAATTTTACCTTTCGGAAGTTTGGCGAGAAGCGCCAATCGCTCTTCATCGCTTCGGAGGGTCGCGAGGTGCGCCCCGTGAGACTCTGCAAATCTGCTGGCTGCGCTCCAGCTCATTGCAGATCGTACAAAGTAGACCTTTCGGTCCGCCAGATCCCAGGCTCCTTCGGGAAAGCGATCGCGATCTCCCCGAAGAAGTTGCTCCTTAAGATCAAAAAGAGTCCATTCGCGGGCTTGCTGGGGCCGGGGTGCTTCCTTTGTCTCGCGGATCGGATCCCTCTGGAGGTTGGCCCAGGGATTCTCTTTTTCGCCCGAGCTCATGGCGTTTTTCTGCCTTTCCGCAATCTTTGCCTTCCGGCTGGATTCGTCCTTTCTTCGATTGTAGGCCGACCAGACTGAGAGAAGAGCGATGACCAGAACCGCGATAACCAGAATCTTGACGGTGATGAGGCGGTCGTAGCGGCGCGATTCGGTAGCTGCCATCGCCGCGAGAGTTTCGCTTTGCTGGACCGCCCGGTGCTGGGATTCCTTCGCCTCCGCTAAGCTCTCTCCGCTTTCGGTAACCTCGCTGTCACGGGTCATGAGATTCCCCTGACCGAGGTTCTTGAGAAGAGGTTTCAGGTCCTCCTGCAGCGCTCGTGCATCCGAGAACCGCTTGCCCGGGCTTGGATGCATTGCTCGCTGGAGAATTTTCTCGAACCGCGGGTCTAATCGTTGCTCTCGGCTTCGTAATGGTGGAGTAAAGCTACCGTCAGGAAGTTCACCGGTGAGGAGTTCATGCAGCAGGACACCAAGCGAGTAGACATCGGAGCGCCGGTCTGCCCGGGCCCGTTTATTTGCGACTTCAGGGGCAGCATACTGGAGAGCAATGTGATCTAATCTTGCTGCTGAAGCTGCTCCGCCCTCTCCGTGGTGAGGAAGCCCAAAGTCTCCCACTCTTGGCTCGAGGTTTGAGCCAATCAGGATGTTGTCCGGCTTGATCGCCTGATGAATAATGCCTGCCTTGTGGGCATGCGCGAGTCCCTCGCAGATGGAAAGAATGAGCTTCAGGGCGGTCTTCTGATCTATCGCCTCCCCGCGGGTTGAACGCCGAAGGGATTTCCCATCTACAAAATCCATGACGAGATACAAGAAGCCGTCTGCCTCCCCGAAATCGTGCACTCCAATGAGGTTTGGATGACGAAGCTTAGCCATCGCCCGTGCCTCCTTTTCGAACCTGCTACGGGCGGGACCTTCTCTCCCCGGCATGACCTTGATCGCTACATTTCGATCAAGGGACTTCTGGCGGGCCACGTACACTGCACTGCTTGCCCCAGAGGCAAGAAGTTGCGTGACCTTGAAAGAGGGCAGCATCCTGCTAAGTTCTGCGGGCTCTGGTGCCTTGAACGCGTCGTCACTTGTCTGGTTGTGATCCGCCATGCTATACGGGGGACGAGAATCCTACCAATCGTAGGCCGAGATCTCGGGGCTGAGTTTAGAGGAGTTGATAAGAAAAATCGATCACGAGATTTCTTAAATCCCGGGAGCCGTCATGCCGAATGTCCTCCAGAAATAAAAAAGCCGCCCAGCGAGAGACTCGGGGCGGCTTTAGTGAAAAGGGAGGCGGTGGTCACTTGAGAGGTTTCACCTTCACACTACGAATATGAACCTCACTCCCCGGATCGTGGCACTGGATTGCAAAGGTGCCACTGTCGAGGAAACGGTCAAAGCCTCCACGCTCAGCCTTGGTGGGGCCGCCTTCAGGCTGGGTATACTCGACGGTGGTCTTGCCGTTGACCTTGATCGTGATGTTGTCTCCCTTCACCGCGATGTGGTAGTCAAACCACTCTTCGTCCTTGTGGGGAGCAGTGTTCATGACATTACGAACCCCATAGAGGCTTCCAGTTTTTTTCGGGTCTCCCTGGGTGGCATTGATCTGGGCTTCGAATCCTTTCTTTGGCCAGCCGTCTTTCTGGAACTTGGTGTGGAAATAAAATCCTGCGTTGGCGCCTTTCTTGGTTAGAACCTGTAGTTTGGCCTCGAAGTTCTTGAAGTTAGCCTTGTTGACCTTGCCCGTGTAGAACAGGTGAGAACGTGGCCCCTTTACGATGATCTTTCCGTCACTGACTTTCCAGGAGTCGGGCGATTCGTTGATGGTCCATCCGTCGAGGCTCTTGCCATTGAAAAGTTCGAAGAATCCATCCTTATCCTTGGAACCATGGTGATCTGCCAGGGCGAGACCGGGCATCAGGATTGTGAGTGCGAGTGCGCTGAGCAGTTTCATAGCGGAACTTTAATAAGGGGCTGCATGGAGGTTGGCAATGCCAATACAGACTTTGCACACAGCTTGGCCTGAGATCAATTTTGCAGGAGGCCTGATGGTGAGCAGGAGGATGTAGCTATCGAGGGCGTTCCAGACTTTTCCGTCGCCGCTGCTCCTCCTCTTTGCGCTTGCGCTCACGATCCGCCGTTTCCCGTGCGATTCGCTCCCGGAGTTCCCGGTCGGCCCGCTGCATGGGAGACTCCCCTGACTGGTCCGCGAGTGCAGGATTCCCCTTCTGCTGTGTCCCCGTGTCCCCGAGACTGATACCGAGAAAGAATGGTGCTGCAGCTTTTCCGGCAGATTCGATCGTAAGCGATCTTATGGGGGCTCCGGGATTGGGATTGGGGACTTCCATCTCGTAGACGGCACATTGACGGCCACTTTCTCTTCGCTTGCCTCGCCAGATCCGCGTGGCTTCGGGAAGGCTCCTCGAAGAATACCAGTCCGCAATGTGCTGCTGGTTTACTAGGGGGAGCGATGATGGTTTCCTTCCATCAAGGTAGTTCAGGACGATTCTGGCGACTTCGGTTCCAGATGACTCGTAATTCCATATCAGACCTCCAACCAGATATAGATGATCCGCTTTCTGGTAGATTGGAATCTCACCACTCACCTGCGGCCAATTCCTGCCATAATAGGTGTTCATGTCCCGGCCTTCCAGGCGCGAATTAGATCTCGGGTATATTCCAGAGTTCATCTGGAGAATCCCGGTGATGTCATAGCCAGAGACACGACGTGACCTGCATCCCTTAAACGCGGGAATGATCTGGGAGGCAGCACTTCTGTTCTCGAGCCATGTCCCATGATTAGGGTGGGCGTTGTAGAAATCCTCGAGGCAGATCTGCCGCATTGCGAGAAAGGGGCGGAGTTCGCTCTGGATCTCACCAGTTTGTGCTCCTGATGAAATGCGCTTGTCGCGGAGGTCCACCAGTAAGTTCCGGTAGGTATCCTGGATGTCTGTCAGGACTTTGGGAACCTCGGTCTGGAGGCGGTTTCGAGCACCTCTTAGTTCGGGTGGGAGGAAACTACTGCTGATAACGGAGTGAGGAGAGAGATAGCCCGATTTCCAATCAAGAGCCGCAATCCGGCTCCGTTCCTTCTCGAGATGAGAGACGCTCTTCCCGTTTTTCTCCAGAAGCTGAGTGATCTTTTCTTCATAGGATTGAAACCACGGGGCAAGTCTACGCTGCAGGGTTTCACGAAACAGATTCTGTAATCGGGCAAGTTCCGGATCTTGGATCGAGGGGGTAGAAGATTGGGTTGGGCTATCCTCTCCCGGCTTGCGTGGCTCCGCCTTCCTCCCGAAGGAGCTTTCGCTTTCAAAAGCAAAGGCCCGGCGGCGAAAACGAACTTTTCCTCCTGACTGGTCCCGCCCATCGAGCCACGGTTCCCGCCATCGAAGCGTCCAATTCCCGCTGCCGTCCAGTCGGATAATATGGAGTTCTCCATTTGCCGTTGTGGAAAATCTCCCCTGTGAAGACTGTTCCTCGTCAAAGATTCTCACCGCGCCCTCTTTCATGAATATCAGGCGAACAGGCCCGGAATCTTCCGGGCCAAAGCGGAGGACCCACTCCCCGTCTGGGGGTCGCGCGAGAATCTTGAATATGTCGGCACCGAGCCACTCCAGCCACTCGAGCTTATCGTCGAGCAAGGAGTCGGCCCGAGGCACCTCCTCCTTCTTTAGAGTTTCAATGCTCTTTTGATGAAGTTCTCTGATGAATTCAAGGTGCCGGTATTCGAGTTGGCCCTGGTGATCGAAGGCATAGCGATTGACGAGGTCGCGCATTTCCGGAGAGATCGTAAACTTTCCGTGTGGAGTGATATAGCGCGGTAGCAGGCCTCGGCCCTGATCAATTTGGGAAAGATAGGGAGCCCATGCGTTTTCGTGGCCCACGACCTCCCGTTGAAAAGCGACGACGTTTCGTTGTCGTGCCAGAACCAGTTCATTTGCTGCACTTGTCACGCGGTTCCGCATTTCAGATTTGTGCGCCTTGAGGAGGAAGGGTTGTTTCCTGGAAGGAATTTTTGGCGTCATCCTGGGTCGGGAGAGTGCCCCGGCTGGCGATTGACGGATTGGCTTATGTTCTCCCACTCCGGTAGAGTTGTCATTGTCTCCCCCTCTGAAGGCGAGAATGGCTACTGCGGCCAGTGCCAGCGCGAACAGGGCGAGTAGAGGAAAGGGAATCCCTCCAGAGACGTTGTTCAGTATTTTTGGGGTGGTATTCCGTGCCGTCGTTGCTGGGATTGGCGTCGCTGGAGCAGTGAGAAGAGAGGGTCGTGTCTGCGCCGCGGATTTCAGCCAGCGTTTCAGTTCTACCGCGAAAGTTCCCCCATCCTGAGGTCGCTGAGCCGGGTCGCTGCTCAAGACCTGCCCGGAGATCTCTCTCAGCCCCTTTATGTCGGGGACCTGAATGAGGTCAGCGGCTACCCCTGGATTCGGTTCGATTCCAGTCACGAGTTCATGCATGATTACCCCTAGAGAGTAGACATCAGAAGCCGGGCTGGCTGAGGTGAAATCCTCGAGAACCTCCGGAGCGACATATCCTGAGGAAACGATGTCTAACCCGGAACCGGCATTACTGGCAGGTGCGGCCAACCCAAAGTTCCCGAGAACAGGTTTCAGCTGCTGGGTTATCATGATGTTGGCGGGTTTGATGTCGCGGTGAAGAAGCTGGTGCTGGTGAGCCTCACCGAGGCCCTGCGCAATGCCTTCGATGATCCTGACAGCTCGGACTGGATCCACCGTGGCTCCATTGATGGACTTGTGGAGCGCGTTCCCATCAATCAACTCCATGACGAGAAAAAGCATGTGATCGACCTCACCAAAGTCATAGACCCCGATCAGATTGGGGTGGGTCAATTTCGCCATTGCACGTGCCTCGATTTTGAAGCTCGTGGAAAAGGGTTGGACCGAAGAGAGCTCCGGAGGCAGGACTTTAATTGCCACGTCCCGACCAAGCGAAATCTGCTCTGCGCGGTAGACTGCTCCCATCTCACCGCAGCCGATAAGCTGCCGAAACTTGAAAGCCGGGAGAAGGGCTGTAAGTGCGCGGGGATCCGGCGCAGTGAATGCGCCAGTTTTACCCCGTGAACGTGGTGAGAAATCTCCCATCGATGGCCATAATACAGGTAGTTTGCACCAGATTCAATTTCCCCCTCCGCCCAGTTGGCGCTTCTGGAATCAGCCGCTGGAGGTCAGACCGACAAAAAATGTTAAGTTGGTGTAAAAGGGGTTCGAAAAAGCATCATGACTGGGTAGTGATTGGGCCTGCGCCGTGTCTGATGCTGAATATGTGAGGCCTTTACTGGTTGTCGATGATGACAAGAAACTTTGTGGTCTGATTCGTGAATACCTTGAGCCGCTAGGTTATCGGGTTTCCATGCGCCATACGGGACCTGAGGGACTGCAGGCCGCCCTCGAGGGTAGTTATGAGGCAGTCATTCTGGACGTCATGATGCCAGGGATGGATGGCATAGAGGTTCTGAAAGAGCTCAGAAAGAAATCAACGGTACCGGTTCTCATGCTAACCGCGATGGGTGAGGAGTCCGATCGTATTGCAGGTCTTGAAATGGGAGCAGATGATTATCTTCCGAAAACGTTTTCGACCCGTGAACTTCTTGCGCGGCTCAGAGCCGTGATGCGGCGCTCTCGCAGGGAAGAGGTTAAATCCAACGAGAGTCGTGACGAATTTACGATCCGGGATCTCTGCTTGAAAGAGGGCGCTCACCTGGCGACCAAAGGGGGTGAGGTGCTCGATCTGACAGCTCTTGAATTTGCGATTCTGGGGTCGCTTATGCGGGCTGGAGGGAGGGTCAAAAGCAGAGAGGAGCTGATTGAAGAGGTGTCGAAGCGCAAGTTCGATGTGTTCGATCGCTCCATTGATGTTCATATCTCAGCGCTGCGTAAGAAGCTGGGAGATGACGCCAAGGCACCGATCTACATTAGGACCATCCGGGCCGTTGGATACCAACTTATTGGCAAGGAAGAAGAGCAGGTATGAAATGGATCGCTGCGAGCGTGGATTATTTGAGAGCAACGGTCTGAACGAATCATGCCTCGTCCACACCTTACTCTTTACGGACAAATCCTATTCTGGTTTTTCCTGAATCTTGCGCTGGTGGCAGCAATTCTTTTTTTCGTGCTCAAGCTTCAGTTTCGAGTCGATCCAGTAGAATTACTTGGGGGTCGGACGAGGGAGCAGTTTCGAGCAGCGTCCAGTGTGATGAGTGGAGAGCTCCGTAATGCTCCCCGGGTGGAGTGGGAAGAAATTTTGACACGCTATGCGGGGTTTTATGGGGTTAAAATGGCGCTTTATCGGCCAGAGGGCCAGCTCCTCTGGAACGGGCAGCAGCTCAAATTACCTGATGAGTTACTGCGTGAGGCTGGGAAAAGGCCTACTCGCCGGGCGCGGCCGGGGGGCGCTGTGCCGCCTTTACGACGGACTGAGGAAGGAAGGCAGGGGAGGAGGCCCAGCCCTGCTGAGGGCGGCCAGGAGGAGGGGCGATTTTTGCGTCGCCCTGGGGGTGAGGTCGGAGGCCCGGAAGGTGAACTCATTGATCCCATTGATAACGCGGTGCGCTCAACTGATCGCAGACAGCGGCCTTCCAGTCCACGTGGATTGACTGAAGAACCGGACGCGCAGATTATTTATATCGGAAAAGCTGGGAGCCCAAAAAAGCACTGGGCTGCAGCAAGGGTCTCACTCGGAAGCCGGGAATACCGCCATCCTCCCGAGGCTCTGCTGGTGGCGACATCCGAAACCCTGGGCGGCAATGGAATTTTTTATGATGGCCGCCCATGGTTGTGGGCGATCGCGGGCGGCCTTTTTGTCTCGGCCTTGATTTGGCTTCCCTTTGTCGCAAGGGTGTCACGGAGATTGCGGCGGCTTACTAGTGCGGCGGAATCAATTTCGGAGGGAGACTTTGATGTAGAGGTAGCTTCAAAAAGAACGGACGAACTGGGGCGCTTAAGCCGAGCCGTGCAGCGCATGGCCAATCGTCTCGATGATTATCTAAGGGGCCAGAAACGGTTTCTTGGAGATATAGCGCATGAGTTGTGTTCACCACTTGCACGCTTACGGATGTCTGTGGCGGTCCTCGAGCAGAAAATACCATCGAGCAATCGGCGGGATCTGGACTCTTTGAATGAAGAGGCGGAGCAGCTTTCCCAGCTCATCAATGAGCTTCTTGATTTTTCCAAGGCCTCGATCGCGGTGGAGACTCTTCCAACCCAAAACATTAATGTGGCTATTTTGCTTTCTGAATTGGCAGAGCGGGATGGAATCGGAGGGAATTTCGAAATCCATTGTTCTCCTGAACTTAAGGTCACGGCAAACTTCGACTTGCTTCGCAGAGCCCTCGGCAACGTCATCCGCAATGCCCAGCGTTATGCGGGCGAAGGGGGACCGATCGAACTCAGGGCGGAGACCATTGGAACAACTGTGATTCTGGAGGTCCGGGACAGGGGCCCGGGAATCCCCGAAGAGTGGTTGGAGAGGGTCTTTGAGCCTTTTTCTCGCCCGGAAAAAGCACGGACGAGGGAAGCAGGCGGGGCTGGCTTAGGCCTGGCGATTGCTAAAACCTGCGTGGAGGGTATGGGGGGCAGGATACGGGTAGAAAACAGAGATGAAGGAGGTTTAACCGTGCGCCTTGAGATGTTTTGCGACGAATCAGGCATTTCTGGTGCTCTAGACGAGGGCTCCGGGGGAGCAGAGATAAGAAAAAAGCTTTAAAACAAGGGTTTAGAGCCTATTTCGATGGAACTGAAAAAAACACCGAAAAAAGCACGGAAACCTGTTGACGCGGCGATTCTGATAGGTATTGTCCCGCCCGCCGCGCGAAGCGGCACGTGAGAGACAATCAAGAGGTCGATCGCGACGCGAGTCCGGTCGGCTTTTTCGTCCCCACGATAAAAAAGCTCTTTAACAGTGTTGGTCCCGCGCGTCTGCGCACATTGGAAGTTGCCTCAGGGCATCCTCTGATCAGGTTCGCGGGATGGAAAGATAAAGCTAAATTGTGTGCTGCGTGATTGGTTCGCCAATGCGCAGGGCCGGGGAGTTTCACGACTCCACGGCAGGTCAATTTTGGCAATTGCTTTGAACAGCGATCAAGCCAATCAAAATTTCTACGGAGAGTTTGATTCTGGCTCAGAACGAACGCTGGCGGCGTGGATAAGACATGCAAGTCGAACGAGATCTCTAGCTAGCTTGCTAGCAGGAGTGAAAGTGGCGGACGGGTGCGTAACACGTGAGCAACCTACCCTGGAGTGGGGGACAACTCTTCGAAAGGAGGGCTAATACCGCATGTAGATCTTCGGATCAAAGGTGGCTTCGGCTACCGCTCCTGGATGGGCTCGCGGCCTATCAGCTTGTTGGTGAGGTAACGGCTCACCAAGGCTATGACGGGTAGCTGGTCTGAGAGGACGATCAGCCTCACTGGAACTGAGACACGGTCCAGACACCTACGGGTGGCAGCAGTCGAGAATCATTCACAATGGGCGAAAGCCTGATGGTGCAACGCCGCGTGGAGGATGACGGCCCTAGGGTTGTAAACTCCTGTCATCTGGGAGTAATCCTTGTTCGTTAATAGCGTGCAAGGTTGATAGTACCAGAAGAGGAAGCGCCGGCTAACTCCGTGCCAGCAGCCGCGGTAATACGGAGGGCGCAAGCGTTGTTCGGAATCACTGGGCGTAAAGCGTGCGTAGGCGGCGCAGTAAGTCAGATGTGAAATCTCTGGGCTCAACCCGGAAACTGCATCCGATACTGCTGCGCTAGAGTAATGGAGGGGTAGCTGGAATTCTCGGTGTAGCAGTGAAATGCGTAGATATCGAGAGGAACACTCGTGGCGAAGGCGAGCTACTGGACATTTACTGACGCTGAGGCACGAAGGCTAGGGTAGCGAAAGGGATTAGATACCCCTGTAGTCCACGCCGTAAACGTTGTACACTAGGTTTCGGAGGATTCGACCCCTTCGGAGCCCAAGCAAACGCGATAAGTGTACCGCCTGAGGACTACGGCCGCAAGGCTAAAACT
>NZAC01000004.1 GCA_002686085.1 Roseibacillus sp. | reverse complement strand
GGAAAGCGTCTCCAAGAGCTGCTCTTTGCGCTCCGGGGCCAGAGTCCACTCCGTATCCTCTGCTCCGAAAGAGCTCTCCTCGAGGACTTCATGCACAAACAGTATCCGGTCCCGGTAGACCCGCGCCGCGGGGTCATTCGCGATTTCAGCTTCTACCGCTTCTAATGCGTCTCCGGAGAGCTCTCCATGAATGAGCGCTACGATTTGAGTCTCCAGCTCGGGGCTGAGGCCGCTCTGGAGATCATCACTATCACCGTCCTTGCCCATCACTAACCTGTCGCCCCTTCTACCCCCGAACGCCGCAGGGAATCCGCGAGCTCCCGAAGAACGTGATGCAAACGGTAACCCACGTTGCCAACGCTCATTCCCGTCGCCGCGCTGATCTGATCATACTTTTGACCCTCAAAATACTTGAGCCTTACAAGCTGCTGGTCCCGTTCATCCAGTTCTCCCATCAGGACATGCAAGGTTCCTGCCGCTTCCATTTTGGCGAGGACCTCATCGGAGGCCTCCTGCCCCAGTCTACTCGGTCGTGACGGCCCAGCCTCCCCCTTGTCGCCCAAGCTCTCCTGGGTAGTGGGATCAGTAAGAGTCTCCCGCTTATGATCCCGGTTATAATTGTAGGAACGGTTCCGGACACACCGAAAGAGCCAAGCCCTCGGCTGCTCCACGTCGTCCCAGTTCTGGTGCAAACGCATAAAGGCATCCTGGACTAAATCCTCCGCTACCTCACGGCGCCCTACCAATCCGAAGGCGTAGCGTAAAAGGGGACTCTCCTCTGACCGGAACACCTCAGTCAGGGATGGCGGAGTCTCTTTTTTAGGTTGCGGGACCATGGGCAGGGCGACGACCGACGCTACGGCCATCGAAGAAAAGAGTTGTCCGCCTGAAAATGTCACCTGATCCCGTCCTTTCGAGCCTTAAGACACCGCAAATCGGTTCTTCTTGGCAAAATCTGAGCAAATTCCACTGATTTTGCCCCCTCGCCCCCGAAAATGTTCTCCGAGGGGCCTCGGAAGGCCCTTCGGGCTCCGCTCACCCACCTCATTCCTCCGCCGCGAGCTCGAAAATAGGGGCAACAAGACCCTCGACCTCCGGGAATTCCCGCACTAAACCAATCGGCCCACCGCGGATGTTCTTCCTGAAAAAAATCTTTCAGCTCAGGGATCAGAGTAATCCCTCTGCCGAGAAGCCGTTCCTCGAGCACCTCGAGGATCTGAGGGTATCTATCACGCGAATCGTCCTCACCCTCCTGATCTCCACCATTGCGTGCTTCATCTTCCGGAATGAGTTGATGGATATTATTCGCCGCCCAGTGACCCAGGTATGGGAGCAAGGCGAACAGACTGCCCTGAAGGATACCGGTATCGACTTGGACAAATGGGAGACTGCCAAAACCATTGCTGAGGTTTTCAACAAGCTCCGAGAGCAGGACCAGGCACACTATCTAGAGACGTTTGAAAATCCTGAAGAAATCCTCAACAACATCCGAATCGTTAATCTTTTTCGGGCTGCGCTCACTTTCGAGAACGAAGAGGAACAGAAAACCTTTATCGAATCGCATAGCGGACTCGATGAAGCCCTACGCAACAAGGTGCTCGCTCTGATAGAGGGAGGGCCAAGCCCGCGCGTAGACGCTCGCGGCAAACTCGTCCTCATGCAGGCGCTGAAGCCTACCGAGGGCTTCATGCTTTCCATCAAGCTCGCGTTTTTCGCGGGGATCGTCATTTCCTTCCCCTTCCTTCTCTACTTTATCCTGCAGTTTGTTCTGCCGGGAATGCACGACGCGGAGCGCAAGGCTCTCTGGCCCGCAATGGCAATTGGCTTCGGTCTCTTTCTCTCCGGCGTCTTCTTCTCCTACTATATTGTCCTTCCCGAGGTTCTTGAGTTCTTCCACGAATACAGCTCGGACATGATGATCGAGAACGAGTGGCGGATCGGCTACTACATTTCGTTCGCGACTCAATTCACCCTGATTTTCGGACTAAGCTTTGAGCTTCCCGTTCTGGTGATGACCCTCGTCAAGCTGGGGGTCCTCAATTGTGAGATGATGCGGCGCACCCGGGCCTATGCGATCCTCTCGATCTTTGTCATCGCGGCTCTGATCACCCCCACTCCTGACGCCTTCACGCTCTGCCTTCTGGCTGGACCAATGGTCGTTCTTTACGAGATCTGTATCTGGCTCGCCTTCCTGCTCGAGCGTAAGACCGCTCGTCTGGAAGCTGAGGAAGAGCGCGAGCGGATGGAACGAATGCTGGAAATCCGCCGACGTAAGGAAGAACAGGGAGTCACTGATGAGGATGAGGAGGACGACGGGCATCACGATGGTCATGATTCGGAGCATGATCCGTATCACCACGATCACGATCCATACCATCACGACGAGTATCATGATGAGCATCACGATGGTCATGACACGGACGAAGGCCATTACCACACGGATGATGATGCCTTCCGGGCAGACCATCACGCCGAGGGCGACCTCGGGTTCGGAGATGATGGACATACGGGGGATGAGGACGAATCCTCCGAGCCAGATGCTACTGCACCACCAGAAGCCGAGACCGGAGAACAGCAGGGATTTGATTTCCATGAGGAATCCGATCCCTCGGAATCCGGATCAGACGAGGACGAGCACCTCGATCCCCACGACCCACCCGAGGATATTCCCGACGAGGAAAGGTATCGGGACCGCGACAATCCCCACGATTCAGACAAGGACTGATCGCCAGATGCGAACNGTNTGGGCCCCCGNAACGATCTGCCNCTTCGAGGCTNCTCATCNCTGCACCANCCCGCTGTGANGCTGGTAAAATGGTCGGGACGACTGGATTCGAACCAGCGACCTCCTCACCCCCAGTGAGGCGCGCTACCATGCTGCGCTACGTCCCGACGATGGTATGGAAAGTGGGGTAAGGAGCCGCGCGGTGTGTAACCCGTGTTATTCAGCATTGGCAAGCCGCGATTTTCCTGCCATCCAAAAGCGGTAACCATGGAAACGACCAAGGTAGCCATTCTCGGCGCGAGCGGCTATACCGGTATGGAGCTCGTCAGGCTTCTTCTGGCCCATCCTCGTGCTCAGATCACTGCTGCGACTTCCCGGGCCAACGCCGGGAAACGCATCGACGAGGTTTTTCCCCGGTTCGCCCAGCTTAAGGGCAGCGAACTGCCTTTCATGGAACCTGATATGGAAGCGGTGGCCGATAGCGGTGCCGAGGTCGCCTTCCTTGCCCTGCCCCATGGGACCGCCGCCGCCTACGCGACCGAGCTGCTGGCCAGGAAGATCCGGGTCATCGACCTCAGTGCGGACTTCCGCCTCCGGGAGGCCTCGGTTTACGAGGAATTCTATAGCGAGCCGCATCCGGCACCGGATCTCCTGAAGACGGCGGTTTACGGACTTCCGGAGGTCTATACCGAAGCAATCACGACCGCCCAACTGGTCGCCTCTCCCGGCTGTTACCCTACCTCGATTCTCATTCCACTCATCCCTCTGCTTCGTCAGGGACTGGTGGATCCAGCCACAATTGTCGCCAACTCTCTCAGTGGTGTCAGTGGGGCGGGTCGCAAGGCCGACCTCTCTCTGCTGTATGTGGAATGTAATGAGAGCGTGCGCGCCTACGGGCTACCGAAGCACCGGCATCTCTCCGAGATCGAACAGGAACTCTCCTTCGCGGCGGGGAAGAACGTCACTCTGACATTCATCCCTCACCTGATTCCAGTGAATAGCGGGATCTGCACCACGACCACGGCCACCCTGCAGGGGACTACTGAGGAAGTTGAGCAGGCCCTCCATGCTGCCTACGAAGACAGCTCCTTTGTCCGCCTGCTGGGCCGGGGCAAATCGCCCGATACCAAGAACGTGACTCGCACGAACTTTATTGACGTTGGTTGGGAGTTCGACGAGCGCACTGGACGCCTCATTCTTTTGAGTGCCGAAGACAATCTCGGCAAAGGTGCCGCCAGTCAGGCGATCCAGAGTTTCAATCTCATGACCGGAATGCCGGACACCGCAGGACTGGCAACAGTCTAGGAATCACCCCGGAAAGGTTTCGCTATGTCCTTTAAGAAGGTAAAAGGAGGAGTCTGCGCCCCCCAAGGGTTCCGAGGTGGAGCAGTCAGCTGTGGCATCAAGGAGGTTGGCAATCCCCGCGATGACCTTGCTCTCATCTATTCCGACCACCCCTGCGTCTCCGCAGGGACCTTCACGACTAATCGCGTCAAGGCTGCACCTGTCAAGGTGACCCAGGCTCACCTCCGGGCGATGGACCTGAGGGCCGTGATCGCTAATAGCGGGAACGCGAATGCCTGCACTGGAGTTCCGGGAATCACGGATGCGCGCCAGATGGCCAAGACCGTCGCTTCTTCTCTGGGGATTCGTCAACGAGAGGTTGGGGTTTGCTCCACCGGGGTCATCGGCCTTCCCCTTCCCATGCAGCGGATGGAGGAGGGATTGCACACTCTGCCCACCAAACTTACCAGAGATGGCGGCCGTCAGGTCGCAGAGGCCATCATGACGAGCGATACCACCGTCAAGGAGATCGCTATCACCGCCACGGTAGGGGGAAAAAAGATTCGGATCGGGGCCTGTGCCAAGGGTGCCGGCATGATCTGCCCCAGCATGGCCACGATGCTGTGCTTCGTGACGACTGACGCCTCAATCAGCAAGGCCTGTCTGCAAAAGTCACTCCTTGAGGCGGTGGAGGGCTCTTTCAATCGTATCTGTATCGACGGCGATATGAGCACCAATGATACTGTTCTCGTACTCGCCAACGGACAGGCTGGCGGAAAGCCCATCACACGACGCAGCAAAGCCTGCCGTGAGTTCAGCGAAGCGCTTCAGCATGTGCTTCTGGAACTGGCCAAGGCCTGTGTCCGCGACGGAGAGCGCGTGAGCAAATTCGTCACTCTCAATGTGCAGGGGGCCTCGCTCTACCTCGATGCAAAGAAAGTAGCCGAGGCCATTGCGAAATCCGCCCTCGTAAAATCATCATGGAATGGTGGAGATCCTAACTGGGGCCGCATTATTCATGCGATCGGCTACTCCAGGGCAAGGATCCGGGAGGAACTCATCGACATCGCCTACAATGGCAAGGCTGCGTGCGAAGGAGGACTGATGGCCAAAACGCCTCTCAAGACGCTGCGGGATATCGCCTCCCGGGATCAATTCACCATTACGGTCGATCTCCACCTCGGGAAGGCCGATTACACTATCTATACCAGTGACCTTTCTCCAGAGTATATCGACTTCAACCGAAGTGAATATGCCTACTGGAAAAACGCCGGCATCGATTAGCTCTCAACAGCAGGACGCACTTCGCAGAGGCCATCCCTCCAATTCACCCGAAGTTTCACTCCATAACAGAGGCTGAGGGAGTCGGGCGTGAGAACCTCACGCTTTTTACCATCAGCAAGAACCCGCCCCTCCTGCATCAGAACGACCCGGTCGATCTCAGGTGGAATTTCCCGGACGTCATGAGTTACAAGGAGGACTCCTGTCCCCTTCTGCATAAGCTGCCCTACGACCGACATGAAGGCCCACGCCCCGGGGAGGTCAAGGGAGGTTGTGGGCTCGTCGAGAATCAGCATCTCAGGCTCATGCACCAGAGCGCGGGCCAGAAGAAACCGGCGGCGCTCACCGGACGACAACTCTCCATAGTCTCGCCACACCAGCGACTCCACTCCTGCCTGCTTCATGGCCTTCCACGCCTTGCGCCTCTCCGCATCAGTATAGGTCTGACTGTGTGTCATGCCATGAACCCCATGCAATCCCGTCAAAACAATATCACTGGCCAATTCATCATCATCAAAGAGACCCTGCTGTTCGGCCGTCACCAGCCCAATCCTCTCCCTCAGGTCATAGAGCGACCATTGGTCCTCTCCAAAAATCCGGCAATGCCCCTCATCTGCTACCGGATGAATGTCTCCGGAGATCAGAGAGAGCAGTGTGCTTTTCCCCGCACCATTTGGGCCGAGAATCGCTACCCTCTCACGCGACTCAACCTGAAGGGAAAAGTCATCAAATACCTTTCTGTCTCCCCGCCAGACCGTGATGCCTCCAAGCTCAAATACAGGTGCCTCCATGTCGCCTAGCAGTATGCATCTCTCTTCTGTTCTCTCTTGCCGGTAGTCCCGAAGGGTTGCATGCGAGTGGGTTTCATTCGCCAGCTAAGGGCCTTCACGCTTCGCCTCCGAATGACTGGCAAGCCTCACCCCAACAGGGGAATTTTCCGAGCCGGGGAGCATGCCCTCTGCGGGCTCTCTCTGGGCAATCCCCTGAAGCAGCCTCCCCAGAACATCGGCACCCGCAACAATACGTCGGTGTCCCTCGGTCCAGAGCAGGATCACGTCTCGATCAACAATGCGGTCCTGACTATTCTCCGCCTCCACCACCATTTTATCGAGGACGCTCTCGAGAGGCAGTCCCGGATCATCCACTACCACCGGGCGGTGGCAGTAGGCAGAAACCTCAACCGCGTCATTCCCTCCAAGGACCTCTCGCAAGTATCGATTAGTGTCGAGCACCAGCAGAGGAGCACTCTCTTCATCGGTGATAATCGTCCACTTGTAGCGGATCTGTTGTAATTCCTCGATAAAAGCCTCCCATCCTTCGTCTCCCGCACTTGGAATCTCAGGTCCCTCCTCCCCGGTCGGAAAAGAGAGAACTGATTCCGGGGCAATTTCCGTCCCCTCGGTTGCCATTTTACGGTCATCGAGACTGAGGAAATTCAGGGCTCCCCGTCCCTCGACCGCACCAATATCACTCTCCTCATCGTGGATGTGCCTCTGGAGAAACACTTCCATGTTCCGCTCCCGCAGAAACGAGGGTCCCTCTGGTCCAATCCAACCGTCGAGAATCATGGCAGAAGGCTTTGCCACCGGGAACAAAACGAATTGGTAAAACCGCACCAGCGGGGAAAGGAGAGCTCCCATTCTCATGGCATGTCTTGAGAAGTAGGCCTGGGGGACGATTTCCCCGATGAAGGTAATCCCTACCGTACTGACAAGGAAGGCTCCTACACCGGTTAATACCGAGTCACTCAGCAGGGCGAGAAGGACATTCACACTCACGTTTCCCCACAGGATCGTGCAGAGAAGGAAGTTGGAATCCTTTCTCAGTCGTAAAATCCGGAGAGCCTCTTTGTTCCCAATTTCTGCTTCCGCCTCAAGGCGCAGCCACCCCACCGTAAAAAATGCAAGGTTGAGCCCGGAGAACATCGCCGAATGGGCGAGACAGACAAGCATCCCCACCCAGACGAGTGATTCAGATGGGAGACTGGCGAGCACGGGATTGGTGAACACGGAAAATCAATTATCGAGCCACAGCGCTCTCAGAAATGCGGTGAAATTCACGCGCCGCGAAACCCAGCACTAATTCCTCAAGCTCGGGGCTCTTCAGGCGGGAAATACACTCCACACTAAACCCCTGCGCCACTAACTGGCGTGCCACGTGGGGCTTCACTCCCCGGGCCCGCAGGTAGAAAATCTCGTCCTCATCGATCATGGCAGAGGTGCTTCCATGCGAGCACTTTACCTGATCCGCATTGATTTCTAATCCGGGCATCGAATTGGCTTCAACGGTGTCGCTCATCAGGAGATTCCTGCATGTCTGGTAGGCATCGGTATGATGAGCTTTCTCATCTACCAGGATAAGACCAGAGAAAATCGTCCGACTCTCATCATACAGCGTATTCTTGTAGAGCAGGTCAGAGTAGCTTTGCGCGCTGGCATGGTGCTGGAAGGTGCGCTGGTCATATTCCTGACCGTCTCGTGCGATGCTGACCGAAAGCATGTCTGAATGAGAATTTTCGCCCACCAGCTGACTCAGAGATTCCTGGCGGACCCACGCCGCCCCGGAATTCAGAATGAACGACTTGGCAGTCGCGTCGCGGGCCACCGAGGTATGACTCAACTGGATGATCCGGGACTCATCGCTGAGGTCCTGCAGGGCAAGATAGGTCAATTGCGACCCAGGGCCTGCTACCAGCTCGTTCACCGGGATCGTCCATGACCCTTGCGCACTGGCGTCAGACTGGAAATAGTCCACCACGGAAACCTGGGCATTCCTGCCGGTTACCACGAGAGTATGAGGAAAGGTGACGACATGGTCTTCGGTGATCCAATGCGAAACCTCGATGGGATCCTCCACCTCAACTCCATCCGGGACGTAGATAAACATCCCCGAGGAAACATGAGCCTTGTGGAGGGCCGCAAACTTCGCCGACCCGAGACGGGCTTCCGCCTTCATGAAATACTGCTGAAGAAGCTCGGAATGCTCCTCGAGCGCTTCCAGCAAGGGGAGGCAGATCACTTCCGCAGGGAGGTTGCTCTCCCGCTCCGTCAGACAGTCATTCACAAAGCCAAACCGGGCTGAACATTTGTCGAGACCTTTTGTCCCACGCGATTCCTGTTCCCTGCTGGAATCCGGG
>NZAC01000003.1 GCA_002686085.1 Roseibacillus sp. | reverse complement strand
TGGAGACGGTGGCACCCACCTGCCGCATCCCTTTTTCGGGGACGAGGAGCACGCTAAGCAGAATGCGAATCAGTGGAACGTTCTCTACGATGTCCTCTTCGAGGAAACCACCACTCAGCGCCTTTACCTGCGCCGCTTGCGGACGGTGATGGACGAGGTGCTGCAGTCGTCCTCCATTCCGTTGGGGCGGCGCTTCTTCGAGAACCGCGCAGCGGAGATTATTGACCGGGCCAGTCCACCGCTGAGCTCCAATATCTCACCGGTCAACAACTACCTGAGTAGCCGGCGTAATGTGCTCTCCAATAATTACCCCAGCCTGATTCCGGCCTCGCAGCCGGCGAATCCCGACATCCGTATCAGCGCCGCGGAACACAACCCGGTTTCCACGAATCAGGATGAAGAGTATATCGTCCTGACCAATTACGAAGTGACCGAGATCGATATTTCCGGGTGGAAGGTCGCCGGGGGGGTGGAGTTCACCTTTGCTCCGGGCACGGTCATCGAGCGGGGGGGCGACCTCTACCTCTCTCCGGACACGCTCGCTTTCCGGAATCGGGCGGCTTCACCAACCGGAAACGAAGAGCGCCTCGTAGTGGGACCTTACGCTGGGCATCTATCCAATTTTGGAGAGACTCTTAACCTCCTGAACACTGCGGGGGGAATCGTTTCAGCCTTCCAGACTCCGATTAATCCCAGCGACGCGCAGCGCTACCTTGTGGTTAGTGAACTCATGTATCATCCCGCCGATCCCAATCCGGATGCCGAATTCATCGAACTGATGAACATCAGCGATTCGGTGACGGTGGATTTGAGCGGAGTGCATTTTACCGCCGGGATTGATTATATCTTTCCCGGTGGAACTATGCTCGCCCCCGGGGCGCGCATTGTGGTCTCCTTCCCCGAGTTCCAGGATGGCTCTCGCCTGAATAATGGCAGCGATCGCATCAAGTTGGAGGATGCCACTAGTAGTACTATCCGGGAGTTTGCCTACGACGACGAATCTCCCTGGCCGACCGGTCCCGATGGTGGTGGGTTCAGCCTGGTCTTGAGGAACCCTGTCGACAATCCTGATCACAATGATCCCGCAAATTGGAGGGAAAGCACCCAGCGGGGCGGCAATCCTGGTAATAGCGATGCCGTTTTCTTTGCCGGGAATCTCAATGATGATCTCGATGGAGATGGACTTAGCGCGTTGCTGGAATATGCGACGGGTTCATCGGACCAGGTCCCCAATGGCAGCCCGGTTTCCCTTGCGACCATCGGTGACGGTCGCTTAGCGCTCACCCTGCAAATAAACCAGGCTGCCGACGACGTGACCCATCGGATTGAACTCTCAAGTGACCTCGTCAACTGGACTGATGCCAGCGCCAGATTCCCTCTGGTCTCGTTCAACAATCACGGCGATGGGACCGTCACGCTGACTTATCAAAGTGACCCTGCGCTGGTGAGCGCGGCAGTGCCACGGCACTTTGTTCGGGTCGAGTTCTCCCGCGAGCCCTAAGGGTAGTCTTAGCCGAGGTTTCTCGGTAGATCGACATTACTGGGAGCGGAGTATTGATTGCTATACCCTCAGTCATTAGCGGCGGTTGTTCTTGATCTACTGCCGAGGCCCTCTGATTGCGGTCATCGAGGAGCTTGAACCCGCCTCGAGAGTCACTGATTTCACTGAGAGGGAGGAAATGCGGCCGCAGAGCTCGCATCCCGTATGACTTTCCGGCTCGCTTACGATATGAGGCGCCATCTTGGGCCTCTGAATTATTGAAAACCAGCCTCTCAAAGTCTAAGCGCTCAGGGTAAAGAGATGCACGTCCCCCAAGCATGAACAAAATTACCAATCGAAAGAGGAGCCCAAAAGGTGCTCAAAACGTATTCGGTGAGCCTCTGCAGCAATGTTGCACATCACCCTTAACGGGATTTGAGCGTGATGGTTTTTGTCACACCGGTCCTCAGGATCGAGGTTTGCACGTGGTCTGTGCACAGATGACGGAGGACTTTCTAGCATATACGCGTGCCCAGGGTAATGACCTGAGTACGCCTGCTCCCATGTATGGGTTTCCTGGGCTCAAGTCTGGAGATCGATGGTGTCTCTGCGCGGCCCGATGGGCAGAGGCCGAGCGTGCAGGGGTCGCTCCCTTGGTCGATCTAGAAGCGACTCAGGAGAAGGTCCTTGAATTTGTCTCGCTTGAGGTGCTCCAGAAATATGCGCTCANGCGTTGCTAAGTGAGGATACACAAGACGAATTCGGGGCCGCANGTCCCCGTGCTTGCTCACCTAGGCGAAGAGGTGCTGCGNAGTGCGTNACGAGCAGGGTGAGCTTTCGAAGAGCGGAGCCTGCCCGAGNCACTAGTCTTTGCTTTTAAGTCAGCATCCAGAAAAACCCAAGGAGCGCAAAANAAACGGCANGAAAGGATAAGACCATCAATCCCTTTACAACCAACATTCCTGCTAGATGCCCCTTTCAATTCCTCTGTGTGCCATCCACATCTTGAAGCCAAAAGGGTGGTGATCTCTTTCGAAGATGGTTAATTCTCCGGATAGGTTCGCGTTGAATTTTATGAGGTTTGCGTCCGATTTTACCGGTCTCCTGTTGCTGCTCGTCCATTCGCAACCCTTGCTTAACATGCGGAGAGGACCAATCTCAGTAGGAATCTCTCGATTCTTTATGAGATTCCTTATCTTCAAAGATGAGTTCGATAAAACGCGTCACCTTGCTGCTCAAAATTGTTCGCTGAAAGGGGGGTGTTACTGATGTTGCGCTTTTTTGGAGGAGGCCGCTTTGCTAATCGTGGAGTGTCATGAAACAGATCGACCTTAAATCAGTCCTTATCGGAGTCTTCGTTACGACCACTGTCATTCTTTCTCTCGGAGCAACTGGACCACAAGATAAAGGAGTGAAATCGCCCTCCTGGGATGAGTCCCAAAAATGGGAATGGACCATTCTTCCTTTTGTCGATGCAGATGGTCTAAAGAGAGTTGGTAATGCCGGGTTTGAGTTTGTTAGCTGCGATCAAAAATTACGGACCTCGGTATGGCGTAGGCGAGTTCAGTGATTCTTTCGGTAGTTCTGGAGATTTCACAGAGTTGCAGTGCTTCGGCATTTACGCTGGTTTTCCTTTGCGGCCTATGACCGCTCATCTAGCATGATTACACCCTCACACTTCCTGCCGGCACTCTTACTGATGCTGTTTCTCGGCTCCGATGTGTTGCAGGCCGGGGAGTTCCCGTCGGATACCAAAAGGCCGGTTTCCGAAAGCTGGAGTTTTGTCAGTATTCCCGATTTCCTGAACTTTGACATCGAGTATCCTCAAAAGGGATGGGAGGACGCACTTGGCTTTATCCTCGAGTCGATGAAAAAAGAAGATCCCGCGTTTGCCATGGTCGCGGGGGATTTGGTGATGGGGCATTGGGGAACTCAGAAAGAAGAGATCGATCGCTGGGCGAAGAAGTATTATCCTGGCTGGGTTCAGCGGTTCAAGGATCACGATCTGAAAGTGTATGCCGCGTTGGGGGATCACGAGATTCGAGATAATCCATGGCGAGGAGCTGGAGCTGATGCGGTCCCGTTTTATAAGGATGCGTTTCGCCGACACCTGAAAATGCCCCTCAACGGACCTGACCACATGCAGGGAACGGCCTTTTACTGGTTGCACAAGAATGCGCTCTTTGTCTCGGTGGATGTCTTTGAGAAGGGAAAGAGTGATCAGGGTGAGATTGCGGCCGGGGTCACAGGTCGGCAACTTGAATGGTTTGAGCGGGTGCTAAATGAGCATGGCCCCAAGGTCGACCATATCGTGGTGATGGGGCATACCCCGATTCTCAGACCGGTGCGGACTTTTAGTTCATCGGGAATGCTGACGGTCGAGGACCAAGAGTCGGCTTTCTGGAAGTCCATGGTACGGCATGGTGTCGATCTCTACCTCTGTGGGGAGGTACATGCAGTGACATGCACTCAGCGTGGAGGTATTCAGCAAATTGCTCATGGCGGACTCATTGGTCGCACCACTAAGCCCAACTACCTCGCGGTGACAGTCTATGAGGACAGGCTCGAGCTTAATTTGAAGGAAATCGAGCTTGTCAACGGCACAGGAAGGCTCTGGCAGCAAGACAAGAGTCGTGGGCCGTGGGATACCATTACGATTACCGAGAATCGTAAAAAGCGGGGGTTTACTTCAATCGGCCAGGTGCTGATCAACAAGAAGGGTTCGCCCAAAACCTTTGAGGGAGCCACAGGGTTTTTCATGGAGAATACCCCGAAACCTTAAGCCGACGGCAGCCGGTTCTAGTTAGCCAATGATGAGGTGAGTGAGATTCTTGAGGAACGGACATCTAGAATCCTTAGGATTTTCCGCACCCCGGGCCTCCTCTTCCGGGAGAGGAGATGATCGAGAAGAAGGGGCTCTGACAAGGGAAGGGTTCTCCCGGCCTGTCGACTGAAGCCTTGTGGAAAATGGATTGGAGCAGAGAGGAGGTGCTCCAAATGTGCCTCTGCACCACCCGGCCGCAGACAAGAGGGAGGATGCCGGTCCGGCAGGGCTTAAGGGAGAAGTTCCTCGGTGCTTTGATCATCGAAGGTTCCGATGACTCCGTCCGATCCCATGGAAATGACCTCAGGTCTCGGGCGGTTGAGAGGATCCTCAGGAGTGGGGTCTTCGGGTAGTCGGTAGACAAACTCATTACCCCATGCGTCGAGAGGCAATGTGGTAAAAGAAGCCTCCCATTTCTTAGGGAGAGGTGCGGTGGTTGGTTCCGTCACCAGAGCCTTTATTCCTTGGTCCTCGGATGGAAAATGACCCGCGCTTTCGCTGTATTTTGTAAGGGCGTCGTTAATGGATTGTAGCTCGTTATTGGTCTGGTCGACTTTTTCGGCCCAGCTTGTTGCCGCGGCTGCTCCGCCGACGACGAGGCCTCCGACCAGGAGAAAGGGAACGATGACGAGGACGATGAAGAGGAATATTCCCACATAGCCCACGATAGTTCCAGCCAAAGCAAGGCCCTTCCCATCGACAGCTCCGTTACTCCGACGAATCTTTCCCAGAGCGATATGTCCGAGGATGACTGCTACCAAACTGACCCCTACGATGCTGCATACGAGGCTGGCGATTGCGAGGCCGCTGGTCTGAGGAGGGGTATATTGCGGGGCCGGTTGTGGTGCCGGTATGGGCGGCTGGGGAGGGGGAGGATTGGTCATGAGAGTTTGGCAAATGCTCTGGTAAGGATTCGCACAGGGTGTTGGACTGCGCAATTTTAAACCCATGCGGTTATTATATAGCGAGGTGCGTTTGGATGGTGATTGAACGGCTCTGTAAGCTTCATCCGGGAATCATGTGCGTAGCGCTGGTGGTAGTGCCCGCTCTATCCTCCTGATCACAGTAAAATCCGAAAATGTAAGGGTCACACCCGTGTTCTCGAAAGATTCTTGAGCTTACTCATTGAGAAACTTGGCCCGTGACTCTTATGTGTTTTGCTTGGTGGCTTGAAGCGCGTCTTGTTGTAGTGATTGTTGAGAGAGGATCGAAGCTAGTTTTACTGAATCCCGACGCGGCACGCGTTTTCTCCTTTGTTCACGGACCTCTTAATTCTGATTGCATCAAAACCGTAGGGCGATTTAGCTACGGTATGCTCATCACTCCAAAACTGCTTTGTGCAGCAGCAGGATTGCTGCTCCTCATGAATTCTGGCGTTGCAACTGCCGACCATCACGCTGGCGGGGACAAGCTTAAGGTTCTGCTTATTGACGGCCAGAACAATCACGACTGGAGACGTTGTTCGCCGGTGATGAAATCTACGCTCGAGGCTAGTGGTAAGTTTAGTGTTCATACCGAAACAGTCACCGAGGCCGATGTGATTGACTGGATTGTCGATTTTTCGGCCTATGATGTGGTTCTCTCGAATTACAACGGCAAGGCGTGGCAGGAGAAGACCCAGAAGGCTTTCGTGAAATACATCGAGGAGGGCGGAAACCTGGTGGTGGTTCACGCAGCCGATAATTCGTTTCGGGAATGGAAGGAATACAATTTGATGATTGGTCTTGGTGGCTGGGGTGGTCGTAATGAAAAGGATGGTCCCTACGTATATTGGAAGGACGGTAAAGTGGTTCGGGATGACTCCAAGGGCCGGGGAGGTTCCCATGGTCGTGCCTGGGAGTACAAGGTGGTAGTCCGCGATACGGAGCACCCGATCACAAAAGGTTTACCCAAGGAATTCCTTCAGGCGAAAGAAGAGCTCTACGACCGGTTGCGTGGTCCGGGCCAGAACATGAAGATCCTGGCGACGGCATTTGCCAAAGGGGGCTCTGAGCGTCACGAGCCGGTGCTGATGACAATCACCTACGGAAAGGGCCGAATATTCCATACAGTGATGGGACACGACAGCAAGTCGATGCTGGGAGTGGCTTTTCAAGAAACCTTGCTTCGAGGAACCGAGTGGGCCGCTACCGGAAAGGTCACCTTCCCACCGGTAACCGCCGAAGAGCTCCCTGTTGACAAGGCTCTTTCACGCGATCCCAAAGCGAGTAGGTCGGCTCCCTAGGTTTGGCAATAGGGACACCTTCAGAACCGTCGAGCAGGGAGGGTAGATACCAGCTCCCCTGCGCATCTGTTTCGCTTCACGCGCAGGATGATAGCTCTCCAACTGTATGGTTGTTGTTTCTGCAGCGTCTGTAGAGCTACCGCTGGTTTTTTGGTGGAGGTCAGCCTGTCTTTGCGCCACGTATCGCTGGGAGGGGGGGCGTAATTGAGATCGGGTCAGAGTGCAGAGGCTTTGGCCTGTCGGAAATTGTTGGCGACAATGCGGCGGGGATCCAAGGCTCCGGCCGCTCTACTTCGCTCATTGGCAGTTCGGCGTTATTATTGATTGGGAGATCGGAGTGCCGTGTTACCATTGAAGTTAATGCGTATAATTATAGCCGCGGTTATTCTTCTTTGGGGGACGGCAGAGGGGCAGGGTTTGCTCAGAACCCTCGATACCTTCTGTGAGGATTTCACCGAGGTAGTCCCGCTCGTTCCCAAGATCGATAAAGAGAGGATAACCTTTTCATGCTTCAAGGCTCGCGAGGGTCTTTTGGCAAATTACAGCGTTCGCTATAGCTTCAGGAAGGCGCGCTTGGAGAGGGAGATGCCATGCGTTGCAATTATCGTGGATATGCCCTCAGTTGATGATCGAGCGAAGGCGCAGATGCGTCAGGCACTCGTAGCTCACGGCTTAGAGGTGTGGGGTGCCGGGGTAGTGGAACGGGGTGGCTTTGGTGTTCCGGGAAAGTCGACAGTCGAATACGGGCGGAAGAGTGCGAAGGCGCCGTGCTTTCTGATTGTTGAAGAAGAGCTCAAGCGTCCGGGGTTTTCGGATCTGACTCGGTTCACGATCGAGGCAAAGACCTTCAAGGCTTTGCAATACAATAAAGCCCGAATTCAATGAGGCCCATGGGGGACTTCCTGAAGAAGTTCGCCGTAAACATGAGGGGCACTGATTCGCGGTATGCCGAGTGCCAGGGTTTGTAGGAATCAATCGCTAACGGTGACATCATCAAGAGACAGCCCGCTGAAGGCATCCAAGCTATCATCACTGATGAAATTCCACTCGATGACAACGCTGGTCCCAATGGAGTTCTTGGGAAGAGGCATGCGGATGGTGCTCCAATCATTATCAAAAATATTCATATCGATTGGGATCTCGTCCCCCAGCAGAGTCAAATCGGAGGACCTCAAAACGCGTACAACTGCCATATCGCCGAAGCCATCTGCGTCCCGGAACACCTTAAAAGATAACTCGGCGTCAGAGGCGGCGCTGAGATCAATGCTCGGAGATCGCAGAGAAATATTGGAGTTTGGGCCATAGTCTCCAAGGTTAGTAGACCATGCGAGGGCCGAGTCATTTGCCCCAGTAAGAGGGCCGGTGCTTGCGGAGGGAGTGCCGAGTTCCCAGGAAGTGGCAGCATTCTGATCGTTAATCAGGGAGGTCCAATCTTGCGCGCCGTCTTCAAAGTCGGAGAAATAGTAGACCTGCGGGGGCGGTTGGAATTCCTCAATAACAAAGTAGCGCTGAGCCTCTGGAGGTTGGTCGATAATAAGGATGTTTTCCTCAGGTGTGGCTACCAGATTTCCGAGGTCAGCGAAGATCGGCCAGGTGGCCGTGTTTCCGGAAAGATCGGTGGAGCTGCGCACGTTATAACGCTTGCCCGGTTTGCTCCTCCACGAGAGAAGAAGATTAGAGTCTACATTTCTGACATCAAGGGCGAGTCGGTCACCAATAAGCAGGGATAAGTTCCTCTGGAAAATTTCAGAGGGCAGGGCTTGATTGTAAAAGTTTACTTCATCGAAGAGTCCGGAAAAGGATTCCTGGGCATCCCACCGACCACCGATTCCCAAGGGGGTAGAGCCCATTGGGTAGCTTCCTCCTGAATTGGTGAATGGGCCGACAGTTGTGAGGGTCGTTTGGCCCACTGTAAGGTCCGCGATATAGTTCGTCCACGTCACGTTGCCTGGGCCTCTGGTGTAAGAGCCTGCGACGTAATACCAGTGCCCCGGAGTAAAGCTTTCCAGCAAGGTCGTCGTATTTGCATCGCTATGGGAGTTTCCTATCGTGCTTCTTATCCTTCTGCCATTGCTGGGAAGAGGTCCTCCCTGGGTCAGAAAATATCCCCGGTCATTTCCCGTGCGTGTAGAAATGATATAGCCAAGATTCCACTGGCCTCCGGTGATTTCGGAGGCAAGGGGCGAAAAAAGGATTTCATATGAGACGGAATCTCCAAGGGTAATGGAGTCGGCGCGCAGGTAGGCACCCTCTGCGTTATCGGTGCCCGGTCCACGGTGAGTTTGGGCTGCATTCGAAGATGAATCAAAGCCAGCCATTCCCAGCTGCAACTGATCAGCTGTTCCGCTGCCGAATACCCGCAATGCAAGATCAGCAGTTCCCTTCAGATCGCTCGTTCGTTCCTCGTCCGTCATTCCATCAAAGCTATATTGGTGGAGCAGGTTAGGATGAGAAGATGTGGCCGCCTGCCAGTCTGAGACTGAGGCGTGAGCCGTTGCCGCAATGCTGAATATGAGTGCACCTCGCAAGGGAAAGATCAGCCACTGTTCCATAGCCTCTCATTTCCTCTGTTGAAGTGCATCAAGGCAATCGAAAAACGGTAACCCACATATTTAAGTGATGAATGTGGTTCTCACCAGAGATTCTTCCGGGTAACCCTCTCGGCTAGATAGCCGTTCTCATCTTGGTGCTACCTGATTGCAAAAATGAGGAGGGGTCGGCTCAGCGTTATTTCTTGTTCGCTAACGCGATAGGGCATTCTGCTCGCTTGCACTCCGTGTGGAGGAGATGATATCATTTGGACGCGATGCGGGGATTGAATTGTTTAATGGGTCTGGCGAGTCTGACGGGATTGCTTGTAGGGGGATGTCAAAGCGTGACTACGCCGATGACCAGCGCGCAATTACAGAAGTCCTACAAGGAGGAGTTTGGAGCAGTATTAGCCATCAAAGAGGTAGTTTATAATGACTCAGATGATGACGGTAGCGGCGTAGTG
Source organism: Roseibacillus sp. (assembly GCA_002686085.1). Classification (GTDB taxonomy): domain Bacteria; phylum Verrucomicrobiota; class Verrucomicrobiia; order Verrucomicrobiales; family Akkermansiaceae; genus Roseibacillus_B. Next base: position 23,270 of record NZAC01000003.1, on the reverse strand, counting down.
GGTGGGGTGATCGCGGGAGCTCTCATCGGGTCAGATGATGGCGCGGCATTCGAAGGGGCTCTGTTAGGTGGGTTGCTCGGTGGGATAGGGGATAAGCTCTCAGACAAAAACGCCTATGAGATCCGTATAAGAAAGGACGGAGGAGAGGTGGTCACCATTCTGCAGAGAACCCGAGGTCTCAGGGAGCTCCGGCCAAGGGATCGGGTTCGAATCCTGACTGATCCGGCGGGGGGTGCCATCGTCGAAAGGTATTCCTCGGGTCGGGATCGAGGTTGAACCTCTTCTGAGAAGCGTGTGACTTGAGAGTGGCATGCTTTTGACACCTTCGCGGCAAGGATCTGTGGTGTCATTTTGTCCATCGTCTGGAGGTTCTGTGGAAAAGAGATTGGAATAATGACAATCCACCATTAGCCAAATCCGTAGAAATCTTGTAAAGAACCGTATGCATAAATCTCAGATCTTTTTTGCTACCCAGACCGGGAACTCACAGGAGGTCGCGGAGAAGTTACAGGAGGAGCTGGGGGAGAGTGGAATCGAGGTTGAGTGCGTCGATATGTTTGACTCTGATCCAGAGAATATTTCCGAGCTCTCAAATCTCTATTATGTCGTGAGCACTTGGGGCGAGGGTGAACCTCCTGATGATTCCGTAGGGTATTTCGAAAAGTTGAAAGAATACCCCGATGGTCATTACTCTGGGAAAAGGTTTGCAATCTGCGGTCTCGGGGATTCTGGCTACGACATTTTTAATGGATTCGGAAAAGACCTGGAGGCTGAGTTAAAGCGCCTCGGGGGGGTAGGAATCGTCGAGCGAGTTGATTGTGATATCGATTTTGAGGAATTGTCGGATCCATGGATCGCAAAAATCGTAGAGCACGAAAAAGCTCTGCACGCTGGAGGTTAGGGTCACTAGCTCAGTTTGAGGCCTGCTACACAGGTCAGGTCCGACGGCCAGACAATCGGTCGGTGGGGCGAGCTCCGGGTTTCTGTAGTCCGGGGGAACGCTTGGTAGCCGTTGGAGTCATACGAGGGTTGTGAATCCAAAAAAAGGGTGACGAACGATCCCGCACTGCCTTGTTATGAAACGGTTAACCTACAATGCTCACAAGGAGTTTGAGAAACCTTTTATCAGCCCGCATGAAAACCCATCAACATGCATATTGGACCGAATAGACAGTTATTTGCGGGATCGTTACGTCACGGTTTTGTTTTACCCCAGAAAGCCGATTGAAGCTGCCGCTTGCTTGCAAAAGAATAGCGCCGGATTGTCTGTCTTGCCCGATTTAGCGGCTTGCAGAGGGGCGCCCTCTAGCAGGCGTTGAGAATTTCCCTATTTCCAGCGATTGCGAGAGAGCCAGAGGCAGAGCCCAATAGCGGTCAGTTGCACTAGGAGCCTGATGAGGTGTCCCCGAAAGGAAAGAGTTGTACCGTCGCCCAGAGAAAGATTGTTGATCCACATGTTCAGATTTGCTGGGTAGACAAGGATGAGAAAAGCCGCGGTAGCGAGTGCGCTCGGCCTACGGGTTGGAGGAGCTAGGAGTCCAATGCCGAGGAGGATCTCGGCTGCTCCACTGGCGTAAACCCAGAAAAGGGGGGCTCCCAGAATATCTGGTACAATTGGCGCAAACCAATTCGGACTAGTAAAGTGTAGGATGCCAACGCGGATGAAGAAAAGGCCAAGACCTAATGCCATAAGGGCTTGTGTGAGCCTGATCGAGATCTGGAGCCAGCGGGCTGCTTCCAATGTCATAGAAGGGAAGGTCTTTTTATTGCGTTATTGGACTGCTTACCTCAACAGGTGGCAGATTTGCTGAAGATGAGTAATAACAGCATCGGGAGGCAGGAGGCCGGGTTTGTCGGGGTGGAGTTTAAGAGAATTCACATCGCCCGCGAAAAGTGCAGTTCGGAAGCCTGTCTTGGCGGCCGGATGGATATCCTTTTGGGCATCGTTTCCGATATAAAGAACATGGGCTGGAGAAATGCCGTTGGTGGCAAGTTTCTCTTTGAGAAGCAGGTAAAGGTCCTCTCCCGGTTTTGCGATGCCATATTGATAGGAAAAGAGGCAGAGGGATTCAGTGAACCCTAGATCCGGCAGAGTATCCGTCAGGAGGGCCGGGAAGAGGAGGGGGGTGTAGAATTGAGCGTTGGAGACGATTCCCAGAGAGAGTTGCTTCTGTTTCAGGTCTGCGATCAGTTTACTTGCTCCTGGCATTGGCCATACCGGATTCGTCATACACTCGTATTGGAGCGCGATATCTTCGATGACGTCTCCGACAGGATGCTGAAGAAGTTCGCTCCAGATCGCGCGGATTTCTATTTCAGGGAAGGAGATCCCGCGAGCCCTTGCAGCCTGATGCTCTCGTTGTATTAATGCGGTGAGATTGGCTTCGAGAGAATGCGAAGTCTCTGGTAGCGCTAGTTTGTGCTCCTGCAGAATCGGTCGTAAGAGGTCCTCGATCGAGGTTGGAGGGTGAAGGCTTTGTCTGCAGCGCCCCGAGGTAAGGAGGGTTCCATAGACGTCAAAAATCACTGCTCTGATTCCAGATAGTTCAGGAAGTATGGGTGTGCAGTTTGCGGGTTCGGTTATTCCCGCGGCGAGCAGGTTGCGAATGGTTTCGCGGTGGGAAAGGCTCATTTTCAGGAACGGAGGAAGTGAAACCTCTCAGGCTGTAGATATTGGAGGAGAACTTCTCTCGGATCCAGCCAGCTTGGTTTGGTGGCGCGACGCTGGGTGACGGAATCGTAGAGGTCTCTGTGGGCCCGGGCAAATGCTGTCGATGACCATGGATCAAGGTCTTCAGGGCGGTTGGTATCTGCTCGCTCGAGGGCAGCGTTCAGCCATTCGTCAGCAGGAATGAGTGTGTTTTCCTCGCGGCAAAGGATCTCGCTCGGAGATGCCTGTGCGCGGGGAATAATCTCTAATTGAATGGTCTCAGGGAGGTTTCCAAAGTCCAGAAGCTCTCCACTAAAGAGGGACTCTGCAGTCTGGGTAACCACGGCATCGGCCAGGGGCTCACCGTAGGATCGGTAGAGATGTCGCAGGCTCGTTTCGAGAAGGTTGTGGAGACAGCGCTCATCGATCCATGGGCGGGGGACAAGTAACCCGGAATACAGGGATTGGAGATTGATTCCCTGGCTCCTGAAGTCGGTGGTGATTTCAGGAATATCTCTTCCGAGCAAGGGGCGTCCAAAGGCAATAGCCTCGAGGAAAGTGAGTCCGAACCCTTCAGCGATGGAGGTTGTGACAAAGTGGGTAGAGGCGTGGATCCATGCTGGGAAGGTGGAATCCCCTGCTGGAGATGAAGGCTCTTTTCCTACCACTCCCATCTGAACTGGTAAGCGTTGCTTACTCGCGAGCTCCACCCAGGTGCTGTAGGAAGTGGTTTCACCGGATTGCCCAGGAGGAAGTGCGAGGACGAATTGACTTTTCTCTGGCGCTAAGCCAGCGAGGAGACAGAGCTCTCCGAGGTTTTTACGGCGGATACCCCTGACTGGAAACAGAACGAGAGGAGAGGTTTCCTCACTCGATGGGACCTCGCCAGTAGGGTTGATTGGGCCGACTGCATTTCTTAGCAACGATATCTGTTGTGCCGGAATCCCCGCGCTTTTGAGTAACGTGAGATCCCGGGAATTGATCGTTAGGTAGTGAATCTGGGGCGCAAGAGGATAAATCTCCCTGTGCTCACGGAGGTGGTAGTAGTTCTCTGGGCGGCCATCCTCTGCGAGATCGTGGATATGCATCACCAGTGGAACTTCGCTTTCGGCGAGAATCTTCACCAAGTGAGGAAATAGCCGATTCTTGCCCAAGGTCGGATTGTGGAGATGCCAGCATCGGGGTTCATGTCCTAGAACTTCCTTGGCGGAAGCGCACATTTGCCCCATGAGAGCAGAGGCCCCGGTATCCCGGTGAGAATGCATCATCGAGTAATCGAGGGCAGGGATGACTCTGATTGGGAGGTCAGACTCCTGCTGCGGATGCGAGCCAGTGAGAATCACATGGGGGATTCTCGCGGCAGTCAAAGCTTTCGACTGGTGCTCCACAATGCGGGTGACTCCTCCCGGGCGCAGGTGGTAGTGGACGAGGGCGATGGACATGAGGTTAGGTAGCTTTCTCAGCTACTCCTTGAAGGGCTCATGGGGCTATTCGCGTTGCCACGTATGATGCTCTGGCTCTCGGTGGGAAGGCGGGGGAATCTCTGGAGATACTCTTCTATTCCAACCAGCGGTGGGCGCTCCTCCTCGATGATCTCAGTCTTGATCTCCTGATAATGAGGGCCTGCAATTTCGAGGGCGCGGTAGATACTTGAGAGTTCCACTGAGGTCGTCATTTTTCCCTGCGCGCGTAATCGGCTGAGCAGAGATTGCAGGATCCCAAAAGACATACGCCCGAGGGCGGAAGTGGACTGATTACGATGAATTCGTTTGTCGAGATCTACCTGAGCGAAGGCGCCCATCCCCCAGTGCTCATAGACGTCGAGCAGATGAGAAGTTTCGACCCCGTAGCCAACCGGAAAAGGAATCTGCTCGAGGACCTCCCGGCGAACCGCATATTCCCCACTAAGGGGCTGGAAGAGCTGAGTGAGTTCCGGGTAAAAGAGGGAGAACATGGGCCGGACGAGAATTTCGGTGACCCGCCCTCCGCCGGAAGCCCGGATGTCTCCGCTGGAGTGAACAAGTGGCCGTTCGTAGAACGATTTTACGTAGTGGGTATTACGATTGAGGAGAAGGGGAGCAATGAGCGCATAAACAAAGCGGGGATGGATATTGCTAATGTCTGCGTCCACAAAGCAGATGATGTCGCCGGTGAGCTGATAGACGCCCTTCCACAGGTTCTCACCCTTGCCTCTTTTGAATCCAAAGCGCGGAAGAATATCGCCTGAGTGGAGAAAGTCGACACCCGAAGAAGCGCAGATTTCAGCGGTTCGGTCTGTTGAACCAGAGTCAATGACAGCGAATTCATCGATAAGAGGAATGCGATCCATGAGGGCGGTTTTGAGTATCGCGATCTCCTCACCAATAGTCTTTTCCTCGTTGAGAGTGGGAATGCAAAGGGAGACCTTGAGGCCAGCGCTCTGCTTCGCCCGGTAGAGGGCCTCGAGGTCACTGAACTCCCGGTGATGAAAAGTGTGAGACTTCAGCCAGGACACGCTAAATGACAAGAGCTTGGATTGGGGATTTCCAGACTTGGTGTCTGTTTACTCGGATCTGACACACCGAAAACCAGTGTGGTTTGTGGGAGAGAGAGACTCCGAGTAGTGTCTGGCTGCTGGTCGATAGCGAAGACAGTATGTGTGGTGGCAAAGGTGTGATCCTCCCTTGGTAACCCAAAGCCAAGCCAGACGATGAAACGGCGCTTCAGCCGGATAGTTCTTTGTCTGCAGGTACTGCTGAACCATAGGCTGGCTTACGGGTTGCTCAGGGCCTTTCGGATTGGCCTTTGGCTCCGGAAGTTTAGCGAAGGTCTTGTAGTAATCTGGTCGATAAAGGTCGGAGCAATGTTCCCACACATTGCCTGCCATGTCGTAAAGCCCGTAGGCGTTTGGGGGAAAGGACTTGACCGGTGCAGTTCCCGAGAATCCATCTTCAGCCGTATTATTGTTAGGGAATTCTCCTTGATAGACATTGGCCTGCCATTTGTTCCCTGGCTTGGGGTCATCGCCCCAGCTGAAGAGTTTGTCGTCCAATCCACCGCGTGCAGCCCGTTCCCATTCGGCCTCAGTGGGTAGCCGTTTCCCTGCCCACTCACAGTAGGCGACCGCGTCTTCATGAGTGACGCAAACAACGGGGTGATCCATGCGGTTGGCGATACTTGAGGAAGGCCCTTCGGGATGCTGCCAATTTGCGCCTCTGACGAATTGCCACCACTGCCATTCTGCACCTGGCTGGAATAGTTCGACCTTGCGTGGGGTTGGTTTGAAGAGAAGCGCGCCACCTTTAAGCTGTTCAGGTGGCGCGTTTGGGAAATCCTTGGAATCCCAGCCCCGTTCGGCCTGGGTTTTATAGCCTGTCGCATTGGTAAACTTCAGAAATTGGCGGTTGGTCACTTCAGTCGCATCGATCCAGAATCCATCGACAGTAACCTCGTGCACGGGGCTTTCCTCGGGATATTCTGCGCGGGTCTGTTCAAATTTATGGTCGGACCCCCGGCGGTAAGTGCCTCCCGGAATAAAAACCATTCCCGCTGGCGCCTGTTTGGACTTGGCGACCTGTGGAGACCGGGAGGTCGTTTGCTGCAGTTCTTGTCCCTGTAAAACGGTCGATGCGAGTAACAGGAAAAAAAACGAGATAAGAGGGGCGAGCATTGGTAATTGGCTTTCTGCTAATAAAGAGGCATTTTAACGCTCTGGCTATGACCAAATTCCGGCCGTGTATTGACCTCCACCAGGGCAAGGTGAAACAGATTATCGGGGGATCCTTGCGGGATAATGGTCCGGGTCCGATTGAAAATTTTGTGGCCAGCGAGCCGCCATCATGGTTTGCGGGCCGCTTTCGGAGTGATCAGGTTACTGGGGGGCATGTGATTATGCTCGGCCCCGGTAATGAAGGCGCAGCTCAGGAGGCCCTTGCCGCATGGCCAGGTGGGTTACAAGTAGGAGGAGGAATTAGTGTTCAAAATGCTGCGGGATGGATTGCGGCGGGTGCGAGTCACGTGATTGTCACCTCGTGGCTTTTTGACCAAAGTGGTAAATTTCAACTTCAGCGGCTCGAGGAGTTGGCGACAGAAGTCGGCAGTAACAAAGTGGTGATCGATTTGAGTGCGCGGCGGGTCGAGGAAGGTTGGAGAGTGGCGATGAATCGGTGGCAGACCCCCACCGATCTTCTTGTTACAGGTGAAGTTCTGGATCAGATCGCGCCGTATTGCGCAGAATTTCTGATCCATGCTGCGGACGTGGAAGGCAAGTGTGAGGGAGTAGACGTAGAACTGGTTTCCCTTCTCGGCGCATGGAGTGGTATCCCGGTGACTTACGCTGGCGGGGTAAGTGGATTGGACGATCTGCGGCAGGTTGAGGAGGTCAGCGGTGGAAGGGTCGATGTGACGGTGGGAAGTTCTCTTGATCTCTTTGGAGGTGAAGGGGTAGCCTACGAGGAGGTGCTCGCTTGGAACGAAGGAAGACGGTGATGAAAGAGTTTGGTATAATCATCGCCATCCTCATGGCTGGAGGTCTTGTAGCACTGCTCTATCATAGAGCGAAACAACGGCAACGGAGAGAGGTTCGGGCGATTCCTCTCTCGGAGGCGGATCGCTCGCTTCTTCAAAAGGAGGTTCCGCTCTATGCCGCTCTTCCTGCCGAGTTCACGAAAGAAATGGATGCCCGGATTCAGGTTTTTCTTCATCAGGTCGGGTTTGAGCCCTGCGGGCAACTGGAGGAAGTCACAAGGGAGATGCAGTTGATTATCGCCTCGCAAGCTTGCTTGCTTCTTCTGGCCAGCGGTTATGATCATTTTGGGTTGTTGCGCTCGGTGCTGGTTTATCCCGATGCTTACGAAGTGAGGGATGAGTTAGGGATCAAAAGTATTCGACTCGGAGAAAGCTGGATGAGCGGAAGTGTGGTTCTCTCCTGGGAGAGTGTGAGGCAGGGTTCGCGGAATGAAGAGGATGGCCTCAATGTAGTTATTCATGAGTTCGCTCACCAGTTGGATCAGTTCAATGGAGTCGCTGACGGCTTGCCGGTTCTAAAGGATCGTAAAGACTACCCTGAGTGGGCCGCCGTCATGCGCGCCTCGTATAAAATTCTTCTGGAAAGAGTCGAGAAGGGGCGCAGAACGGTGCTGGATGATTACGGGGCGACAAATCCTGCAGAATTCTTTGCGGTTTCGACCGAAACGTTTTTTGAAAAACCCAAGCAGCTGGAGGAGAAACATCCGGAGTTGTATGAGCAGTTGAAGCGGTTTTATGGATTGGATCCCTTGGGTTGGGGTTAATGGGGGTTCTGTAAAATTTTGATTCAAGTGGCCGGAGATCTCCTCTTGATTTGGTAAGGATTCGTTAATAACTTGGATGGGCGTAAGAAATGAGCCTGCCCGATTCTGAGATCCAGTCCGAACCTTTCAATGAGCCCCTGGCTCCACTGCCACAAAAAAAGGGCGAAAAGTCCCAAAGAAAAGGACGGCCGAAAGCGGTGATGGCTGAGCTCCCACCATCCGGGAAGATCGACGGAGGAAAGCCTTCGAGCGAGGGTAAGAGCGGTAAGGAGGGCTCGAGTGTGCTTGCCAAGGTAGAGCGTTTGGGTGGAGGAAACGGTGACCGAACAGAGGTCGTGCCGCGGTGGAAATTCTGGAAACGCTCAGCAAAGCGTAATGAGCAGACTGAGGCTCTTCGACAGGGTGCGACAGAAATGGTAGAGCTGATGCGCTCCATTCGAGACCATCTCGAGGGGGGGCATGTGGATCGGGATGGAATACTTAAGTCGCTTAGTCCGCTTCCAACCGCGGTGGAGAGCCTTAAGTCGATGAGTGATCGGCAGGCTGAAACCGGGCGCACTCTTGAAGGCCTTCATAAGACCCTCGAGCAGCGGGCGAACCGGGATGGATTGCTTCTGAAATCTCTGAACAGGATGGGGTCCACCATGTCTCATGTGGAGGAAACTTTTGGCAAGTTAGACCGAACCTTGTCAGGAATGGACCAGTCGAACCAAAGCACGGCGCGTAACATGGAGTTGCTTGGAGATCGCATGGCAGATACGGGCCAGTTTATGAATGAATCGTTCGCCCAGCTGCGGGATGCCGAAAGAGAATTCACAAGTTATATTTCCAAAAGCACTCGCCGAAGTGGGATGGCGATGGTGGCGGTTTGCAGTCTCCTCGTGATGTCGGTTGTTGCGGTGGGGTTCATGTTCCGTGAAAACCGGAATCTTCTCACGGCGGTTCAGCAGAATGGAGCGCTCGTTGTTCAGGTTCCATCGCCAACTGGCCCAGCGAGCGAGACGGCCCAGAGAATCGTGGAAAACAGGATGCCGGCGATTAAGGCCGGGGGGGAGGAAGGGGAAAAGTCCGAGACGCCGGCCGGGGTCTTGGAGCTCAATGACGAGATATTGTATCCGGTGGAGACACAAGTGCCGCAACTCTTCCCGATTAACGACGTTCTGGAGAAAAAGTAGAGAGGCGCTTTTTGGTGCTCCTCAAACTAATGAGGAACAGTAATAGTTCCTCAGGGTTATGTGGTATTATGCAAAAGATGGAAGCAGAGAGGGCCCGGTTTCTCTCGACGAGTTGCGAGGCATTCTCGGGGAGAACATAGTGCCGCTGACTACAGTGGTGTGGACAGAGGGGATGGACCAGTGGCGTCCGGCCTGTGAAGTTCCAGAGCTGGGTGCCGGTGGACAGGTGGTCCAGCCTATCCCGGGAGTGGGCCTCTCGATGGCGGCGCCGCAGTCGAGCGGTCTGGCGATAGCCAGTATGGTGCTGGGGATTGTCGGGATCCTTGCTGTTCCGATTGTTTGCTCGATTGCAGCCGTTATCTGCGGGCACATGGCGAGATCACAGATCCGCCAAGGGGAGGGTAGAGTCGGCGGAGACGGGATGGTGATGACAGGGTTGATTACAGGTTACCTGGGGCTTGTCGTTTGGCTCGCCCTTGCAGCTTGGATTGTCACGGTGATAGTAGGATTCTCTTCTGCTTTTTCTCCATAGTGTTGATAGTTCTTATCTCATTGCTCTTGGTCAAAAGGGTGGGGCGATGGTCTGCGCTCTTCGTGGTGTTGGCTGTGGGGGCACTGCCGGCTGCTGGATTCGACGGTGTTGCGGGCTTTATCGAGAGCTATTGTGTGCAGTGCCATGGTGGTAATAAGGAACAGGGAGGGGTTACCCTTCATGACCTGGGTTCGAATTTTGAAGAAGAAGAGACTGTGGATCGCTGGTTGGAGGTTCTCAGTCAGTTAACGACCGGGGATATGCCTCCTCGAGACGCGACGACTTTTCCGAGCGGTCCCCTTCGTAGAAGTGTCATTCAGTGGATTGAAACAAATCTTGAGTCATCGGATCGAGCTGAGTCCTCTAGCCGAGTTAATGGCTTGAGAAATTTTGGTCTCAAGGCAGCGTTATGCGCTGTCTGTTCCATGTTTTCAGGTAGCGTTGGCGAGTGTAAATATTAAGGACTCCTAGTTTCATGCACCCAAACCATTTCTGGAAAATTTCCTTCATCTCTTCCTGGGCACTTGTGTTGTCCGGAGGAAGTCTCCTGGCTGACGACAATGCTCCGCGGGCAGCCTACCCCGGAGGCTTCACTCGTCCTCCGTCAGAGGGAAAGGATTACGATACCTGGGCTGATGCTGAAGGGCCCGACGTTGGGGTGAGTCAGACGGACCCCAAAAGGCTTCCCTCGCGGGTCGATAATTCAAGCCGCCGGGAATATCCCCCAATCTATAAGCAAAGGTGGGGAGCCTGTGGTCAATTCGCCTCGGTGGCATCGATTTTTACCTACGAGATGAACGTTCTGAATGGAACGGCGGCGGATACAGATGCTCATCGTTTTCCGGCTCATTTTTCGTGGAATATGATGAATAGGGCCGAAAACAAAGGTTCTGAGGCCTATCACGGTTGGGAGGTAGCGAAGCGGATCGGGATACCAACGGCTCAATCCTACGGAGGTGTGAGGCTGAATAAGATCGGGGTGTGGCCTGATGGCTACAGCATCTGGCGTGAGGCGATGGAATATCGTGTCTCGGGGTATCGATATTCACCGGCGAATTCAGTCGCTCAATTGAATGAGGCGCGAGGCTGGCTCTATGATCGTAATCTAGACTCCAAGGATGGGGAGGTGTGTGGGGGAATATTTGCGCTCGACGGACGTATGGGAGAGCTCAAGAAGGTGACCTTTACAATCCCAGAGGGTCAGTATGGCGCAGGAAAGGATCTCTGGACCCGGTGGGGGCCTTCGGGCTACGGGCACGGGATCACCTGTGTTGGATACGACGACCAGATAGGCTACGACGTGAACGGGGACGGTAGAATCACGAATGATCTGGATCTTAATGGTGATGGGCGGGTCACCCTCGCAGATTGGGAAAAGGGAGCATACATTGTGGTGAACTCATGGGGGACAAAGTGGTCGGGGGACGGCAAGATATATCTGCTGTATTCGGCCATGATTGATCCAACGTGGAAGCGGGGTAATTACCTCGGGCGCGCAGAGGTAAAACGCTATATCCCGCGCCACACCATGAGAGTTAAAATGGCGTGCTCCGATCGCACGAACCTGCGTATGACCATTGGAGTTTCCGGGGTGGAAACAGCAACGGCTCCTGAGTATGAGATAGCGCCGGAGGCCTTTAATGGGTGGCCGTTGTTTGGGCGAGCCAACGCGGGGCATGTTCCGCTTGCTGGTCCCGGAGAGGAAGGGCCCATCGAGGTAGGTATAGATATTAGTGAGCTTGTAGAGAAGTTGATTCCGGAAGAGAGGAAGACAGGAGAAGAGCAGGGGCGGGTTTTTGTCCGTCTGTCAGGGAAAGAGGGGAGCTCTGCAGAGGGGGTGGTACACGAATGTGCGCTGCGGAGCTACGATGAGCAGGGGCAATTTTTGAAGGAATCGAAGTTGGAGGTTAGAGACGGTTTGTTTGGCAAGGACGCCCTTCAGTTGAGTGGTCCTCTAAATCATGAGGGATCTTGACCCAGTCGTGATGGTCCGGATCTTCTGTGCTTGCGCCTGATTGGTAGGCGTTGAAAGATAGAGGCGACAGGAATCATAGAAGCTGTGTCCGCGCTAGGTGATGTCTGGGCGAGGCGCTTGTCAGTAGGCAATACCGAGAATCATGGAGTGGTTTTATGCAAAGAATAACGAGAGAAAGGGTCCGGTAAGTGCCTCTCAACTTAGGAGTATGGTGGTGTCCGGGGAGGTCGCGGGATCGGACCTCGTGTGGTGTGAAGGAATGGGAAACTGGATTTCGGCAAGTGAGATTCAGGACTTTGACTCTCCTCCGGCAGGTGCAGCGGGTGCCGGAGCGGGTCCCCCACAGGGGCATTATTCTCCACAGGTTGTGCCACCGGGAGCACAGGCTGATTCCTCGGCCGATATTCCGTATCCTAGACCGGTGGGCTCCAAGCCACCTGCGAACGGAAAGGCGATTGCAAGTCTGGTCTGTGGATGTGTCGGAGTGACCTGCTGCGGTATCCTTATTCCGTCGATTCTTGCAGTCATCTTTGGTCATATCGCCAAGGGGGAGATTCGTGCTTCAGGAGGCCAGCAAGGAGGTGACGGGATGGCTCTGGCCGGGCTGATTCTCGGGTATATCGGGTCAGCGTTAGGTATTGTTTATCTGCTTATGGCCCTCGTTTCTTCTTAAGGATTGATCGATTGCAGAATTGACGAGATCCTTTGGTCGGATAATGCAACGCTAGCGAGATGGAGTGGTATTACGCAAAACACGGTGAGAAGCAGGGGCCTGTCAGTCTGGCAACCCTACGAAGTATGGTGGTAACTGGTGAGGTCGCCCAGACCGATCTGGTGTGGAAGAAGGGAATGGCTGATTGGGTTCCGGCTGGGCAGGTTGGGGAGATCTCCGGGGTAGATTCCGAGCCTCCTGCGACCCCGGTTGCGTCGCCTGCGAGTGGCAGTCAGATCCCTCAGGCAGAAGTTGGAATCGCGGGGCCCGTCGCGCACGAACGGATACCCAACTACCTTGTTCAATCTATCTTGGTCACGATTCTGTGTTGCTGGCCGTTCGGTATTCCAGCAATCATCGCCGCAGCGAAGGTCGACGGTCTGGTCGCGCGTGGTGATATAGCTGGTGCGATGGATGCATCCAAAAAGGCAAAGACGTGGGCATGGGTTTCGTTTGGTTCTGGCATGGTGTTTGTTGTCCTATATTTGGCACTCATCGGGCTTGGGGTCATATCAGAACTTTAGTGAACGCGCGGCTGATCGTTGTCCTTGTTTTCGTGGTCGTAGGATTGCTCGCGATTCTCCACCTGAAGGAGAATGATCCTGAAACTGATGGAACTTTTCTCCCTCCCTGCTCCTTTCACGAGGTGACCGGGTTGCATTGCCCCGGGTGCGGGGGCACGCGTGCGGGGCATGCACTTGCCAACCTCCGGATTGGGGATGCGCTCAAGAAAAACGCCTTGGTGGTTGTTCTCCTGCCTTTCCTCGTCGTGGGAATTGCATTGGAGGGATTGGCATGGGTGAAAGGACGGGATTACCGGGGACCGCGAGTCAGGTTGCCAAGAGGGCTGTCCTGGTGGTTGCCCGGTGTAATCATTGGCTTTTGGATCCTGCGCAATGTGCCGATGTGGCCCTTCGATTTGCTGGCTCCTCGTTGAGTAATGTCATCGTGGCTAATGCTTGTCCCGGACGAGACCCTCCACATATTTGGCGAGGAGATCGGCTTCCAGATTTACCTTTTGCCCAGGGCAGGCGGACTGCAGGTTGGTGGCTCGAAAGGTATGCGGAGTAATCCAGAAGAGGGCAGAGTCTGGGAGAAGTTCAGCGATGGTGAGTGAGATGCCGTCCACTGCGAGGGAGCCCCGAGAAATGCAGTAGCGGTAGACCTCGTGCGGAAGCTGGACTTCGTAACGATGATCCTGCCCCTTGGTGGACAGGTCGTTGATGACCCCAGTGGCGTCGACGTGTCCTTGGACAAAGTGTCCTCCTAAACGGTCATCGGCACGGAGAGCTCGCTCGAGGTTGACAAGCGCGCCGGGTTTGAGGGAGCCCAACGAGGTGACATCGAGGGTCTGGGTCAGGATGTCGAAGGCCAGGGAATTCTCGGATTGCTCCACCACGGTGAGACAGCATCCGTTGATGGCCACGCTATCTCCTCGGGAAGTTTCGGACGAAAATGGCACTTCAATGGTAAGGCGAGCCTGTTCGCCCCGTGGCTCCAGTGAAATGGTGCGTCCGGTAGATTCTATTAGTCCGGTAAACATGGTTGGCTACAGGAGCATGTAGGCGGCGCCAACGATGACGGTGGGGACCATCGCTGCGAGGGCCAGCTTGGCAGGGGAAACACCACCCTTAAAGAAACGTCCAAGGATAGCCTGTCCGGCGGGGTTGGGAGCATTCGCTATCACGGTGAGGCCGCCTCCGGTCACCGCTCCGGCGACAACCGCATACTTTGCGGCATCTGCTAGCTGGGGAGCCTGAGAGGCTAGGTAGGTTACCGCGGCATTATCGTTAAAGGCGGTGAGAACGGTGGCTCCGACCATAAGGACCCACTCATTGTCAAAGGTGGTAAGGAGGAGTTCGATCCACCATCCCTGGCAGCCACCATGGATGACAAGGCCTGCCAGAAAGCAGCCGACCAGGAGCGGGGTGCGCATCTTGACGTCGTTCTGGTGATGACCCGTGCCCTCAGAGAAGCCGAGCAGGATAAGGAATCCGCCAAGGAAAAGAGGTGGGTAATGCGCCATGAAGACCGTCCACCCAAGAAAAAGCAGGTGAATGGCGGTTATTACGGGAGGTATTGGGTCTTCTCGTTCTTCCCAGCGCGGGGGCTGATTTGGGTCGTGCTGGATTGTGGGGCCGGCGAGGCTCGCGAAGTGCCGGCGGAAGAAGGCAAAATAGAGAACGTTGGAGAGGACAATCCCGATCACGGCCTTCCAGCCGAACTGGGTCATCATGAAGCCCATGCCCCAGTCCCATCGCTCGGCGACCATCAAAACAGGGGGCGCAGCAAAGTGAGTCAAGGTTCCGCCCACGGACACATTTACGAAGAGAAGACCCAAGGTGGCATAGGCAAAGGTCGGGCTTGGGCAGAGAGAGTAGAAGCGCTTTGCGAGCAGAAGGGCGGCAATCGTCATTGCGGCCGGTTCAGTAATGAACGATCCAAGGAGGGGGGTAAGAGTAAGAGTTGAGAACCACCAGGCCGCTGGAGTCCCCCCGAAGAGCTGGGCGACCTTGTTCACACAGGATTCGGAAAGATGTATAATGGGTCGGGTTGCAGCAATGGCCATGATCACCACAACGAAGAGGGGCTCTGTGTAGTTCACATCATAGCCCAGATAATTCTGGAGCTCCGTAACTCCATGCATGAGTCCATCACCGGGGGCGATTCCATGACACCACAGGACCGCGCCGGCCAGAGCGATCACCCAGATGCCGAACACGGCCTCCACCTCGCCGAGAGTGTGGAAAAACCACGCACGGAACGAGACGTCGTCCTTGGCGTCGTCCTCTGGTTTGTCCACTGCTCTGCGCTTATTTTCTTCGATGCTCTTCTGGTGCCTATCTTCGTGCGCATGGGCCATTTCCTTGAAGATTCCTGAGAGAAACGTATGAAGGATGGCGCACGCGAATATGATCGTGGCGATCAGGTTGAAGTAATTTTGAGCGACAGCTCTTTTTTTGAGCTTCTCCCACAGAGTGCCGCCTTCTCCCTCGAAAGCTTCATGTTTGGGATCCGTATAGGCAGGTAGAGGAAGTGGGAAGTGTGCGTGCTGTTCCTTGCGGAGATTCCATTCTCCACCTTTGGAGTAAGCGGGTTCCTTGTCGCCGGCAGCTGATGCACCAGAGATTCCACAGATAAGAAGGAGAATAAGCTGAAGAGAGAAGCGTATCCGGGCCATTGCTCAGAGGGATTCTATGAGATGACCGGTCAGGAGCAANGACAATTGGGTGACTTGATTGATCCAGTTTTGCGGNTAAGCTCTCCTCGTGAATCGGGGGCTAATACCATTGGCAGCGGCCGTGCTGGCAGTGGCNGGCAGCTCATGTAGCAGGATCGAGCGCTTAGCCGGCCCCAAACCTGGCGCGAATTCTCCAGATGCTCTTCGCGTGCCTGCATTTCTTCGCGCGGGTGGCCGTTCAGGAAATGCGGGGGTCAGGGTGACGCTTGACGACTCTTCGGAGCTTAGTGGTGAAGTGACCGCTCGAATTAAGGCACGGGAGGAGGATTTGATGTGGACCGACCCCGATAACCCCGAAAAGAGCATGGAAGGGATGGAAGAGGTTATGGTGGACAAGGGTCGCGAGGGTCCATGGTTTGTCAGCTATTCCAAGGCCCGGAGGGCAGCGATGCGCTCCGGAAAGCCCATTCTCGTGTGGTTCACCGATACCCAGTTCAGCCCCCTGTGCCGCTCGCTCGATAGCGAGGTGTTCTCCAAGAGTGCCTTCAGCGAATGGGCCAAGGGAGCCTTAGTGCGGCTCCGCCTAGATTTTAATGTCAAGGGAGTGAGTGGAGGACAGGGCCAATCAGCGATGGACGACAAGATCCGAAAAGAGAACTATCTGGAAGAGCTTAAGAGCCGCTACAAGGTTCAAGGCTTCCCGACGGTGCTCTTGCTCACTCCGGACGGCAAGGTTACAGCGCGCTATCGGGGATATCGTAAAAGTTATTTCGATTTCTACGAGGGCCGGCTCAGAAGCGATACTGGGAAGGCTGTCGATCTTCACGGGGAATGGCGCCAGTCGATGGCCGGGAGGGGTTACCGGGTGTGGACGGATCAGGAAGGGCGCAAGGTTTTTGCGAAGCTGACCCGCTACAAGTCGGGACAGTTGGTTTTGGTGGAGCCAGATGGAAGAAATATCAGAGCGAAAGAGAGTCGCCTTTCTGATGGGGACCGTGCCTGGATAGCTTCGGAACGTGCAAAAAGAGATAATTAGGTAGATTTCAGATTGGTTATTCTGCCTCTCCTCGATCAGAGTCCCAGCAGTTCGCGACACCTAAAACGACTACGAGATTTTATGGAAGACGTTATCATTATTGGAACCGGCTGTGCAGGTTGGACTGCAGCGATTTACACCGCCCGGGCTAACCTTCAGCCGCTTGTGCTCGCAGGAGAGCAGATTGGAGGACAGCTCACAACCACCAGTGAGGTCGAGAATTACCCGGGATTCCCGGAGGGTGTGGATGGTCCTACCCTGATGTTCAACATGCAACAGCAAGCCGAGCGGTTTGGAGCCAAAATTGTCTACAAGACTGTCGATCTGGTCGAGAAGGCTGAAGATGGCTCATTCGTGGTTCGTTGTGGGGAGGAGAGTTTACAGGCTCGAACGGTCATCGTGGCCACAGGTGCGCGGCCTCGGTTGTTGGGGTTGCCTAATGAGGAAAATGGAAAGAATGGCCTAACCACGTGCGCCACCTGTGATGGTGCCTTCTATCGAGATATGCCGGTAGCGGTTATTGGTGGAGGCGACTCAGCCTGCGAAGAGGCGACCTTCCTGACTAGGTTTGCGACCAAGGTGTATCTTGTTCATCGGCGTGGGGAACTGCGCGCGTCTAAAATCATGGCCGAAAGGGCCCTTGCTCACGAGAAAGTGGAGGCGGTCTGGAATACGGAGCTCACCGCCTATCATCCCGGCGACGATGGAAAAATGGACTCAGTGAGCATCCGTAATCGTGAAACCGGCGAAGAGGGCTCCTTGAAGGTCAAGGGGGTCTTTATTGCGATCGGGCACATTCCCAACAGCGGATTCCTGAACGGACTGGCGGATCTTGATGGGGACGGGTATATCCTGCAGACGCCAGGGCGAACAGCGACTCGCACACCGGGGCTCTTTGCTGCAGGGGACGTGGCAGATCACTATTACCGTCAGGCAATTACCGCTTCAGGGCAGGGTTGTGCAGCAGCGCTTGAGGCTGAACGCTACCTCGCCGATCAAGAGGGCTGAGAAACAGGGGCTTATTTGCCAATCCGAGGAACTATCCTGCGGAAATGACTCGTTTTTACCGCCATGAGACCTACCGGGGATGGTGATCAGGCCCGGGAACAGGCCCGCCCCTCGATCAAGCTCCGAAAGTAGTGACAGATGGAGGAATCGCGGGCATCATCCGCACAGCCAAACTAATATGACAGAGTTGCTCATCGCTCCCGCCCGGAACACAGGATGCAGTGATATCGATCTTCTTTCAGAGGTGATCGGTGCTGCGGCAGCAGGGCAGCGGAGTCCCTTGGACGATATTCTCGATGCCGAGATGGTCGATGAAGAGCCTTACATGAAGACTCTGGCGAATTCGTTAGGGCTTCACTGGCTGGAAGATATTCCTTCTCCTTCCGAGGCTCTTCCCCTCCGAAAGGTATGTGGTCCACAGGTGGCTTTGAGGCATCGCATCCTTCCCGTCGAATTTGAGGGCAGTGATGAGCACGGAACCCGCCGATTGGTGATCGCGACCTACGATCCCTTCAATATCGCAGCGCGTCAGGCTGCGGTTCAGGCAGTCGAGATACCAATCACGTGGAGGATGGCATCGCGCCGAAGGGTTCATGATGGGCTACGGCGCCTCTACGGGGTAGGCGCTGATACCTTCGAACAGATTCTTGAGGGGAGAGACCTTGATTATGATAATCTCGAGCAGGGGGACGAGGCCAGTGTCATTGATGAGGATGAGGATGAGGAGGCAAGTGTCGTGAAGTTCGTCAACCAGATTATCCGGGAAGCTCTTGAACAAAGAGCCACGGATATTCATGTCGAGCCCCTATCCGATAATCTTCGTATTCGCTATCGAGTCGATGGAGTCCTGCTCGACATTGCGGTCCCTGAGAACATCAAGGCTCTTCAGAGCTCGGTGATTGCCCGACTCAAGATCATGTCGCGGCTGGATATCGCAGAACGGCGGCTTCCTCAGGACGGTCGTATCAATCTGTCCTTCGAAGGTTCGGGAATCGATGTGAGGGTGGCGACGGTGCCTACCGTGGAGGGAGAAAGTGTCAGTCTCCGTTTGCTGAACCAGCAAAAGTTTAACATCGGAATGCTCTCGATGGAGCCTAGTGTACAGGAGAAAATTGAGCGCCTTCTCGGGCTTTCCAACGGAATCATCCTGATCACAGGTCCAACCGGTTCGGGAAAGTCAACGAGCCTCTATTCCTTCCTTTCGGAGGTGAATGCGCCTGAGACCAGGATCGTGACGATCGAGGACCCTGTGGAGAACAAGCTTGATGGAGTGATGCAGATTGCGGTCAAGTCCGAGATCGGTTTGACCTTCGCCAGCGGACTGCGCTCCATATTACGGGCAGACCCGGATATCGTAATGATTGGTGAGATTCGTGACCTGGAGACTGCTGAGATTGCGATCCGGGCCTCGCTGACGGGTCACTTGGTCTTTAGCACGCTCCATACCAACGACGCTCTCGGGGGCATTGGTCGTCTGACTGACATGGGCGTTGAGCCCTTCCTTCTGTCGGCTGCAGTGAGGGCGTTTCTTGCTCAGAGACTGGTGCGCCGCTTGTGTGAAAAATGTCGTCGCCCGGTAACAATCTCTGATAAGGATAAGGAGGACTTGGGAATTCCTCTGGATCTCGAGGGGACGCCTTACGAAGCCGTGGGCTGCGATCATTGTCGTGGCACCGGGTTTTCAGGCCGGCTTGCGATCTACGAAATTGCCCTGCTCACCGGTCCCATGCAGGAGCTAATCGCGCATGGAGCCCCAGCCAGTGAAGTGAAAGCGCTGGCGATAGAGGAAGGATATGTGCCGATGAGAGAATACGGCTGGAGGAAGGTGATGCAGGGTGAGACCACGATCGAGGAAGTAATATCAGTCACTAGTTCTGACCTTGGTGGAGAATCCGAGTAGAAGGGCGCACACTTCATAGGACACCATGCCACTTTTTGCATACAAGGCTCTCAAGCGGGGACAGGTCACCAATGGTCAGATAGAAGCGTCAGACCGGCGCGAAGCGCTTCGGTTGATGGATCGAATGGGGCTGCAGCCGGTGAAGGTGAGTGAGTCTGGTGCCAGTTCGGCGCCTCCGAGCGAAGCTAAGGCGCCCGCCGGTAAAAAGAAAGGGAAGGAAAACGGATCCACCAAGGCGGCTAAGGTAGAGGAAGAAGAGGTTCCCGATGGGCCAATTAAGCTCAAGAGGGCAGACGTGGTCATGTTTACGGAGGAGCTGAGTGATATGCTTGCCGCAGGACTGCAGTTGGAGCCTGCTCTGAAGGCCATGGAGGGGCGACAGGAGCTTGGTAATCTCAAGGTTGTGTCATTGAAACTGCGCCAGATCGTGCGGGATGGAAACAGCTTCTCGAACGCCCTGAACCGGGTGAGTCCGAGCTTTGGTCCCTTGTATTGCTCTCTTGCTGCAGCGGGCGAAGCGAGCGGAGCTTTGGATACAATCCTGAAACGTCAGGCGCACTACCTGAAGACTCTGCAGGAGTTGCAGGGACGAGTTACCCTGGCCCTGATCTACCCAGCTTTCCTGATGTTTTCGGGGATCATGGTCTCAATCATCTTCGTGACGAAGTTGATCCCCCAGTTAACGGCTCTTCTGGAAAGTACGCCCGGCGCGGAGATGCCCACGGGTGCCAAAATCCTGATCGCCCTCAGTGGATTCTTTTCGAAGTTCTGGCCTGTTCTTCTCATTCTGATTCTCGCGGTAGCTGTATTTTTCAAAGCATGGAAGGACGCCGAAAAGAACAAGCCCGCATGGGATCGCATTAAGTTGGGTCTCCCGTTGTTCGGGCGTGTGGTCGAGCACAGGTTTTTTGTTCAGTTTCTTGAGACCATGGCGAACCTCGTAGGTAATGGGCTACCACTTCTTAGGGCTCTCCAATTGACGCGTGACGCCACACCAAACATTCATCAGCGGGAACATCTGAATGAAATGATCGAGATGGTAGGGGATGGTCGCTCCCTTTCGAAATCGATGATCCGCTCCGGAATCTTCCCCTCCCTGCTCATCGACATGGTAGCGGTGGGAGAGCAAACCGGAAAGATTGACAAGGCCTTACAGAGGGCGGCGATTCGCTACGACAAGGAGTTGAACAGCTCGCTGCAGCGCATCATGGCTCTGATCATGCCGGCAGTTCTGATTATTATGGCACTTTTGATCGGAACGATGGCCTACTTGATGATCACGGCAATCTTCCAGACGATCAACAGTCTAAGCGGACGATAGGACCAGCAAAGTTCCGCTCTTTTCAGGTCTGGTCCTCCTCAAGAACGATCCTCGGAAACACGGGCTTCGCCTTTCCGGTCTGATGTCCGGCCTTCAGGAGCCCCCAGCTGAGATCCTCAAGGCGCCCTGTGAAGGACTGCTCCGCGCGCAGCTGGCCACGAATCTTGGCCGATGCATCGGGCAGGAAAGGGGAGAGAAGGATTGAAAGGTGAAGACAGGATTCGCAGAGATGATAGAGGATGGCGGACACACGATCAGCCTGGGAGTCATCCTTTCGCAGTTCGAACGGTGGGTTTTTCTCGATAAACTGATTGCACCGCACGACATGAGAATTGATGGCCTTTAATGCACCCGGAAGGTCAAAAGCGTCCATGGCTGCGAGGTAGGCTTTGTTAGCGTCTTCCAGTGAGGATCTCACGTTCTTACAGGCATCATCATCATAATTCGGCTCGGCAAGCTCGCCGCCGACGAAGCGCTTAGTCATGTTGATAGACCGGTTCAGGAGGTTGCCGAGATCGTTCGCAAGCTCTGAGTTAAACAGGCTAATGAGGCGATTCAGATCGAAAGCGCTATCCTTCCCGGTGACAATATCACGAACGAGGTAGTAGCGGACCGCGTCCACCCCAAACCGTTCGGCTAATTCCGCCGGATCCACGACGTTCCCAAGAGACTTCGACATTTTTTCCTCTGAGCCATCTTCTTCAGACCCCGTGTTCTTCTTTCGTATGTTCCACCAACCGTGAACCAAAAGGATGGGCATCTGGTCATCGGTAAATCCCATTGCACGAAGCATACAGGGCCAGTAAATCGCATGGGCAGGGACAAGGATGTCTTTTCCTATAACATGAGCATTTGCTGGCCAGAGGGTGTCGAAATCGGGCAGGGAGGAGCTCTCATCGCTGCGATAGCCAGCGAAGGAGATGTAGTTGATCAGAGCATCAAACCACACGTAGGTCACAAAGCCGGTGTCGAACGGTAATTCGATACCCCAGTGAAGACGGTCCTTTGGGCGAGAGATGCAGAGATCAGTTTCGCTCGCACGCTCGATGGCGTTGAGGACCTCGGCGCGCCGAAATTCTGGGAGGATTCCAAGCGCTCCACTCGTCACGGCAGATTTTAACCATTCAGCATGCTCCGAGAGCCGAAAATACCAGTTTTCTTCCTCGAGTTCGATAACCTCACCCCATTCCTCGCCAAAGTGCCCATCTTCACCACGATCCTTTTCGGTAAGATACTGTTCCTGTCTGACGGAATAGAAGCCCTTATAGGCTTTCTTATAGAGCTGACCCTGGTCATGCAGAGTGGCGAGAATTCCCTGTACACACTTTTTATGGAGTTCATCAGTGGTGGCTGCCCAACCATCGTAGTGCACTCCCAGTTTCTCCCAGAGAGCAATAAATTTCCGGGTATTACGGGTGGCCAGAGTGGCAACATTGACGCCCTCCTGATCCGCGGTCTGCTGCATTTTCTGCCCGTGCTGGTCGACCCCTGTTAGAAAGAACACCTCGTCACCCCGGAGCCGGCGATAACGGGCAATAATGTCGGCAAGAACCTTCTCATAGGCGTGGCCAATATGCGGACTGCCATTGGGGTAGTCGATCGCGGTGGTTATGAAGAATTTGTTCATGCCTTTGCTGCAGAAGAGAGAGTGATAGTCTGGTGGCGGTCGAATTACCAGCCCCACCGGGTGAGCGAGCTCAATCGCTGTCCCGAACTACCTTTCCTCCCAGGGAGAGAATGCGAGCTCGCCCCTTGGCGTCCTCAGCCTGCGCGATTTGTCCGTCTTGTACATACATTTGCGAGAGCGCTGTCCATGCGAGAAGATCATTCGGACACAGGGTGGTAGCCTGTAGTCCGCATCCGATCGCTTCCTTCACTTCGCCAGCCTTAAGTAAAGCCATGCCGAGGGCGTGCCACCCGTCAAAGAAGCCGGGATCCAGAGCAACGCTTTTCCGGTAAGCCGCTATGGCCCCCTTAATATCGCCGGTAGCGAAAAATCCGTTCCCTTCGTCGTAGGCTCCAGATGCTTCCGGAGATTGAGGATGTTCCTCTGCCATTCTCCCGAACAATTCTTACTCGGTGGGAGCTGCGGAAAAATTCGCTGAGGCCTTGGCCTGCATGAACCAATTCATTAAGGCCGCACTTTGATATCCCCTCAGGCGCCCTTCTACCTGCATATCGACCATCCCTTCATTGCCGGTCTCTTCATAGGCTTCGCGCTTTTCGACAAAGAGGAAAAAGGAACGAGCAAGACCATAACGCTCATCTTCATCGGTATCAGTGATCAGCTCGGAAAGCTTCCCTGGGTTAACGCGAGCCGCAATAGTGTATTCGCGCATCACGCCACCCATGGTGCCGGAGCGGGTGACCTCACTGCGGATGACCGGCTTGAGTTCAAGCTCCGTGGTAGCCTCAGCGAAGGTCTTCTTTCCATCTTCCATCGAGATTTTCAGTGCATCCAAGTGATTTTGAGCCTCGGCCTGCATCAATTTGATCGCCTGTTCGGAGAC
>NZAC01000002.1 GCA_002686085.1 Roseibacillus sp. | reverse complement strand
TGCGCTGCCGGCGGTCCTCGTTGACCATTTCGTCTCTGGAATGATCACCGTCGCCCTGTTTTCACTGATGATGGATTGGAGCCGCCGGAAGCACGGAGGCACTGACTACACCTGTATGGATTGCATTGGAGTGTTTGCCATGATGCTTGGAACGACTGTGAGTTATCTGCTGGCAGCCTACGGGGACTATTGGTTGGCTTTCGCAGCTGCCATTCCGCTGGTTGTCCTCTCGCTCTTCGTGGTCCAACGCCTCTATTCGAGAATTCTGCAGCACCCTCACTGGCAAAAGCTGCAGCCTGAGTAAGGCGGCCTGCATCCCCCCGAACAGGCATTAGCGGAAAGAGGAACTGGCGGACAGGGTGGGATTCGAACCCGCGGGAGGCCGAAGGGGGGTCCAGTGAAATCCATCAACCCCCATTAACCACTTGTTGCCAATCAAAGCGCGCGAATTGCTAGATTCAATTTCTGAAGACCCATTCGCAGAACCACCCTCGTTCGAGGCTCTTGTTGGGGATCTCAAAGGGCTCTACTCCAGACGCATCAACATTCAGCACAGGTTGGTGTATCAGGTTTATGAGAAAGAACGCATCGTGAAAGTTCTGCGCCTTTGGCGACGCACTACGAGTAAAGACTTAACAAGTCGGTGGTGGCGACGGCCGCCACCGCCACACCTCAACCGTTGTTGCTAGGAAATTGCTTTTACAGCTCTATTTTCCTGGAGCTTCACGAGCCGGGGTAGGTGGGGGTGCAAATCCAAGAATACATTGCGTTACGGTGCAATGGCTTTGTCGTCTTTTCTAAAGTCATACTCTTTTTGCGTGACGCGCCAATTCCCGTAGCGACATTCCAGATAATTTTCTACGTCTGATGGGATCGGATATTCCCGCCCCATGTAGTCAACCGTTTCATAGGTATCATAATATTTGCGCGGTACCTTTTTGTGCACTGGGGGTTTACCTACAACCCAATGGAAATCCTGGTCGTCCGCGTATTTTACGATCAGGTCGATCACAACACGGTGCCCTTTGTGACGTCTAATCGTCACGATTTTAAAAATACGTGGTGCGCCTTTCGGGATTGGCCCTACGGCTTGCTTTGCGTAGCGAATACGTAGTTTGCAGCCCATAAACAAAAGACGCAGTCGCAGTTTTTTGATCGCTGCCGCACTTTCACTGGGAACAAAAAAATCTAGATCATCGTCCCATGGCAAAAGGCGCCCTTCACGAATAACCCCCAATAGAGTGCCGCCATCCAAACAATAAGAAATTCCGCACTCTTTAAAAAGCGCATCTACTTTTGGCAGCAGTCGATTGGCGTGTTTTGCGACACCACCTTGAAGTCTGTTCTTTCCACTCATCTACTGCCCTCGCCTCCGGTTATCTTGGTCAGCGCTTTTCTTCGGATCGAACTTGACGTTGTCTTTGTGTAGGGGAAGTAGACAATCGAAACCCCAATTTGGGCAAAGTCGGCTTCTATTTTGTTCCAAGCGTCAGTGCCTTTCCAGTCGTCGCCGACAAACATTTTGTCAAATCCTAATTCTTCCCATGCTGCATGTTTATCCATGCTTTTTTGCGGAACCGCGTGATCAACCATCTTGAGGCTTTCGACGATCTCGAGACGTTCTTCGAAACTTATGAATGGTCTGCAACCTTTGTGACTTTCGCATAGTTCATCCGTTGTGACCCCGACGATCAACTCGTCACATTCCTGCTTGGCGCGTTTAAGAATGTTCAGGTGCCCAATGTGAAACAAGTCGAACACACCGGTGGTATACCCAATGACTTTCATAATAATCTGCCTAAATTGTCCAATGAGTAACGTCAGGGTTCCGTTCTAGAACTGTTTCAGCGAATGCCAGTTGTGCTGTAATCATCTTACCCGTTCAACCTGCACATCCACCGTCCCCGGCCACCAGGCGCTCAGGAAAGCCGGCGCCAGAAAAGGAATCTCCTAGCAATTCTTGGACTGATTGACGCAATTCTGTTGTTGAAACACCTTCTGTGCGGCCCAAGTACACAACTTCGCATATGTCGCCGAGATCATCAAACTTCCCGGTCCAGTCTGCGCCAATACCAAATATGTCTACCTCGAGACGAAGTATGTCTTCGCGTTTCTGCTCCCAGGTGCGTTCAGCAATGACGGTATCTACAAATCGACAAGACTCCAAAATTTCGCACCGATGCTCAAAGGACATGACGCTTCTTTTGCCTTTGCCGGCATTAAACTCATCAGTCGAGCAACCGACGATAAGCCGATCACCTAGAGCGGATAGCCGTTTCAGCAACCGGACATGACCAAGGTGAAATAAATCAAAGGTGCCGTATGTGATTACCGTCGTCATTTTTTCCTATCCCCCCAAAGCTTCTTTCTCACCGCATAAATTATCACCGCGTACCGGTAGGCTTTAAGCACTATTTTGAATTTTTCTCGCGCTTGTCGCCACGGAAACACAAAATGCGGGTCGGGAGTAAGCCAATTACTACCGTAGTTCAGAACTAGCATCTTCTCTGGATCCGCTGGAGCGGGAAAATCTTGACCTGCAATGCTCACTGATCGAAGCGGAAATAGGCTGGATTTCTCTAGCTCACCGAACGTGTGCGGCCAAACGTAGACCCGATCATCCCGAACCCACGTCGGGAACAAGTCCACGACAATATCGCTTTTCAATTTGATCTTTAGCACCGGACTTCTAAAGCATGTCTTAATGGGCAAATCGATTGAAGAAGAGAGCCGTTGATGGAGACACACCATTTCCTTCGCCACTTGGCGATCATCCGATGACTTCATAATCACACCAAGGTCGATATCATCATCGTGCTTGAGAAAATCTTGATGCCTAATCGCACCTAAAAGCGTGCCAGAATTGACAAAAACCTCAATGCCGCTGCGTTGCAAGACAGTGACTATTTCTTTCAATTCCTCAGCAGCGGGCTTGCTCTCCTTAACATAAAAATCAACAAAATAGCTTTTGTCGCCCAAATCCTCCGATCGTAAAATCTGATGGACGCGTGCC
Source organism: Roseibacillus sp. (assembly GCA_002686085.1). Taxonomy (GTDB): domain Bacteria; phylum Verrucomicrobiota; class Verrucomicrobiia; order Verrucomicrobiales; family Akkermansiaceae; genus Roseibacillus_B. The sequence goes on along the minus strand of NZAC01000002.1, from coordinate 237,981 downwards.
TCAAAGTCTTGCGCCTTGGTGTGCTGTTCCTGCGAAGCCCAGTATGCTGAGATACTTTTTCGAAGTGATCGCACCCGCGCACTACGAAGGCCCTTAATGCAATAGGCCAAAACCACCCGCTCGGTCCATTCAACACCACGCTCCGAACGGGGCACTTGGGCAAGTGGTCGTCGCAAAGACTTCAAGCTTAGCTCCGCAGCCGTTTTGGGATTTACTATTGAAGAATCAAAGTCAGCCAAGTGTTTCAGTGATTTTTCACTGAGTGGCTTCTTATCTGTGCGCAACACGCGCGGTCTGTACCAGGTTGGCATAATACGCTGCCTTGGAATGGCGTTGGCGGCGAAAGCAACATTTCTTATGGCCTACGGCCTATTTAACGGTGATAGATAGGCTTACATTGACTCAAAGTCTAGCACCGGTGATTAACTGGAATACGGGGGCTCCTGGTTGGCTTTCGCAGCTGCCATTCCGCTGGTTGTCCTCTTGCTCTTCGTGGTCCGGCACCTCTATTCGAAAATTCTGCAGCACCCTCACTGGCAAAAGCTGCAGCCTGAGTAAGGCTGCTTGCATCCCCCCGAACAGGTATTAGCGGAAAGAGGAGCTGGCGGACAGGGTGGGATTCGAACCCACGGTACTGTTTCCAGTACACCCGCTTTCCAGGCGAGCCCGTTCGACCACTCCGGCACCTGTCCTGATGTGCAATCGTAATTGCGAGCGGGGGGCGGACCCTACTGAGCGAAAGCCCTGTTGACAACGGGAATAATCAGGCGAACTCCCCCTAAAAGGAACCCGTTACCCCAATGTGGGCCCTCGAACCTTCGCCGCCACCCACCGGAGCACCAAGATCAGCCCGTAGTTTGAAGTGTTTGCCGAGTTGTAGTCGGAGACCGGCTCCCAGGCTTGTGAGAGCTTCCTTCTCCCCGGGCCCTCCCTGAACAGGCTCATCCCGCCATCCTCGACCGTGGTCAAGAAATCCGAGAAACTGCACCTCTCCAACAATCGGAAGGCTCATCGCAGGGGCTCGAACCTCAGCTGAGAGCAGGTAGCCTCGATCCGCCAGATACTCCCTTTCCCCAAAACCGCGCACCGAGGCATGACCTCCCATCGGAAGCTGTTCCGTGGGGAGAAGAGCACCTGTTCCCAATTGGAATTGTCCCCGTGTTCGCAGTGCCCACGACCCGGGGAGTCGCCGGGTCCAAGCTGCCTGGGCTCGCGCGTAAAGATAACTCGCCTCGGCCCCTGGACGAAATTGGCTGAACTTCTCATCAGAATTTCTTGTGGAGAGCTGACCGGGGCTCCCAACAACTGCAGCACTCAGTGCGAGGCCTCCTCGTTGTCCAAATTGCCGACTCGCCCGGTAGTCTACCCGGAATTGAACCACCTCAACCCCGGCATCCGATCCCCCAAGGATGCCTCCGTAGACCAGAAAATTATCAGAAGACTTGAACTCGATCCCAATGCTGGCCTCCTGACGGAAGTCCTCCCAGCGGTTGAACTGAAATCCGTAGGACGCCCCAAGTTGCCAGCTGGACCCCGAGGACTCCACGAGAATGCCAGCAAGGTAACCCTCCGTGGCAATATCCGCCAGGCTTCCATTGAGGCGCAGAAATTGATGCCGGGAATGAAAGGGAATCTCCAGACTAACGGCATGCGCACTGAGTTCTTCCGGGGATTCAGCGGAGGTAAACTGGTAGCTAAGGAGCATATCATGACCGAAGGCATCGCCCCAGTTAAAGCCGGTGAGAAACCGGTGTTCCCCGGAAACCTCGGCTCCGCTATTCTCATAACCACCGTAGACCCGCCAGGGCCTCCGTTCACTGAGGGCAAAGACAAGGTCCGCTTCCCCCTCATCCTGTCCAGGCGCTGCATAAAGGGCCACCGGTCGAAAAGGATTGCGATTGAGCCAGTCGAGGTGCCGCTGCAACTCACTGGAAAGAAGGATCTCTCCACGCTGGAGATGGATGGCCCCGGAGAGGAGTTCATCGTTAAAAATGCCCCCTGTTTGCATTCCTACCGACCCCACCAGACCCTCAACAACTACCACCTCGATTGCACCAGCAGTCAGGTCCTGATCGGGCACGACAATGTCTGTCACCGGCCGGTCCTCGCTCTCGTAGTAGCGGAGAACCGTTTCGACCAGCTGATCCAGGCCGCTTTCTGTCAGAGGAGCTCCCATGAACGGCCCGAGAGCCTTTGCCAGTCCAGCAAGGTCTACCGTCAGTCCCACAGCCTCGATACGTCCTTTCCCAGGAAATTCCGGTGACTTGAGCTCTGTGCCAGAGACACCCCCGGAGGCAGTCAGCTTGATCTTAGTCAGATTGGGGACGAGAACCACTGGGTTATCGACCTCAACCGGAGCGACCGCTTCCCGCTTTCCGAATGGCAAGCGCCCCTCGGCCTGTGCCTCCAGACCACGAGGCGCCAATTCACTCCCGTCCTGCGCAAACAGATCACTCCCTGAATAAGCGAGGATTAATGAGAGGATAGGAGCAGCGGCTTTCTTCATCTAGATAGTCCAGCCGCGGAATCCTGCGTTCACCGTTGCTTCTTGGAAAGACCTTTCCTCCTGATGGGAGGACGGTTAGATCCATTGCCTCCACCCAAGAGAAAAGCCTTTCCCGCGATCCTCCTCCAGAGCCCCCTGAAAACCTGAGACTCGGCGCACTGTCCTTTACTTTGGGATCTGAAAACCATTACCTCACCCTGCCCACTCCGAATAGTGCGCCTGATCCCAAGTTTTTTGAAAGTCAGCTGTTTTCAGTCCGGTTGAAACCATCACAACAGATGATTGCCGCTACCCGCAGCACCTTCTTGATGGCCACGACCCTTGTCGTGGTCCTCACCACTGGTGCCCATGCGCAACTTATCCGCTATCAGGCTGCGCTCAGGAGCCTCGCGAATGGGGCGGCAACCTTTCGCTCGGTGGAGGCTCTTCCGGCGGTGGGCCGGGAGGTTGCCGCCCGGGCGTTTGCAGCCGGGTCATACAGCCGTCAATTCCGAATTGGAACCGACGCACGAACGGTGGTGAGCCAGAATGGGGAGGACGGTATCCTCGTTGCGATTGAGCAGGATACGGACACCAAAAACTGGGAGACAGAATGGCTCCTCACCGTCGACTGTCCCGGAGGCGATGCCATTATCAATGACATCGCCATTCGCCCGGACGGCAGATTGGTGGTAGGAGGAACCTTTTTCAACCTTGCTTCTCTCCAACAGACCCAGCAACAGCCCATCGCCCTGACCGGAAACGGCCAGACCAGCTTTCTTGCCCTCGCCGAACCAACAGGAGAATGGCTCGCAGCCCGGAGTATCCCGGGGATGGAGTTGCGTGCTCTGGCAATTGACGACGAAGGTTCCGTTTTCGTAACCGGCCCCGGGATCCTCGCCCGACGCTACGATGCTGGGTTCCAGGAGATCTGGAATATCCCCGAACCTGCAGACGGGCTTTCCTCAGAATACATCGCAGTGGGGAACGGACGAACCCAGCCTTTCGTATATGTCCAGGGAACTTTCCGGCAGGGCGCCGATGACCAGAATGTCTTCGTCACGCAACTGGGCAAGGAAGCGGGAAACCGGTTATGGAACATCGAAATTCGCTCTAATGACACTCCCACTCCCGGACAGGAACAGGCGGGCGGAATCGGAGTTGGGCCACAGGGAGTCGTGCGTGCCGCAGTCTCATCAGATGGCTCGGACCTTACTGCTGGGGGCGTGCTCTTAAGAGACACCCCAACCACCGCCTCCCGCCATGGCCACCTCCTCTTTCTGGACCCCACTGAGGGCAGGCTCCGGAACGATCGGCTGCTCGGCGCATCCACCGAGCCGGGGGGAGCCATGGATACCTATAACCTCGATATCGATTATGCGGGTAATACTTATGTGGCAATCGGTTTCACGGGATCCTACAGCTTCAAGGGCGCAATCCAGCAGGGAGAAGAGGATGCCGCAGTGGTTGTGGTGGACAGCCTTGGTATCCCCATGCGCTTTCTCGACTCAAATGGCAACGCCAATGCTACCGGTTTTGATGTGGCGGCGGCAGGAAGAGATTTGCAACTTCTCGTGGGAAGAGTTCAGGGAACGACCGACGAATTGTTTGGCGTAAGGCCCGTTGCTCCATCCGTCGAGCGCAAGGCCTATCTCGCTGTTCTGGACCCTCCTGCGGATCAACAGTCCTACATCATTAACCTGCCAGATCCTGATCAGGAAGTGAGTGCTGTCGTTCAATCTATTAACCAGCTCGAAGGCGAAGTCTATCGGGTGATCGACAACCCAGACCGGAACCTTCGATTGATTTCCGCGGACCTGACCACCGAGCAGGCAGGCGAACTCACTCAGGCAGGAATTTCCCTCGAGGTAGACCGTGAATTGGTCCCCAACGGGCAGGTGGGAGACCCCTCGGGGGGGACCCCTGCCGGGTGGGCACTCGAGACTCTCAACAATGCCTTCGGTCCCGCAAGCGGCACGTATTGCTACCCTGAAACCTGCCGACAAACCGTGCTCTACCTCATCGATACCGGGATTGACACTTCCAGCGGATATTTCGACGGGAATCCGAATCTGGAGATCAGTGAATCTATTGTAGTCCGCGCAACTGGAGATCCTCTCGACCCCCTAAGCGGATATGATCCAATGATTTTTGAACACGGCACCGAAATGCTGAGCATGATCGCCGGTCCAGATTATGGAGCCGCTCTGGGCACTCCAATCAAGGTAGTGAACTACAATATCTATCCTGATGGAAACACGACCACCATCAGTGCCCTCATCGAGGCTGTCAGCAGGGCCAACACCCACAAGAGCCTGAATCATTCCTATGATCCGGCAACGTTCTGTATCGCCAGCAGCTCCAATACGCCCGGTTCAAGCCCGGCCGGCCTTGAAAGCGCCATCGACTACACCCTTACCAACGTCTATGCCACGGTTCTTGTATCTGCCGGGAACAATAGCAACAACTCAGCAGCGGATTATACTCCGTCCGATCTCGGGGTGACACGCAAAGGGGTGATCTGTGTTGGAGCAACCAACCCCGCAAACGGGCGAGTGCCTAACACGCGGACCGATCCGGATCTATGGGCCCCGGGCCTGAACGTGGAAGCTGCTGACATCAACGGAAATCTCACTACCATGACCGGGACCAGTGCCTCTACCGCCCTCGCTACCGGAGCAGCGCTCATTTATCTCAGCTTAAATCCGGTTCTTACCCCCGCNGATGCTGAGACNGCTCTCGATCTCAGCGCACAGGTAGCGGGAGGGAAACGAATTGTCTTTGTTCCGGATCCCTCANCNCCTGGANCNGNGGAGGCTCTCAACTACATGGACTACGCNAGTTGGGCCTTCTGGTATGGCCTCGATTCTTCAGATGGGANCGCTCCGAATGGCATGGACACGGACCAGGACGGAGACGGCTGGTCCGACAAGGAGGAATACTTTTTCCTCGGATCTGACCCCAACTTAGCGGGCATACCGCGGACCCAGAACCTGACAATGGTGGCAAGCTCCCAGTCATCTGCTTCCTTTGAGTTTTCTCTTTCCTGTCTTCTCTATCAGAACTCGACCCTTTCCGCCCCCTACCGCTTGCGAGATGGCACTACTCTCTCAATCCGGAAAAGTAGCGACCTGCAAACCTGGGTCGACTGCACGGACGAAGTCCAGAATCTCCAGAAGACGGGAGAGGAAGGATCGGCAGTAATGATCAGATTCGATAGTGATATTGACCCCTTGGTGAAAACCAGATGCTTCTACCAGATTCTTGTCCACCCGTAAGGGCCCACCCGACGAAGCTCCAGGGCTGGATCTTCGCCGGGCTGATGTCCTCGCTCCCGCTCTCGATGGCGGAGGATCCTCTTGAAGTGGGTGAGCTCCTCGCCCTCGGCAAATTCGAGAAGGCTCTCCCGTTACTGGTGGAGCTGGAACAACAATGGCGTGAAGAGGTCCGCACGAGTGAAACGAAGGAGGCTCGCCTGACCTGGGCTCTCTCCCTTCAGGGCAGAGGGAGCGTGGAGGCTAGACTCCAGCTGTTCGACTCGGCCCTCGAGCACCTGCGCCTCGCCCGTGATCTCGCAACCGAAGGTAACTTCGGCGCCGAGGCTCTCGCCGGTATTCTTGACGAGCTTGGAAGGGCCGAGGGAAAAGCCGGGCTCTATCAGGAGGCTCAGCAATCCCTCCTTGGAGCAATCGAGCAGCACGAACAAGTTGAAGAGTCTGAGAGAGAGCCGTGGCTCTCGGCCAGCCAGAATCATCTGGGACTGATCTATCTCACCACTGGTCGCTATGAGGAGGCAGGGCGAATCTTCCATGAAACTCTGGGCCAGGCTGGAAACGACAGGGATGCTCTCCGGTTCCAGCACGAATGCCTTGGCCGTTACTTCTACGTCATGCGCAGCTACGCCAAGGCCGCTGAGCATCTGGAGCGCGCCCGAGAGCACGCGCTTGCGGGCGGATCCCTGAGGAAAGAACACCCCGACGTTGTAAGCCTTACAGGTCAGATCGGCCTTTCGCTCCTGCGCCTTGGAGCCCAGTCCTTTGATGTCGCCCGCGGTTATCTCGAGGAAGCAACTCTGCTCACCAGGCAAATGAACCGCTCCAGAGTAAATGACCTGACTCTGGCATCGCACCTCTCGAACCTCGGCACCCTTGAACTGGAGGATCGCCAACCGGCCAGAGCCCGGGACCTCTTCGAGGAAGCACTGACAATCTCCCTCGAGTTACTGGGCGAGCGGCACCCCTCGCTCGGGCCCTACCACACCAATCTCGGCTTCGCCCAGCAGCAGCTCGGGAATCACCACAAAGCACAGCGTCATTACCGAAGATCAGCGGATCTTTACCGTGAGTCCGTTGGCGTGCACCATCAGGCTTATATCGAGGCCGAACTCAATTATCTGGAGAGCCTTTTCCGTTCGAATTCGTTACCTGACGCCCTTGCAGAAAAAACCGAAGAGCTTACCACGCACGCTCTAGAGCTCTTCGATGATATTATCTCCTTCGGGACGGAGCGTCAGCGTCTCAACTGGCTGCGCGAGAATCATCTTCTTACGATTCCGTGTTCGCTGGGGCAGGATCCCGAACTCATCGCCAATACCATCCTCAAGACGAAAGCCCGTATCATCGACAGCCTTCTGGAAGAAAAGCAGGCATCCGAGAGCAATCCGGAACTTGCCCGGCTACGGATGGATTTTGAAGAGAAGCAGAGAGAACTTGATGACCTCCTTTTCCGAAATGAGGACCAGAAGAGGGTTTCGGCTGTCCATGATGAGATTACTTCTCTCGAGACACGGCTCAGAAATCACACCGCCTTTTCGGCCAAGGAAAGCACACAAGTCAGCTGGAAGGATATTCAGGTGAGCCTTTCTCCGGGCTCGGCCTTCGTTGATTACGTCCGCTTTAATGACCTGGGCAAAACCGGTCCTGACAGCCTCTCCTACGGAGCGATCCTGATTCTCCCGGAGGGCCCTCCCAAATGGATTTCCCTGGGAACCAACAGGGATTTAACGACCTGGCTCGATGTGATGAAAAGTCGACTTCGCTACCGGACCCATCTTCTTGGGATGGAGCCCACAGCCGCTCCACCTTCTCTACGCCTAAGTTCCGCTCTCCAGCGCCTCCACGACCTGTTCTGGTCGCCTGTTGCTGCCTGCCTGCCGACCGAAATCCAGACCGTGGCGATCTCCCCTGACGCCGAGCTCAACTTCCTCTCCTTTGCAGTCCTCATGGACAAAAGTGGTCGCTTGCTCTCGGAAAAATACCGACAGCTCGTTTACTACACCAGCGCAAGGGACCTTCTCGTTGAACGCGAAGGCCCCTCACTCCGGGAGGGAGCCTGGTCTTTGATCGGGGTTCCGGAATTTGAAGCGCAGAAGTTCCCTGCGAGAACAAAGGACCGCTCATCCGACCAACTCAGTGAAATTATTCTCCAGACTATTAATGCGCTTCCGGATATCCCCGGAGTACGGAGAGAGCTGGGTATGCTGGAAAAAATCATGCCGTCCAATGCAGCTTCCAAAAAACTCACTAATTCCAGCGAGCAGGACCTCCGCAGCATGTCTGGCAGCCCTGCCGTTCTACATCTTGCCACCCACGCCTTTCTTTTGCCTTCCTCGGAGCGAACCACCCTCAACGAGTTGCAGGATTACGACCAAGCTCCGGATCACTTCTACCGGAGTGGACTCGTTCTTACCGAAGCCAAAAGAGCCCACTTCCAGCGCTCTCAGGGAGTCTCCGTCCCCTTCGACCGGGATGGAATTCTTTTCTCGAATGAGGTGAGAAGACTCCCCCTTGCAGAAACTCGTCTGGTAACTCTCTCCTCATGTGACTCTGGAATGGGAGAATCGGTTCGGGGAGAAGGGGTCCTGGGCCTGAGGCGGGGGTTTTCTCTGGCGGGGAGTTCCGCGATTCTCCTGAGTCTCTGGCCCGTTTCGGACGAAAGCACCCCCTCCTTCATGAGGGAGATGTATCAATTAGCCCTTACTACCGACCGTATTGGCCAAGCCGTCTGGGAGACCCAGAGACGCAACCTGTCTAGTGTCGATACTACCGATGATGCCGCTCTCGAGGAGGCTGTTCTTCGATACGGTTGCTTCGTCCTCTGCCAGCGAGGACCGATCGAGCCCTTGGTGGCAATGCCGGAATTCAGGGAAGCCTCCCGGACCCGGTGGGCAATTCTACTCGCAGTCGCCGCAGTAGTTGTATTCCTGACCACAAGAAAGTGGCAGAAAGGATAATCTTTCCCCATCTGTGTCAGCTATCTGGAACTTGATAACTGAAAGCTAAGATTGGAGGATACCAGCATGTTCCTCCTCTATCGAACCCCATCGGGGATACGGCTCGCTCATGAGCGGGCTCTACGGGATGTTTCATTGTCCATTGATGAAGTATTCCGCTCCTCCGACCCCCTTGCTCTTCTGGGGCAAGCTTGGGAAAAAGGGGAGGCCTCGGACGAGGACTCTTCCCGCCTTCTGGCTCCGGTGGGCTCTCAGGAAGTGTGGGCAGCGGGAGTCACCTACTATCGTAGTCGCACCGCTCGCATGGAAGAGAGCGAGCAGGCTGGAGGCGATAGATTTTACGATCTCGTCTATGACGCTGATCGCCCCGAGCTCTTCTTCAAGGCAACTGCAAGAAGGATTCAGAATCCTGGAGAGCCGGTAGGTATTCGTTCGGACTCCGAATGGGATGTTCCCGAGCCCGAACTCACCCTTGCCATCAACAGGGAAGGGCAGGTCTTCGGGGCAACCGTAGGCAACGACATGAGTTCGCGCTCTATTGAAGGAGAGAACCCGCTTTATCTTCCCCAGGCAAAAGTTTACAGCGGCTCCGCCTCTCTTGGGCCCTGCCTCCTGGTCGGAAGCCTACCCGGACCCGAAACCGAAATTAGTCTCCGCATCTCGAGGAACGGAGATGATGCCTTTCAGGGAACAACGACTCTCTCCCAGCTGAAGCGCAGCTACGAGGAACTGGCTGGCTTTCTTTTTCAGGACAACGATTTTCCTGACGGGGCTTTGCTCATGACCGGCACTGGCATTGTTCCCGACCATCCATTTACCCTCCAGCCCGGTGACATCATCCGAATATCAATCTCCGGCATAGGGACTCTGGAAAATACCGTCGCCATGGCCAGCGACATCCAGTCATCCGGGTAGAGATGAATCGCTAATTCGTAACCCTTCACCCATCATCGGCTAACCCACATCTGCAGAATTCTTCTCTCAGCAACGGGAACACTTCTGGAAACCTTATTAGAAACCGGACACGAGCCGGCTCTTCTCCCAATGTTCGATCCGATTCTTGATTCTAACTCCGAGGATATCTTCGTTATCCGGACCACTGCGTCTGGGCCTACGGGCGCCCTCCCCTTCACAGGATCATTCCTGCAGTCCTCGCCGAGCGGGGACGTTTTTGGATGGACTCAGGATGCTGGGATGGGCTGGGATCCCTCTTCCCTTGGAAGTCCCGAGTTTCTCATGCTTTCAACCTCAGGCGGCATCCGCAAGCCTGATGGCACTCCCACCGCTCTCGGTCTGCACACCGGGCACTGGGAGGTGTCTCTTCTCATGGAAGAGGCCGCAGAGGTATTCAAGTCCGCAGGAGCCATACCGTTCGCGGTATTTTGCAGCGATCCCTGCGACGGCCGGTCGCAGGGTACGACCGGGATGTTCGATTCCCTCGCCTACCGTAATGATGCGGCTACAGTCCTTCGCCGCCTTACCCGCTCGCTACCGACTGCAAAGGGGATGCTGGGGGTGGCAACCTGTGACAAGGGATTACCCGCCATGATGATGGCTCTTGCAGGCAACGGTCACCTGCCCGGCATTCTGGTGCCGGGGGGAGTTACCCTCCTCTCCGAGGAAGGAGAGGACCTCGCCAAGGTACAGTCGGTGGGTGCCCGGTTTGCTCACAACGAAATCGATCTCGAGGCTGCCTCGGAAACCGCCTGTCGCTCCTGCGGCTCGCCGGGAGGTGGATGTCAGTTCCTTGGCACCGCCGCCACTACTCAGGTCGTCGCAGAAGCCCTCGGGATGACTCTCCCTCATTCTGCCCTTGCCCCCAGCGGGTCAGAAGCATGGAGAGACATGGCCCGGCGCTCTGCTCTCGCCCTCCTGAACCTTACCAGAAACAAGACCCCACTTTCTTCCATTCTCACTGAAGCCTCTCTCCATAACGCCATGGTCCTTCATGCAGCGTTCGGAGGATCTACCAACCTGATCCTGCATATCCCCGCCATCGCTCATGCTGCGAAATTGCCACGGCCCACCGTAAAAGACTGGCAACATATCAACCAGAAGGTCCCCCGACTGGTAGACGCCCTGCCAAATGGCCCTCACGGCTACGCGACCGTTCAGGTTTTCCTCGCTGGTGGAGTTCCAGAGGTGATGCTCCACCTCAGGGATCACGATCTCCTGAAACTTGAGGCCCCAACCGTCTCGGGAAGAACTCTGGGTGAAAACCTGGAATGGTGGGAACAATCCCAGCGACGCCAGATCTACAAGGAGAAGCTCATGACTCTGGACAGAATTGACTCCGGGGATGTGATCAAGGCTCCCAGCGAGGCCTTTCCCAGTACTGTGACCTTCGTTCAAGGCAACCTCGTTCCCGATGGTGCCGTGGTCAAGAGTACTGCTATTGCTCCTGAACTTCTGGATGAAAAAGGGGTCTTCCTCCACGAGGGCCCAGCCCGGGTCTTCGTCTCCGAGGAAGCCGCCATCACCGCCCTCAAGTCCACAGGGGACGACCGGGTGAAGGAAGGAGACGTTCTGGTTCTCGCGGGCTTGGGCCCACTGGGAGCCGGCATGCCAGAAACCTATCAGGTGACTTCGACTTTGAGGTATGCCTCCATTGGAAAAAACGTTGCGGTCCTCACGGATGGCCGCTTCTCAGGAGTTTCCACCGGTCCATGTCTTGGTCATGCCTCCCCCGAAGCACTCGCCGGAGGACCCCTCGGCAAATTGCGGGACGGAGATCCCATCCAGCTCTATATCGACACCCGGAAGCTGGTTGGCACGGCCGATTATATGGGTGACCAAGAGGAATTTCTCAGTCGAGAAATTCATCCCAACCTTGCTCCTGACCCCCGGCTTCCCGATGACACCAGGCTCTGGGCGGCCCTCCAGAATGCCTCAGGAGGGTCATGGGGAGGAAGCGTCTACGACGTGGATGAGATCATCAGACGCCTCTCGGATTAGAGGCCGAAAGCCTGATCTCTCTCGAGCTACTTCCCATCGGTTCCCGCCGGCCGATAGAACCAGCTGGGAAAAGGAGCGCCTTTCCCTCCATCGATCTTACGATGGTAGAACTGCCTTCCTCGATCCCCCAAGAGAGGGATCGACATTCCTGAGGTAGCCCCAAGTTGAGAAAAGAGCCTCTTGTTCATCTCTTCCACCTGTCCCCTGTAGGCCGGATCATTAATCAGATTTTTCTGCTCACGAGGGTCACTTTCGAGGTCATAGAGCTCATCAACATCCCAGACCCCATGGTAACGGATATACTTGAAGCGATCTCCCCGGAGGGCATGCACCGTGGGTGTTTGCGGATAATTTCGTTCCCAGTAATACTCATAGAGCAGTTCCCGGCGCCATTCCACCTTCTCTCCAGAAGGAGCCCGAGCCGCAAGAGGAAGAAAGTTCCTCCCATCCATTGAGTCAGGAATAGAACTCCCAGCCGCTGCCAGAAGCGTCGGAGCCACATCAATATTAGCCACCATTTGCTGCACTTTTCCCCCGGACTTGAGCCCTCCAGGCCAGCGAGCAATCATGGGAATACGCATCGACTCCTCGTAGGCACAGCGCTTGTCGATCAGGCCATGCTCTCCGAAGAGAAACCCATTATCACCCATATAAATAACGAGGGTATTTTCCAGAGCCCCCTTAGCGTTCAACGCTTTCACCAGCCTGCCGACACTTTCGTCCACAGCAACAATCGTCTCACAATACCGTTTGTAGTATTTCTCAAGATCGAGATTCATGTAATAGGCAAATTCCACACCATGCCGCGAGTTACGCTGGTTCTGTACCCAGCGGGGCACATCCCGAAAGGCCTCTGGCTTGTCCGCCCACGTAGACGGAGGCTGGAAAGGCTCCTTCTCGTATTTGAACGCATGGCGATTGGGAGGAAGGAAGTCGGCGTGCACTGCCTTATGTGAGACGTAGAGAAACCAAGGCTTGCGATTTTCCGGTTGATCTCCTCCCGTCTCAATACGCGGCCGCATCCACTCCAGGGCATAGTCCGTGAGCTCGTCGGTAATGTAGCCCTTCTGCGCCACCCGAGTTCCATTCACATTGAAACCGGTCCGGTTGGCTTGCGGCACATAGCGCCCCTTTACCTTGAGGCCCTCGTCGAATGGCCAGTATACGCCCTGCCCCTTGAAACTTACCCAGTGATCAAATCCCCGCTGTTTCTCATCAGTATCTCCCATGTGCCACTTCCCCACAAAAGCCGTTTCATATCCCACCTTCTGCAGCAACTCCGGGAAGAAGGTCAGGTCGTCACGGACTGGGTGGTAGTTGTCTACCACCCCATGGTTGTGCGCATAGCGTCCAGTGATAATGGATGCCCGGCTGGGAGAGCAGAGTGAAGTCGTGACGAAGGCGTTTGTGAAATCTACCCCCTCCTGGAGAAGCCGGTCGAGATGAGGAGTCTCGAGGAAGGGATGCCCCTTAGCGCTGAGGGCATCCCACCGGTGGTCATCAGTGAGAATAAGCAGGATGTTGGGGCGGGCTGCTCCGAGCTCCACTGTTAATACTGTTAGGCTGAGGAAAAAAAGGAGGGTCTTCATATCGACTTGTCGAATACACCGAAATCAAGGACACCTAAATTATTTCAGCGACTCGAGGGTCCTCAGGGCATCACCCGCCCAAGCCTTCCACGCCTTCTCGATCTTGCCCTTATCCGGCTTCCCATCACTTACGGTAAGAAGATAAGATTCTGAGATCTGTTCCCCCGGCCTGATCTCCCATGCCTTTTCCTGCGTTGGAACAACATTGAAAAAAATCGCTCCGTTGTGACTGCTCGGAGGCCAGGTTCTCAGACGCTGGGGGAAGTCCCGATTCTCCGGATGTATCAGGACCGTGAAGGTGGAAAGTCCCTTCGCTGTCGGCCCCCACATTGCCACCCATCTGGCCCGGGTGGCATGACTATTGGTGCGGTCCAGCCCCTCGGAGGTGAGATAATCACTATTGGTGCGGTCCCAATGGTGCGGCGCCCGATAGGCGAGGCCACCTCCGTAGCGATAGGCAGGAAGCATCAGGCTCTCGCTGCTCACGTTGGTCTGCTTGATACGATATCTCACCCGATTCTCCCCATCCACATACTCGACCCGGATCCCAAACTGCTCCTTGAGAACAACGGTCTCCGCCTTGCGCTGTCCCTTGTAGGCCACCTGCTCTTGCTCCACCACGAATCCAACCGAGGAGTCCTTGTCCGAACCCTCATGGAGAATGATCGTCTTCACATACCGAACCCGCCCCGTCCTGCCTCTCAGATTCCAGAAATCTGGAGTGTCCTTGCCATGCTTGGTCTTCACCCAGGCATGCCAGAGCCCGAGATGATGGTAATGATCCGCAGGATGAATACCAGTTACCGGCTCCCCATTCGGAGCGCATAGAGGGTGAATAAATCCACTCCTCTTATAAATGGGGTCTGCCTTCTCGGGAGGAAGTACCTCTGCCTTGTGGTAGGTCAGAACCATCACATCCCCACGGGTTATCGTTATGGCCTCCTCTGTCTCGGTCACCTGCAACCCTTCCGCCCCGCAGATAGGAGTAGTCAGAATAAACCCCAGGAAAAGGACTCGAAGATACTCAAATTTCATGATGGACCACCAAAACCAATTCTGAATCCCTCGTCAATATTGCCTCAGAATATGACTGCCCCAATTGGATGGGAAACGGGTTGAGACGCTCTGGCAGGCCTGCCCTGCGCCTCAGCATGACTCTCTTACCGATGGGCTCACAGCCGCCGCAGAGTAAGCTCATTACGGGGAACCTTGCCTCCATGATTGCGTCTCCCATGGATGGCCTTAAAGTTGCGAGTCTTGAACATTCTTATCGTGTCTCCCGGCTCCCTGAACAACGGGAACACCAGTAGTGCGATACGCTGGGCCGCTGAACTCTCGGCTCTAGGTCACGAAGTACGAATGGCCTCTGAATGGGAGAGCGAAAATGTTGATCTCCTGGTCGCCCTAAACGCGGAGAAGAGCCACCGTGCCGTGGCACAGTGTCATAACCACGGCCAAACTCCAGTGGTCGTAGCCCTCACGGGGACTGATCTCTACCCCAGCCTCTCACCAAACTCTCTTTCCTCACTCCAGATGGCTGACCGTATCGTGGTTTATCACGACAAAGCGCTTGCCCATCTCCCTGAACATCATCAGATCAAGGCTCGTGTTATCCCCCTCTCCGCCCCCGACCATCCTGCCCTGAGGAAAAGCCACCAGCAGAGTGGAAACGATTTTTTGGTATGTGTAGTCGGCCACCTTCGAGCCGTGAAAGACCCTATGCGCACAGCCCGGGCCTCCAGACTTCTCCCTCCTACTTCAAGAATTCGTGTCCTCCACGCCGGATCTATCCTGGAGGAACAATTTGCTGCTGAGGTCGAACGCGAGGAGGCAGAAAACCCGCGCTACAAGTGGCTTGGGCCTCTCGAAACAGAGGAGGCCTTCCGACTCATCGCTTCCAGTAACCTCTTCGCTCTCACCTCTTTGCAGGAAGGGGGGGGATGCGCCATGAACGAGGCGGCCGCCGCACAAATCCCGATAGTGGCCTCCCGTAACGATGCCTCCACCAGCCTGCTGGGAGAGGACTACCCGGGGCTTTTCCCCTTTGGCGACACGAAAGCACTCAGCAGCCTCCTCCATCGAGGCGAATCCGAACCCCACTTCTGCAGTCAGCTCCTCGAAAATGCCACAAATCACCTGAGAAACTACCGGGGTGCCTCGCACAACGGAACTTGGAGCAGCATTCTCGAGGAGTTGTTTCCCTCCGCTTCCGTCTGATCAACTCAACCCCAGTCCTGGCCTCAGGGAGAATCGCCAGGCAGCACTGTCAAAGCGATCGAAGGAAGTGTCTGTCCCTAATTACCAGAAAACCCCTCCTGCTCCGCCGCGAGTATCCACATATAGGTCCCAACCACATCCTCCCCACAAATGACGGGAAGATTGGCCGCGTAAGCCACATTTTCAAACGCCCGCAGGAACCTCCGCCAACTGGCATACTCCTTGGAGAGCTGAAGGTCGCGATCGCTAAGTTTGGAGCGCTCCGCCCTCAACTTTGACCACTCCTCAAACCTTGGGTGCTCCTCAACCGCTGACACGAATTGGCTTTGCCTCTTCTCTTTACTGAGGAGGCGTACCGCTCCCGGGCTATACCTGTTCTCGAGATCCGGCCAACGGTTTCGGAGATCTCTCGAAAGCACTCCCCGCGCCGAATCGAACTTCTTTTTATGCGCTTTTTTCTCCTCCTCCACCTTCCGGATTTTTTTGGCTAAAGCTGAAACTCCATCTCGCGCCTGTGTCCCGCGATTTTCCCCTTTCAGATTGAGACGCCTGGAGAGCCCTTCCAGAACCGCTCTGTCTACTTTGCCGGCGCGCTCCAGAATCACTGAATATGGGGTTTCCAGACCCAGCAGGCCCTCCTCTTCTTCCTTTTCGGAATGAAGGCGACTGTGGACCCGCAGGAACGCTCCGCTCGTCTTAATGGGAATATCGATATTGCGGGAAGTTAGAATAGCATACGCGTGCGCCTCCTCGAATGAGATCTTCCCATTCCCATCATAATCACAGTGACCCACCGGTTCATCCATGCGGGTTTTACCCCGCAAAGCCGCCCAGAAGTGACTGCTGAATTCATCATAGTTGGCTTCATTTACATCTGGGGTACATCCAGCCGCTTCGCGGTCACAGACCGTAGCAAAGAACCCACATACACGACGATCAACACTGTCTTTCTTCTCATCGTTCTCATCAAAGATGAGATGAGAGAACCCTCCCGCATAACACTGGACCATCACAGTCATGACTCTGACTCCCTCGGGGAGATTCGCTATCCAACCAGCAAGGCGGGATGCTTCGAGGGTCCGACGATTCCACATCCAGATCTTCGTGTTGAACTTATTATCCTTGTTCCCGCTTCGGCCCCCATGGGAGGTGACGTAAAGGATGAGTCGATCCCCGGACTCAAGCTTTGACCCTTCCTCCTCAAACCATCGCTCCACCGCATCAGGGCTTGAAAGATCCCGGGTATTCTTCAGCTCGTTGTTGCGATAATGATTCGCGATGCCCCTCTCTGATCCGAACAACCCCGCCATGTAAAGATTAGCTCGGGGCACCTCTCCACCTTCCGGCTCGAACTGGAGATCTGGCAAAGGCGAATTCCCATCCGCAAAATACAGGTCATGCCTGATATCGCCTCCCAACTTCTCGGCGCGGAGCTTCTCGAAGAAAATGACATTCCGCTCCAATGAGATCTGATTACCAGACGGAGAATAGCCTCCTCCAATGGTCAGGACGTGATCGCGAGCCGACAAATCGCCGATTGTGGCAAGGGCGAGGAACTTGAAGCAGAGCGAATATACAAAAGAAAGTCGATGCATGACTAAGTGAATCACAGCTTCGCAAGGTTCGCCCGGGATTTTAACAGAATCTTGTGTGTAGCGGTCAGACAGGAAGCGCTCTCAACCAGCGAGAAAGTGCCCCTAAGTGCATTTGCAGAGAATCTCAGCATGGAACCAGCTCTTAATCTCCGTTCTTGAGTTGCCGGGGATTGAGCCCGACCCTGAAGGAATGAAACTCCCTTTTGCCATAGTGGTTCTTCTGGGAACCCTCGCTCATTCATATCTTTTCTCTGAGGGACTGCGTAAGGGCCACGCTCACGACCAGGAGGCGGCGAAGAAGGAGCTGGCCGGAATTCAGGCCACCACCCCCGACCTCGAAAGCTGGGAAAAGCGCAAGGCGACTGTGAAGGCCGGCATCCTGGCCGGGGCCAAGCTCTCCAACCTCCCAGAACGCACCCCCCTCAACCCACGCTTCGTCAAGAAACGCCTCCACAAAGGCTATCAGGCCGAAAACGTTGCAATCGAAAGCTCGCCCGGATTCTACGTCACCGGCACACTTTACCGTCCCACCGGGTTCAAGGGAAAGCTGGCCGGAATTCTTTGCCCGCATGGCCATGGAGGCCGCTTTCGAGAATCGCGCCAGATCCGTTGTGCGGTCCTCGCCCGGATGGGCGCTGCGGTCTTCCAGTATGACATGATGGGCTATGGGGACTCAAAAGAAGCTGGCTGGAACCACCGGGCTACACCCGAAATCCTCCGCCTGCAGACTTGGAACAGCATGCGCGCTCTCGACTTCCTTCTCACCCTGCCCAACGTCGATTCCAAGCGCATCGGAATGACCGGATGTTCCGGGGGCGGAACCCAGACCTTTATCCTTTCTGCCCTCGACGAGCGGGTGGCGGTCACTATTCCAGTCTGTCAGGTCTCTGCCCACTTCTTCGGTGGCTGCAATTGCGAAAGCGGGATGCCGATCCACTGGAGCGCGACCCACAAGACCAACAATGTGGAAATTGCCGCCTTGGCCGCTCCTCGCCCACAGCTTCTTATCTCTAACGGCAGTGACTGGACTCTGAACACCCCACGCGTCGAGTTTCCCTTCGTTCAGCACGTCTACAAGCTTTATGGCGCATCCGACAAGGTCGCCAATGCTCACTTCTCGGAGGAAAAGCATGATTATGGCCCCTCCAAGCGCATGGCAGCTTATCCCTTTCTTGCCAAGCACCTGCGCCTCGATCTCAAGTCGGTCACAGGTAAGGATAAGAAAATCGATGAATCGTTCGTCATTACCGAGACCAGAGATCAGATGATGGTTTTTAACGGAAAGTATCCGGACAATGCGGTTCAGCCTAATACTCCCCTGCCATGAGGGCCCTTTCTTCCCACGCTCCCTACCCGGAGCGACTCGAGGCTTGAACCGCCTCCGTGGAGCTCTTTCACTAAAAATACCATGAAGCTTTGCCTCCTCCTCTCCCTTTGCGGCCTCGTCGGACTCTCATCTCTTTGCCAAGCCAAATGGCCTTTCTTTGCCATGGATACGGGCACCAGGGATGCCGAGGTCAGGTCCTATGAACAGCAGGCCGCACTCGTCAAGGAGCTCGGCTTTTCCGGTATCGGCTACACCGGAGCAACCCGCATCCCGGAGATGCTGGCTGCCGTGAAGCAGCATGGGATCAGCTTCGCTCCACTCTACAATGGAATCGAGGTCCGCGACAACGGTGTGACTCACAACCCGAACCTCGAGAAAGCCATCACCGAGGCCAGTGGGCGGGAAGCTATCATATGGGTCTACGTAGGAGGGCGGCGACCTGCGAATCCTCAGGCGACCGATACTCCCGTCGTAGCGAAACTGCAGGCCCTCGCCGACCACGCTGCCAAGTCGGGAGTCCGCCTCGCGCTATATCCTCACGCCGGAGCCTATGCTGACCGGGTTCAGGACTGTATTCGGCTCGTAAAGGCCGCTAGCCGAAGAAACCTCGGAGTCACCTTCAACCTCTGTCACTTTCTGAAAGTGGACGGAAAAAATCTCAACACTCTGCTTGAGGAGGCCGCTCCCCATCTCTTCGTGGTCACCATTAATGGTGCAGATATGGGAGGGACGACTTGGAATACCCTTATCCAGCCTCTGGATACAGGCACTTACGATGTCCTCCCCCTTCTCCAGAAGCTTAGAACTCTAAGGTGGAAGGGGCCGATTGGCCTGCAGCACTATGGGATCCGCGGAAGCGCCCGTGAAAACCTCGGCCGATCCATGAAGGGGTGGAAGAAGCTGCTGGAAAGACTGGATACCGAATAGAGCCATCGAAGGGCAATTCGCTGCTTCATTCCTGCCCCCGACATCAAAGCGCCTCTATCGAAATAACGGTGGCTTGACCCCGCTGGAGAGGCGGCAAGAATCATCAACGTGCCCACCTCTGATTTTACCCAGGCAGGTGACTATCCCCGCAGCCCGCATGAAACTCTTGCTGGCTACGTCATTGCCGCCCGAACTCTCGACAAATGTCGCGCGGCGATTGCAGGCACGCTTGGGGAATACAAGTTTGACTGCCCACTGGATAATTTCTTTTTCGACTTTACCGGACTGACAGCCGAGTCCTTCAGGGAATTTGTGTCCACCGGTGCCGATGACGAATCGGTCGGACAATGGATCACCGAAAACGCCCAGCCGCACCAGCACCGCGAAATCATTCAGTGGAATAACAATATGCGGGCAAAGCGAATCTGCGAGCTTCCAATCCAGCTTCAGGAATTTCTCGAGGGCTATATCCCACAATGTGTTCCCGCCGATCATCCCATCTACGTCTGGTTTGATGTCTATGACATTGAAGAAGAACGGCGATCCTGAAAGCCGTGAAGGAGAAATTCAAAACCACTGGGAGTATCCATTCTTCCGTTACGCCTTTCTCTCTGAGATTAGCCGCGCTTCTGTTTCTTGCCCTTCTGCCCCATCTCCGGTCGATCGGGGAAACAGAAACCGACCACTGGGCGTTTCTACCACCTCGGAAATCCTCCCTCCCCGGAGCAATCAACCCTATCGACCACTTTGTACATGAACGCCTCAAGAAGGCGGGATTGTCCCCTTCGTCCCGAGCCCGTAGTCATACCCTAGTCCGCCGTCTCAGTTATGACCTGCGAGGAATCCCCCCCACTCAGGAAGAAGTGGAACGCTTCAGATCCGACACATCTCCTGGCGCCTGGTCGAAGTTGGTCGAGCGCTTTCTAGCATCACCTCATTTCGGAGAGCGCCTCGCTCAGAACTGGCTCGACCTTGCCCGCTACGCTGACACTTCAGGCTACGCTGCCGACCGGACCCGCAACATGTGGGTCTATCGCGACTGGGTCATCAATTCCATCAACAGGGACGAGCCCTTCGACCAGTTCACTATCGCTCAGATAGCAGGCGACCTTCTACCTGGAGCAAGCGCATCTCAAAAAGTAGCAACAGGCTTCCACCGTAACGCCATGCAGGCCAAGGGGAACAACCCACGGAAGGAGGAATTCCGGGTTAAGACCGTGGTAGATCGCCTGAAGACTACTGGACGAACTTGGCTTGGGCTGACTCTGGAATGTGCAGAATGTCACGATCACAAACACGATCCCATCAGCAAGGAAGAGTATTATCAGCTCTTCGCGATCTTTAACAACGTGCCTCACCTCGGATCGGGATATAACACCCACGGTCCATTGATGAGCTTCGTCCCGGATAGGGGTAGTGAGCGCAGCAAGACACTGAAATCCCGGATTGCAGCCCTTCGAAAAAATCTACCAGACGCGAGCTCTCCAGAAGACCCGGCCCTTCTTGGAACATGGAGTAAAGGCCACATCGAGGCCGATCCCACCCAATTTGCGCCAACTGGCGATCTGACAATTTCTGCGGTTATCAGAACCCAGGAAAAAGTAGCCGATATCGCATCCAAGTATGACTGGCAGAGTAACACGCGCAGCTTCGTCTTTGGCATCGGTGGAGAGGCTCAGGAGCACAGCCGCCCAGGACATCTCTTTGCGTGGATCTCTTCAACTAATGAAACGTGGAACGGAGCTGAGATCCATGGAAGTATTCCTGTTAATGACAACATCGAGCATCATGTCGCAGTCGTTTTCGAGGCAGGGCAATCTCTGAAACTCTATATCGATGGCGTCGAAGATAAGGCGGCGCGACTGGTAGGCCGCATACCTCAGTCAATCTCCGTGAGCGCGCGACCCCTCGCCATAGGAGCAGGCTATACGAAATCGAGAACACCCAACGCGTTCGTCTTCAGAGAGGAACTTCATAATGTTAGAATTTACCGCAAAGCCCTCACCGACCCGGGTCAGGTCGGATCTGCAGGTGCTGAAATCCAGAAGCTCGAAACCGAACTTGCTGCACTGGAAAGCGAGCCTCTCAAAGTCCACGTCATGGACGAGCTCCCTACCGCGCGCGAGACGCATGTTCTCATCCGGGGCAACTACAAGGACAAGGGGCAGCGAGTCTTCCCGGCGGTCCCCGCCGTTCTTCCAGCCATCGCCGGTGGTAAAAATGCTAATCGTCTGGACTTCGCCCGCTGGCTGTTCCAACCGGAACACCCCCTCACCTCCCGGGTAGCAGTTAATTATCTCTGGCAACATTTTTTCGGCAAAGGTCTGGTCGCGACACCCGCAGATTTTGGATTGATGGGTGAAAAGCCCTCTCACCCGGAACTCCTTGACTGGCTCGCTGTTGAGTTCGAAAGCAACGGATGGAGTCGAAAGGAACTCGTGCGCCTGATTGTAAACTCGGAGACATACCGGCAATCCTCTGCTCAGACTCCCGGACAGCGAGCGGCAGATCCTGCCAACCAACTGCTTGGCCGCATGTCGCGCTCTCGCCATGCAGCAGAGCAAATTCGAGACAACGCTCTCGCGATAAGCGGCCTTCTTGTTCACAAGGTGGGTGGACCACCGGTTTTTCCCTTGCAACCTGAGGGCCTTTACGAGGAAACCGGCCAGAACGAACCCGGGAATTCCAACTTCACCTGGAAAGATTCTACCGGGGATGATCGCCACCGTAAGTCGATGTACACTTACTGGAAACGCATGCTGCTTCATCCCTCTCTGGCATCTTTTGATGCTCCGTCGCGCCAAGTCTGCGTCACGAGCCGCTCAGTAACCAACACCCCACGGCAGGCTCTAGTCACCCTGAACGATCCTATCTTCCACGAATGCGCCCAATTCTTCGCCAAGCGGATTACCGCCTCTCACCCAAGTAGCGAACAGCGTCTTGAGTATGCCTTTCGATCATGTCTGAGCCGATCACCTGATGCCGAAGAGCGCAAAATGTTCCTTACCTTTCTCGCGGAGGAGGATGAGGGTGCCGACGGATGGGTATCCGTGGCAGCGATCCTGCTGAATCTCGACGAAACGCTGACACGCGAATGATGTTTGACTCTGTCAGCCACGAGATAACCAGGCGGCAACTTCTTGGAAGTGCTCCCCTCGCTCTTGGGTCGTTAGCCCTTGCCTCCATGTTCAAAGCAGAATGCGGGAAAAGCGCAGGTCTTCATCATCTTGCCCCCCGAGCTCGACGAGTCATTTACCTGTTCATGTCAGGTGGGCCTTCGCACGTGGATACTTTTGATCCAAAGCCCACTCTGACGAGGCAACACGGAAAGGAAATGCCTCCGGAGCTCATCAGGAACCATGAGTTTGCAATGATCAAAGAGGATCGGCCCAAGATAAAAGGGTCTCCGTGGAACTTTCGATCTCGGGGACAGAGCGGAACCGAAGTCTCCGACCTCTTTCCCCACGTTGGAAAGGTTATTGATGAGATCGCAGTCATTCGTTCCCTGCATACCGACAGCTTTAACCACGATCCTGCCGTGATGTTCATGAACACGGGAAGCGTACGTTTCGGACGGCCCTCGATGGGCTCCTGGCTGTCTTATGGCCTTGGATCAGAAAACAGCGACCTTCCTTCATTCGTGGTCCTCGTTTCGGGCCAGAATCGCCAACCGCTTCTCGACAGTTACTGGGGAGCAGGCTTTCTCCCTTCAGAACACCAAGGCACGACCTTCCGTACTTCTGGCGACCCTGTTCTCCACATTGCTAATCCTCCCGGAATCAGCCGGTCCGAGCGCCGTCGCCAGCTTAATCTCCTGAAATGGATGAATCAACGGCGGCACGCAGCTGTCAATGACCCGGAAATCTCCGCCCGGATTGCCCAGTATGAGCTGGCATACCGTATGCAGGTGGCCGTCCCGGAACTCACTGATATCTCCAATGAAACAGACTCAGCACGTGAATTTTACGGGGCGAAACCCGGAGAAGCGTCTTTTGCCAATAACTGTCTCCTTGCACGAAGACTGGCCGAACGGGGAGTACGCTTTATTCAGCTCTACGACAAGGGATGGGATTCCCACGGCTCCATAAAGAAGGAGCACGCGAAACGCTGCCAATCAGTGGACCAACCTATTGCTGCTCTGCTGACCGATCTACGCCAGCGTGGGCTCCTCGACGAAACCCTTGTCATCTGGGGCGGAGAATTTGGCCGCACCCCGATGTCACAGGGAAGTGGGCAAGGGGCTGGCAGGGATCACCACCCACACGGATTCACGATGTGGCTGGCAGGGGGAGGGATTCGGCCGGGGATTGTTCATGGGGCAACCGATGAATTGGGCTACTTCGCCGAAAGGGACAAAGTCCATGTTCATGATCTCCATGCGACTCTTCTCCACTGCCTCGGACTACGTCACAGAGACTTCACTTTCTCTCATCAGGGCCGTAACTTTCGCCTCACTGATGAATTTGGAGAGGTTGTCGATTCTCTACTCGGCTAGATCCCAGACCCGCTTAGAACTCAATCATCTTGCTCCCATTCTGAGCGGACTCAAGACAGGCGTCTAGGATCAGCTGGGTCTTGAGTGCCGCCTCTGCCCAGAAGAGATCCGGTGTTCCTCCCAGCGCAAGGTCACCGAAATTACGGAAGAGCTTGGTTTCCTGGGCCGCAGGGTCGTTGCCACCGGGCTCAGGGACAAACTCACGCCGGAGATGCTTCTCCATCGTGAACTTGCAGCCCTCAATCACGAACTCGGCGTTATTGACGTGAAAGTCGAGTTCCCCATCAGGATAGGGGAGAACAAGGTCATCGAGGCGGATGTTACCCTTGTCGCCACTCACGTGCAGCCACTGCTGGTGATTGGTCAGGAAGGAATTATAGAAAGTAGCCGAGATCCCGTTGTCAAAAAACAGCTCGGCGCTCAGCTCGGTCGGCACCTGATTCGGGCTATCAGCTCTTGAGGCACTGGAAAGCATGGTGGCCCGAAGAGACTTGGGCATCTCAAAATTCATCACGAAGAGCGTCGCCCTGATGGTGTACCAACCCAGATCCCCAAGACAACCTGCCGGCTCCAATTCACTGCTGAGCCGGATGTTTCCTGCCAGAAATTCAGGCGGAGCACAGAAACTGAAGGCCGAAGCAATCCGGGTAATCTTACCAACATTGGAGGGATTATCGAGGGCCGCACGCAGCTTGGGCATCCGGTCACTGTGCACATACATAATTCCATCCATGAACTGCACGTCGTTGGCCGCGCAGGCATCTGTCATCTCCATCAGATCTGCGTGGCTGACTGCACAGGGCTTTTCACACATCACGTGCTTGCCCGCGTTGGCTGCCTTGATGACCCACTCCTTGCGCAGGCCGGTGGGCAGAGGAATGTAGACCGCATCCACGTCATCCGCGGCAATGATCTCGTCGTATCCCCCGATCGCCCGCGGCACGTCCTCAAAAGGGACCTCGGCCTGACAGCCATCAATAAACTGCTGGGCCTTTGCCGCATCACGGCTTGCCACTGCCGTGACAACCCCATTCCCGGAATTTCTGATCGCTTCCCAGTTCTTACATGCAATCCCTGCCGTGCTAAGGATGCCCCAACGCAATGTTTCTGCCATGAGCCGGGATTTAGAGTCCTCGCAGACACTTGGCAAGCTTGCCGTTCTGGACGAAAGGTTGCGGCATCACTCCAGCGACACGATCGAGTGACGCTCCGCCCCAGTGCTATTTCACGGCCTCGGCCAAATAACCCTGCAACCGCTGCAGGACCTTCCCCTCTTTTCCCGCAAGGTTATGCTGCTCTCCCCGGTCGTGATGGAGGTCGAAAAGTTCTGGCTGCCTCTCAGGATTATTCTGAACCAGCTTCCACTTTCCTGCCCTTACAGCCTCCTTGCTGCCGAACTTCCAGTAGAGATACTCGTGGCTTTTCTGCGTCCTCCCCCTGAGCGCATTCACAAACGAAATACCATCAACAGGATGGGGCACTTCCGCTCCAGCCAGCTCACAGGCTGTTGGAAGAAAATCCCAGAACGCCAGCGGCTCCGAACAGGTTGTCCCAGGTTCTACCACCCCGGGCCACCACGCAATGGCAGGAACACGGATACCTC
The DNA here is from genome assembly GCA_002686085.1 of Roseibacillus sp. GTDB lineage: Bacteria > Verrucomicrobiota > Verrucomicrobiia > Verrucomicrobiales > Akkermansiaceae > Roseibacillus_B. The sequence continues at coordinate 212,556 of NZAC01000002.1, read as the reverse complement.
CATCGTAGAGATCCCGCTTGAATCCACGCAGGGGCCCATTGGCATTAAAGACCTCATGCTTGTGCCCTCCCTCAGAATGGGGTCCGTTGTCCGAGGTAAAGACCACAAGAGTTCTGTGATCAATTTTCAGCTCACGAAGAAGATCGACAAGACGGCCAACATCTCGATCCATCCAGCTAACCATGGCAGCTTGCCCCTTGCTCGTATTTTTCCAGTCCCGTTTCTCATAGATCCCGTAGTTTGGCACCTCCATCCCGTCACCGTGGACGCGACCCCCTTCATTGTTCGCATGAGGAATCGTCCAGTGCACATGAAGGAGAAAGGGCTCATCCCGATTCTCCCTGATGAAGCCGATGGCCTGATCAGTCATGATCGGGTGAGACCAGGTAACTTTTTGGGAAGCGACCCTTCCACGCGCACCCGGATGTTCAGAAATAACGTTACCGGCGAGAGGAAACTTCTTTTCATTCAGCCATAGGTGAGTGGGGTAGTAGTTGTGAGCCTGTCCCTGATCGAGATAGCCCATCCAGAAATCAAATCCATTCTTCAGTGGAAACCCACTTGTTTCCACACCTCCCATCGCCCACTTGCCAACCCCCCCGGTACGATAACCTGCAGTCTTGAGAAGTTCGGCCACCGTAATATCCTCAGGCTTGAAGTGATAATTTGCGTTAGAGGAGATGGGGGTATGCCCCATGTGCTTGCCCGTCCAGAGAGAGAGCCGGGAAGGCCGGCACACCGTACATCCCGCATAAAAATCGGTAAATCGCATTCCTTCCCTCGCCAATGCATCAAGCCGCGGAGTAGCGATGCTCTCCTGACCAAAGCATCCCAGATCTCCGTATCCGAGATCATCACACATGATCCAGATAATATTGGGTTTTGAGGGGAGATCTGCGGCCGAAACGAAACTAGAAAGAAACAGGGCGACAAGGAGACGGAACATGGCGCACAAGCTAACCACTTCTGGAATCGTGAGACAAGATCCCCCTGCAGAGACTTGCTCTAGGGATAGCTCGTCCTGTTCCCCCCGGAGCGATATTACTACTAACCCGCCAAATGCCGGTTACTCTACTTCATTGCGGAGTAATCTACTGGCACAAGAAGGATCGACTGAACCCCTCCTTTTTTGAGCAGGATCGGTCCGTCTACCTGAGAAGCCTTGCGGGCGGCCTCCCACGCCGGATCCTTTCGAAAGGCCTCCCACGACGCAGCACGAGCACTGTCATCCTTATGAGCAATAAGGTAAGTGAGGGTGACATCCGCGGATTGCTGATCTTCCATCAGGTCACAATACAAAAGGTTGGTAATCCCGTGCTTGGTAAAAAGTGCGCAGGTGTGATCGCGAAAGCGTTTGTTGATGTTGGCCCGCTTGCCCTTGTGAGTTGTGTAGGTCCGGAGCTCGAACAATCGATTGGGGTTCTCGGCCGCAACTTTGAGCCTAGGAGAGTAATCCGTAGCAGTGAGGAATACCCGGTCAATCTTGCGCACAAGTTTTCCTCCTTTAGTAGAATCCTTGTAGGCCGCCACCCACGCTGGATCCTTAAGAAAGGCTCCCCATGACTCTTGTGCCGCTTTACGATCCACATGTGAGACAATGTAAATCAATGCATTGGATTCGTTCTTCACAGGAACCCAATATCCGATATTCCGCATTCCGTGCTTCTCAAAAAGCTCACAGGTGTGGTCGCGAAATCGCGCGTGCAGAGCGTCAAGCTTTCCCTCGTTGGCATAGTATGTTCTAAGCTCAAAAATACGGTTGCTGTTTTCAGCAGCGCACAAGCTCGTTACCAGCAACGTCATCAGGGCGGCCATAAAGGTGAAAAGTTTCATAATGAGTCTCAGGATTTAAGGAACGTGATGGGTAGTAACGTGAGAGGCAGCTTGCCGCAATCTTTCGTCTCCTTCGATAAGGCGTTGTCCGGAGACGTTTATCTCTACAAGACTTCATCCATGCTCGCTCCATACCGGAATGTCAGCGAGTTAGCGCGTGTTTCCGCTTCATTCGACTCGTAATCATGCCCTTTTTGATTCGGGTAAACGTAATATCCGATGAACTAAACACGCAACTTCAAGGTTGACGCACCCTGCGACGGAAGCCGATACTGCTTGAAGCTGTCCACCCAGCATAACTTTAGCAAGAAACCCATTTCCATAGGCAACCCAACAGAGGGGGGAGAACTTCGGTTCTCCCCCTTCTCTTTTAATGCCGGCAGCACCACCTGATCCGAATACGAGTAGGACCAGTGTCGAGTCCTTCTCTTACCGCTTCTTTGCTTTCGAGCCGCCGCGTGTTCCGAAAAAACTCTGTCCCCGCGCCAGATGCCCGGTTCTCCTCGCCGTATTACCTGCAACGGCATCGTTGCGCTCTTTGGAATCTCCTTGTGCCCGATTGGCCCTTTGTCTCTGGGAGCTTGCGCTCCCAGTCACCGGGGCCGACTCCCGGAGGACAACTCGCCTTGAACTCTTTGACTGCCCGGGACTCGAAACGATTGGAATCCGGCTTAGTCCGGTGCTCAGCGAAGAGGGTGCATCTCCTCGATCTGGATTCAGGACCGCCCCGGGACCCGGGGCAGGAAAGGGCATGATAATATCCGCAGAAATGAGCGCACCCTCTTCGTTGATGAGCGTCCCTCCTTCATCAACCCTCATCATTACAACCCCACCTAGTTGGTCTGCCTGAAGAAGGCCACTGTTACTAATGCCCGCTTCACTGGTGATTTCCACCATCTGCCCTGCACGAATTTCCTGAGTATTTAGAACATTGCCATTAACGCCACCTGGCAAACGTTCTATACGGACAGAGCCTGCTGTCCCACCCTCCGGTAAGAGTCTGAAACTTTGCCCTCCAAAGATTCTCACCGACCCTGCAGGCGCAAGAATCTCGCTGCCTCCGCTACTACCGCCCCCGATAAGAACCGCAGGACCACCCAGGATCACATCCCCAGATGTCGCGGAAACTTTGCCTCCAAAAATATTGAGACGACTCCCGGGATCCGCGTTCATGAAGTTTGCACCCTCCGCACTCATGAGCTGGATTGAAGCCTGCGCGTCGAGGTTCTGAGTAACGATCGTTACCGATCCTGCCTCCACCGTCCCCTGAATATTCAGGCCTGTATTGGGGTGGGTGACAATCAGATTTCCATCCGGAAAAGAGAGGCTTCCCCCGAGAACCGCTTCCTGCCTGCCAGCCTGCTCGACGTGGTTCAAGACCACCCCGGCAGTGTCCGGACCACCAAGCCACTCGAAGACTAAGCTACTCGAGGGATCCTGTAACCCCAGATGGTCCCAGCGAATGATGCTTCCGGAGGTTAGTTGAATCAATGTCTGGCCTCCATTCACCTCATTGTAAAAGCAGGAGGCCGCTCCCAAGATTAACTCCGGATTGCCCGGATGCTGCTGATCACACAGGGGCGTTTGACCAGTCACACTGCCCTGTAATGCCGTGAAAATCCCGGCACAGGCAATGAATTTGAGGGATCGGCCTCCTGACCACATTTGAAGCACGGTATCCCAACCGGAGGGCACAGGAAATGATTTCCAAGTTTTTTGAACAGAATGGCGAAGGCTCTCGACCTCTGCCATCGGAAACGGTCCTTGATTTAGCGAACAGGCACTGTTTCCTAGTCCCTTCCAGTGGGAAATTTGCTATGAATCGCTCCGGCGAGGTTGATCCTGAGTTCTTCGAAAAACTCTGGCGCGCGACATACCGCCGGGCCAAGAGGCCAGTCGAGGGCGTGCTTGTTGCCGAGGAAGCGGCGGCATCCCTCACCACCGAGATCTTCGAAAACCTCCTCGATCGCTACAAGTCCCGTCCTTCGGATGCTGAATTCTCGGCCGAAGCGATGGAGGGTGCCTACGATCACTCTCGCCATAACGTTTCATCCGATCGAGCTGAGCAGGAAGATCCTCAGCTGTGGCACGATCCAGAAGATACGCGCTACGAGCGGAACCTGAACCTCGAGCGCCTGAAGAAGAAGAACAAAGGGGGATTCTCAGATCGTGAGTGGACCGACCTTGACCCTGTCCTGCGTCCCCTCGGATTTCATCTTCTCCTGCGCAAGGGGCTTGGTAACCAGGACGCGGAGGATGTCTACCTCGAAACTTTTGCGGAGCTTGCCCGCGAGCGGGCCAAGGACGGAAAGGCTCCCATTGAGTCGATTGTTGTCTTCGAGGAAGTGATCCCTCTGTTTTCCAGGATGGTCCAGTTTCGGGCCATTGACTGGCGCCGCAGGCAGAGCGCACTGAAAAACCAACCCAACACCCAGAGTTCGTTCGAGGATCTTACCGAGAGAGAGGATGGCGCCATGCAGTTCGAAGACGAAAGCGCAGATCCCGGGCGGTCCCTGGGCGCTCTGAGTTTCGACGAAATATACCGCCAATGTGGGGAAATCCTCACCGAGTGCCAATGGCAGCTGATCTTTACCGTCTATGTCTCCCAGAGCGCAACCATGGGCGAGCTCTGCGAGGATCCTGAAGTTCTCGGTAAACTGGGCCTCGAACCCTCTCACTCTATATCCAAAAAACGCCGAATTCTCAATGAGGCGCTGGAGGAGGCCCTCGCGAAGCTACAAAAATGCCTGTTAAGTTGAAAATGCGTGAAATCGATTACGGTAGAAAGGGGAAAGGACGATGAAATCTGAACCCTCCGACCAGTATGAAGAGCTTAAAGTAGTGCTCTCAAAAAGCTTTAGCGCTGAAGAAGGTGAGGACATCCCGCCCATCCCCGATCAAATTCGTGATCGTATCCAGGACCAATACGGCAGGAAAAGTGCTGCCCACGGCGCATCCTCCGCAAACCACGACGAATCGTTCATTGCGAGAATTTCGCGCCTCTTTACCCAGCCTCAATTCAGTGGGGCGATGGCTGCCGTTGCACTCATCGCAGTAGCCGCCTTTTTCCTGATACCTGAACGCGAGGGCTCAGCTGGTGGAGGCATGCGCGGAAAGCAAATAGTGGCTCCGGACCACCCGATCACATCAGTTGTCCTTTATGGCCTGACACCCGAGAAAGCGGAGGCCATCAAAGGAGTGCTCGATCCGAATGTCGCCGCAATAAAAGAGACAATTAGCGGAGAACCTGCCGCTGAAGGAATCACCATTATCATTAATGGAGAGGAAGGGACCATTGAGGGCTACTCCGGTCCAAGTTCAGAGGCGATTACAGCCGATCTTTCTTCCGATGAGTTCGAGGTAGGGAAAGTCATCAGCGAGATGGTCCAGAAGTTGCGCGACCGCCCGGCCCCCTGAACGAGATACTCAGTCAGCCTCTTAGGCAGTTATGGGCGATAGCCGTAGCCAGAAACCTTGCCGGAAACTGACAGGTAGGGGACGATAGCTCTCCATTATAACTCCGAGAGAAACCCTCGCTCGTCCACTGACCAACCCGACAATTCCAAGTTCTGGGACAGCATCTTTCCGCTCAATTCAACACCCCCTTCGATGTCATGGACTACGAACCCGGGTAGCATCCTTCCGTATGATTTTTCCATCCAGCCTGGATGTGCTATGTCTCCCTTGTGGATCACTGGGTCAGGTGGCATGGAAAAACTAAGCACACGGCCCGATGACTCGTGGGCCACGAAGATTCCCTTTCTCGCATCGCTTTCATTCTGCGGCCCCTCCCCAAAGAGATAGAGCGTGAGTGGAACCCCTGCAGCCCCGGCGACGCGGTGAACTTCACGCATCCGAGCCGTGCCGATAAGATCACGTAGAATGACCTTCTCTCTGGACAGAAGACCCAGTTCGGCGGCCCCGTCGTTCGGACCAAGGACCACAGCCTCGGCTCCGGTAATCGCCGGGAGCAAAAGGCCCCAGACCCGCCGCACCGCCAAGGGGGCCAAGGAGTCGATGGTTACCGCAGCCTTTCCGTCCCCAAGGTTATAAGGATCCGCCAACTGATGGGCGTTGAGTAAAAGCTCACCCCATTCCTCTTCGTCCAATCCATCCAAGGCCCGCCAATCCTCCAGCCATTGCTCCGCCCCGGGATGCCCATTGCCCAAGGCGGAGGGATCTTGTCCCTGTTCGAGAAGCTCCAGCACTTCACCCCAGGTACAAGAGCAGGCCTGGACACCGTTGACCCAGTGCAGTGCGCGGTGATCCGGTTTCCGTTGCCTGAGGAAGTCCTTCACCTTCCCGGCCGACTCACGCCGCCTTGCAAAGACGTCCCCAGCCAACAAATTCAGTTCCCTCCTGACGTCCCCGGCCCGATACTCTTTTGCGGGCCAGGCCTCACCAAAAGCCACTCGCACCCCAAACGGAATGGCCCTCGGTCTTTTCCAGAAAAATTTCCCCCTCTCAGCAGAGAAAATGGATTTCCAGAGACCATCAAGATACACCGGCTGAATAAGACAATCCGCCTTGCGGGCGATCAATTCCATTCCACGCTTGAATTCTCCCATGAACCCGCTGCGAGACAACTCCCCCTCCGGAAAAATGCAGACAACGGTCCCCTCCTTTACCGCCGCCGCTGCGACTTGAATCGCATCCTTGGCGCGTTTACTTGAAATCGGCACGGTGTCAAAGAGCTTGGCGACCTTCCCTACCACGGGTTTTTCAAAGTAGTTGCTCACCATCAGGAATCGTACCGGCCGTGGGCTGGCAGCAGTGAGGATCAAGGCGTCAAGGTAGCTGACATGATTCGGGGTCAGAAGCACGCCCCCTTTTTCAGGCATTCTTTCAGGGTAAATAGTCTCGATCCGGTAGAAGGCCCGCAGGGCGCTGAACGCGAGCATCTTCACGAAGGCCCGCGGGAGCAACCGCATGACGTAAAAAGTCACTCCGACTGAAACGGCGGCAGCAAGGAGAAACTGGACCTTCGGTGTCAGCCCGGCCTTGACCAGCACAGCCTGCAATATCACCGCGCCTGCCATGGCAAGGCAGTTCAGAAGCGCAGAACCCGCCAAGATATTTCCTCTTTGGTCGGGGTCGCATTCATCCTGCAAGAAGGCGTTGATGGGAACAAAGAAAAAGGCCGCTCCAAAGCCAGTCCCAGCAAGCGCCGTATAAAACAAGGCCGACTCCGGGACGGCAAACGCTACCCCAATGCTCGCAGCCATCATGATAATTCCTCCCAGCGGATTAAGCCCTAATTCGATGTGCCGCTTGTTGATCATGGCTCCCAGAATACTTCCTAATGCGATACCTCCTCCTGCCGCACACATCATCCACGACTGTGAGGTGGCAAAGTAAGGATCTCCGTCATAAAGATCCTTGGAAATTGTCACTGAGACCATTTGCACGAAGGCGCCAAATGCCCAGAAATAGGCAATGCCAAGTGCCGTGAGCCGAAGCGGCCTCGATTTAAGGAGCTGTCCAAGTTGCCCAAAGTGAGAAATGAGCAGCCCCTTGGTAAAGGGACGTTTCGCCTGCGCCGGAATCACATGGATCGAATACGCCATGATCAGCGTTACCACCGCTCCGAAACCGATGACAATAATTGGCAGAAAGCCCGCTTGCCAACCGTCTCCCAGACGCGCCTCCCTCCCTGTGTACCAGAACCCGATAACAATTTGCCCTGTCAGGATAGCAACGATGGTAAACATCTGCATGATCCCACTCGCAAATCCGAGGCGCGAGGACCCGACCAGATCCTTGATAATCCCGCTCTTGGCTGGACTTAGAATCGTGGACTGTATCGCAAGAAAAAAGAAACAAGCTACCGCAAGCGGAAAGAACTCGGTCTTGAAGCAGTAGAAAACGACCGCAAATACTCCCAGTTGTATCCAGGACGCGAGGCGGATGATTCTAGTCTTGGAAAAGGTATCGGAGGCCCATCCCGCTAGCGGCCCCAAGAGAATGAACGGCAAAAGAATCAGCAGGGCGAGAATGTGCTGCAGGTAATTTCCCCATCCAGCTCCGGCAGCCAACCAGATTCCCATTGGCAACAAAGTGAACTGCAGGGCCTTGTCATTGAATGCATTCTGGGACTGGAGACCCATTAGGCTCCAGAACGATCGCCAGCTACGGCGATCCGGTCCCGGACTTTCCGAGCCTTGCTTTTCATTCTGTTCTGAGGGTGGCACTTGTAAGGACGTTAACTTACACCTCCTCTCACTGGAAATCGATTCTCAAACCCCGAAGATCGATAGAACTGATAGTGAACCCTTCATTGGCTAACGTGCCACCCCACTGCGATCTAGGCGCCGGAATCTCGCTTCTCCGGCCCAGTTTGGACCGAAGTGCCCGGTAAAGGAGGAGGCTCGCCCTTCACTCGATCAGGAGAGACCACAGGAATTGACGCCATGGGCGCTTCAACCCACTTGGGGGCCTTGGGACTACGGTCAGCGAACCATCCCACCAGGCCCATCCCGATTAAAGCCAATCCCCCGGCCCAACCCAATGTCATCGGCGTCGCCATCAGAACGACCACAGGCGTGAGTAGCAGAGTGCCGAAGATCATCCAGCTGGGTTTGACTTCATAGTGATGCACGACAAGCCGGATCCGTGAGCGGGCCAGGGCCAGCCCCAGAATGATGTAGCAGAAAGCGACGGAAAGCCCATTGAGGTTAAACACTACCCCTGCTCTCTTGGTCTGAAGTGCTGCTCCGGTTTCTACGATATACAGGGAGATTAGCATGGAACCCATGAACAGGAGCAACGTGAGAATACGCAGTGAAATTTTTTTGAAGGAGGACGCCCCGATTGCCCCAGCAGACATCATCGCAGAAAAAAGAACGACGGTCAGAGCCATGATCACGTTGCGCCAGACATCAATACCTCCGATAAGATAGCGAACGATAAGATAGGGTAAGAGGGTGGAGGCTGTGAGAAGGCAGAGGCCCCAGAGCGCAAAAAACTTCCCACGCACCACCTTCCAACGTGAGAGCGGCGTCATAAGTAGAAGCTCGTGGTTCCCCTCATCGAGCTCCTGCCCCATCAGTGCAAGGCCACCCAGAGGCATCAATAGAAGACACACCACGCCGGCCACCAGCCAGAAGACCCCTGAGAACATGTCCCCGGGAAAAAAGAGCCAGAGATTAAGAAGCCCGGCATACTCGGTGAAGGTTTCGACCTCGTCCATCTGAAATTCAGTCGCGACGGCGACGACTGCAAGCAGGTGAATTCCAATAAAGGGGTAGATAAAAATACCCCGACGAAGCCCTTGCCGCAACTCCTTCACGGTCATGGGCCCAAGACGCTCCGGCAGATCCCGGGACTTGAACAAAGTCTCAGCCAATTCAGGCACGCCTCGTCTTAAGTCCGATAGCATACTGGCGCAATACGGATCTGAAATACGAAGAGCGCAGCCTCCCAGCCAAAGCCATCACCATTTCCTTGTCGATTCGTAGACAGTCCACTCCCCTGTAAGCCGGATTCTGTCCCCCGCGTCGAACCTTGGGCCGACACAGGGTGGCAATCATTTCTCTTCCGCCCGCGTCACCTTGGGCGGATCCTGCCGAAGCAGGATGCGACTATTACCCGGGGATACTGCGGGCGGGTAACCCTTCCCCTGTTCTGTCTTGCACTACGCGGGGTTTGCCATGCCTCCTCAGTTACCCTTGGAGCGGTGGGCTCTTACCCCACCTTTTCACCCTTACTCCCTGCCGAGGCAGGAAGCGGTATTTTTTCTGCTGCACTTTCCGTCCGAACCGACTTTCGCCGATTCGTCCCTCGCTTTCGCAAGGCGCGCCACCCTGTAGTGTCCGGACTTTCCTCGAGGCCCTCATCGAAACGAAAACCCCGCGATCACCCGGGAAGTGGACGTTCACGGTAGACCGCGCCCACCGGAAACTGGAAGCCTAAAGTCAAAAAGCTCACCACCCGGGAAAGAAAACCCACTTTGATCTCATTCCCGAGACTAGCAATCCCGCGAGATCCCAATCATTCTCGCACCTTGTGAGGACTTATTATCTCCAAATGAACTCACCGGACGATCTCGTCCCGGTCGCTCCCCGGGCAGGCCTGTGCCTACGTATCATCGATCCCCCCGATGGGGCAGTGAATCAACGCTTTTACCGAGAGGTCGGCAAGGAATGGAACTGGAATGCATGTGCCGCATGGAGCACCCGGCACTGGAACGAGTTTCTTACATCCAACCCCATAACTACCGTTGTGGTAGTTCTCGATGGAGACGAAATCGGCTATGGAGAATTAATCAATCGTGACGGAGACGTAGAAATTCTCAGCTTTGGCCTCCTCCCCTCCTCCATCGGAAAAGGCCTGGGAGGACCGTCTCTCGAGCTGGTAGTGCGCTACTCCTGGACTATTGGAGCAGTAGATCATGTCTGGTTACACACCTGCGAACAGGATCACCCCAGGGCTCTGGCCAATTATCAACGATGCGGATTTGAAGTTTATGACACAAAGAATGATCCGGTGCCTGAGACAAGACCGGGGACCTGAACCGGAGTCGTATAGCCCTAAGAGGGTTTCAATCCTTTGCCCGTCGGCATGTTTTCACGCTCGTCGTTAGCGTGCCTGTCGAAGAGGGGATTCCGCAAAAGGCGAGGCTGAAAACCGGCGAGGCCCATCGGCGGATCGCCCACTCCATGGGTCGATTCCCTTCTCGGTAAACACCGCGAGTCCTACCACCCCGATATTTCGTGTCTCCCCGTGTTTGAGATGGGAGTAGGAGCCCCCTACCGGGGAAAACATGAAGGAAGCTACTTCCTCCTCACTGGATCGCCATCCCCTGATCTCAACGGTTTGTTCCGGAGCCAGAATATAGCCGCGCTTGCGCAAGCTTGCGGGCTTTCCATCTACCACGTCGAGCCCATCCACACTCACGACGACCTCGAGGCGGGAGCGCGAATTATTCTTCAGAGAAATAGAATATTTCGCATTTCGGCGCCCCACTACGTAACGCTTTCCCTTCGAATGATAACTTCGAAGGATACCAAATCCACTCCGCATACCCCATTCCACCAGCCCATTGGCAGCTCGCTTGCGACCAGTCGAAGTATAGTAGTCGCGCCCGGTCATCTCAGCGACTCCCTCTTTGTCGTTGTAGTAGACGCTGGCGATGCCTCCATGCGGAGTATCATTGGATCGCCGGAAACTCGTGTAAGTCATACGCGAGGAGAGCGAGGGCCCCCATGCGGTCGCATAGCCTGGTCGCGGACTCGGCTTGCGAAAATATTCCGGCGAAGCAGCAAGGGCATTATCCCCCGGAGCACCCAACGAACGCGGGCTCGACGAATCACCGATTGGCAGAGTGCGGGATACCTCTCCTGAAGCAGCTCCGTGCGGCATCGAATCGGTATTCGCGCAGCTGTTCAGAAAAATCGGCAGCCCCACGCTCAGTCCCAAGAGAAGACCCCTCACCCCGTTACGCACACTGGACTCTTTCACCTTCATCGATGCTAGAAAAACAGCAATTCAAGGTGGCCGTCAATTATTTTGTGCTGCTTTTCCAACATTAACTATTGCAGGTTTTATAGCACTCCTCTAGGATCCCCCCATGAATCGTTTGGAAAAGGGCCAAGTCTCGCGGCGTGAGCGTCAGATTCTTGACATCCTTTACCGACTGGAGCAGGGCACCGCCAAGGAAGTGCAGGAAAACCTTCCAGACCCTCCATCCTACTCTGCAGTACGAGCTCTTCTGGCTACCCTTGAGGGCAAGGACATGGTGAGCCACCTGAAAGAGGGAAGGCGTTACGTCTACCGTGCGAAGTCACCCAAGAAAGCCAAGCGGACTGCTTTAGATAGCCTCCTTCGCACATTTTTTGAGGGAAAGCCCGAAAACCTCGTGGCGGCTCTCCTCGATCCGCGCGACCAGCAGCTCAGCAAGAGTGAAATCGACAGTATCCGGGAACTAATCCGCAAGAAGTAAGCCTCCTGCGGCGTTCATAACTCAGCCCACCACAATGTCTCTTCTTCTCAGCAGCGCGGCTCTCTCACTCCTTGCGGGCGTGATAGTCTGGATCGCAGGTCGCAGAGACCCTGCAGAGTCTCCCCTCCTAACCTTGGGGAGCCTGATGACCCTCCTTGCCCTTCCACTCCTCACCTTACTTCCGAAAGTCAATCTTGAGATGTCGGCCTTGCCGCTATCGGGTTCGCCTTCAGCCTCCTCGCCGACAATCCATTTTATCGCACTGGTCTGGGCCGGAGGAATGATCTTCTTTGCACTGAGAATACTGGTGGACTGGGGAGGTCTTCGCCAATTCAGGGCCGAATCAGCTCCTTCGAAAGATCCTGTGGTCGCCCAGGTTCTCAGGGAATGCAGCTCGCAATTAGGCCTCCGCCGTCGAGTTCGAATCCATGTGCATCCACAGACTCCTACACCCTTCGTAGCTGGGCTTTTCCGTCCCGTGATCTATCTCCCTGAGTATTGTCATCGCTGGGAGCGGGACACCCTTCGAATGGTGCTCATGCATGAGCTTGGTCACGTTGCCCGCCACGACCTCTGGACTAATCTTGCCGCACGATGTGCCTGTGTCGTCTACTGGTTCAACCCACTCGTATGGTGGTTGCGCGGCAAGCTTGTCACCCAGTGTGAATTCGCCTGCGATGCCAGAGTGATTGCCGCAGGGACCAACCCCGGTAATTACGCAAGTGCCCTTTGTGACATTGCAGAGGCCTCAGCTCTCCCTGCAGCAGCAATGGCGATGGCTGGACGGGCCCCGCTCCGAGCCCGTATCGAACGGGTGGTGCGCTGCCGCAGTAAGGGCCACCCCTTTATCGTCGCAGCGGCTCTCTTCATCACCGTGAGTGCTTCTCTCGGCCTTTCTGTCGTTCGCCTGTCTCCTGCCCAGTCAGCCATCTCTGTCCCGGGTATCGGAAACACCAGTCCATCAACGCTCTACAGTCCTGAGGAACTTTCTCTCAGGTCGAACGCTCGGGCTTTTCCTCTGGATTAAGTGACCTCATCCAAAGCACCCACTCAGGATCCCGGGAGCTTAGTCCATTATTGCCCTCAATTCACGAACCCGATCGACGTCGACCGGGTTACTGAGAATCCCATCCAGCTTGAGAGAGGATGCCACAATCAAACCGTCGGCATATTCAAGTAGATCCCTTGCGTTACTCACCCGGGCCCCGCTACCCACAAGCAGAGGCGCATCCGGACAGGCACCCTTGACCTTGCGGAGATCCTCTACTCCGGTGGGCTCACCAGTCGCAACTCCCGATACGATGAGCGCATCTGCAAGACCACGTTGAAACGTATCCCGCGCGGCCTCTTCGATTCCAAGGTCCCCGATCGGAACTGCATGCTTAACGAGAACGTCTGCCCAGATCCCAACCCCAGGGCATAATCCCGCCCTTTTCCGTATGGTGTCATGAGCCTCGCCCTGAATGATTCCCTGATCCGCCTCCACGGCTCCTGTATGCACATTGACCCTGACGAACGCCCCCTCACAGGAAGCGGCCAGGCCAAGACCCGAAGAAACGTCATTACGAAGAACATTGAATCCGAGGGGAAGCTTACATCCCGCCTCTCTGATGGATTGTGCCGCTACCGCCATGGAGGCCACGGTCTCCGGCGCCACTGCATGCCTCCCAAAGGGAAGGTCCCCGAAATTCTCAATCATGATGGCCTGGGCTCCACCCTCCTCGTAGGCTCGCGCATCGGCAACGGCGGCCGCACAGACCTCGTTCATGGATCCCTCAAAACGGGGAGCACCCGGAAGGGGTTTGAGGTGCACTACCCCGATCAGAGGTTTGTCCTGCCAGTGCAGCATTTGGTTCATACCTTCTCTTGCCATGGAGAGCGCCTGCGAAAAACCCAATAATTTTCGCGATTCCAAATGTCCGCCCTGCAATGTAGACCCCCCTGTTCATGGTCATTCACACCACGTCCTACCCCCGTGCGGGGCTTATCGGGAACCCGTCGGACGGGTATCACGGGAAAGCAATTTCCTTCATCGTCCGCAACTTCTCGGCCTCAGTCACCTTATGGGAATCTCCCGAGCTGGAAATCCAGCCTGCGAGACGAGACGAAATGGCCTTCGAGAGTCTCGATGATCTGGTGCAGGACACCAGAAGATTTGGATACTATGGGGGCCTCCGACTGCTTAAGGCTTCGGTGAAGCGCTTCCACGAGCATTGCACACAGAACGCATTGCCCCTGCACGATCGAAATTTCACGATCCGTTACAGAAGTGATATTCCTCCCCATGTTGGCATGGCCGGCTCAAGTGCCATCATTACGGCCTGCTTCCGAGCCCTGATGAAATTTTATGAGGTCAGGATCGCGAACCCAGTCCTTGCTAATCTGGTCCTCTCTGTTGAGACCGAGGAGCTCCATATTCCCGCGGGCCTCCAAGATCGGGTCGTGCAGGCCTACGAAGGCCTCGTCTTTATGGACTTTGCGCAACAGCACTTCGAGGAAATGGGCCATGGCGCCTATGAAGAACTCGAGCCCTCCAGCCTGCCCCCCCTGTATATCGCCTACAGCCCTCAACTCTCTGAAAATACCGAGATTTTCCACAACGATATCCAAGGTCGCTTCGCACGCGGGGAGCCGGACATCATCGACGCCATGGAAGAATGGGCCGGCCTCGCCCAACAATGCCGTGACCTTCTGTCCCAGGACAAAGGGCAGGAGATTGGACCACTCCTCGACCGTAATTTTGATTTGCGGAAGTCGATCTACCACATCTCGCAGGGGAACCTGGCCATGATTGAGGCCGCCCGCGCCGCGGGAGCCTCTGCTAAATTCACGGGCTCCGGAGGCGCCATCGTCGGGGTCTACGACGGAGAGGCAATGTTCGAGCGAATCCTCTCCAAGCTTACCCCGCTCGGGGTCAAGGTGCTTAAACCCATCATCACGCCCCAAGCATTCTAAGCGTTCTCCACGAGTAGACCACTAAGAGCTTCACAGTTCCTCCTTGCCTCGCTGTTCATGCCGCTTTCCAATATTGCTACAGGGCGTCCACGAGGACTCCACACTTTCCACTCTTGATCCATGCCTGTCACGAAAGCCGTCATCCCTGCCGCTGGTTTCGGCACCCGGTTCCTCCCCGCGACAAAGGCCGTCCCAAAGGAAATGCTTCCGGTGGTCGACACGCCCACGATTCAGTATGTCGTGGAGGAATGTGTAGAAAGTGGAATTACCGATATCCTCATGGTTATCGGACAGGGAAAACGTGCCCTCGAAGAGCATTTCTACAGCTCTAGGGAAGTCGAAAAACGTCTCGAAGAGAATGGGCAGCTTCCTCTTCTCGAGAAGGTTCGCCGTATTTCGGAAATGGCGAACATCCACTTCGTCTGGCAGAAAGAGCTCAACGGCCTAGGAGACGCTGTGTCTCATGGCAGAACCTTTGTTGGCACCGACCCGTTTGCCCTTCTCCTTGGCGACACCATCTTGAGAGAAAGTGATTCCTCACAGCAGGTCCTTCAGCAGATGATGGAAATCCATGAAGCGAAGAATGCCTCCGTGGTCGCCCTCGAAGAAGTCCACCGGGAAAAAGTTTCCCGCTACGGCATCGCAGGAGGAACCAAGGTTTCCGACAATATCCTCGCTCTCAATCAACTCGTCGAGAAACCATCGCCCGAGGAAGCCCCCTCGAATCTGGCAGTCGCCGCCCGCTATATTTTTCAACCCGGAATCTTTGATTATCTCTCGGAGACCCCCCGGGGAAAAAACAATGAGATCCAGCTGACCGATGCCATGGCAGCAATGATGAAAGGTCATGAGATGTTTGGCTTCTGCTTCACCGGGAAGCGCTACGATATCGGCAACAAACTCGACTTCATTAAAACGAATATCGAACTCGGTCTGACCCACGGGGATATTTCTAAAGAGCTAACGGACTATCTCCGAACTCTCGCCGGGAAGCTTTAACTGGTTGGGCCTACTCTTATCGAGGGACACCATCCCCTTGCGATTCTGAGCAGTCCCCTCTTTACCCAGAAAGAAGCTCTGATAAATTTCAGAGGTGAGCCGATCCATCATCGCCAAGTTCGTTAGCGCGATTCTTCTCACCGGGGCTGCCTTTGGTGCGCCCGAGTTCACCCGGGATATCAGGCCGATCCTCGCTGATAAATGTTTTGCCTGTCACGGCCCGGATGCCAACACCAGAAAGGCAAAACTGCGACTCGACACCCATGAAGGTGCTCTCGGAGAGCGTAACGGCGCACAGGCTATCGTGCCCGGCGACCTCGACAACAGTGAGGCGTGGATCCGGATTCTTTCTCAGGATCCAGACGAGGTCATGCCGCCCCCCGACTCCCACAAGAAGCTTTCCGCCGCTGAAAAAGACCTCTTGAAAGAATGGATCCTTCAGGGAGCAGTCTACGAGGAACACTGGTCTTTTATTGCTCCTCAAAAATCTCCCGTTCCGGAGGGCGCCCGCAACCCCATTGACTTCTTCTTGCAACGTCGTCTCAAAAGCGAAGGACTGGAACCCGCCCCTCTCGCCCAGCCTGAAACCCTCATCCGGCGAATTTATCTCGATCTCATCGGGCTCCCCCCTCGTCCCGAGGAAATCGACGCCTTCCTCGCAGACCCGTCTCCTGAAGCAATCGAGCAACTGATTGAAAGCCTGACGAAGCGCCCGTCCTATGGCGAACATATGGCACGTTACTGGCTGGATCTGGCCCGCTATGCGGACACCCACGGCCTTCATCTCGATAATGAGCGCTCCATGTGGCCCTACCGGGACTGGGTGGTACGGGCATTCAACCAGAATATTAGTTTCGCAGAATTCACCCGCTGGCAACTAGCCGGAGACTTGATACCCGGCGCAACCCTCGATCAGAAAATCGCATCGGGATTCAACCGGTGCAATGTCACCACTGGAGAAGGCGGAAGCATTAACAAGGAATGGATCTACCGCAATGCGGTTGAACGAACTTCCACGACCGTGGAGGTTTGGATGGGGTTGACCGCCGGTTGCGCAGTCTGCCATGACCACAAATTTGACCCCATTTCCACGAAGGAATACTACTCCATGTATTCCTTTTTTCACAGCACGGCCGACCCGGCTCTCGATGGCAATAAGCTCGATACCCCACCTGTCATTCAGGTGCCCGCCCCGGGCGCTCAGTCAAAGCTGGCTGAGCTGGACACCAAAATCGCAGCTCTTGGAAAACGTATCGCCGAGCTGGTTCAATCTATCGATTACAAGGACCCGGCAGGACTTCCGGAACCACCGAGCCCCGCCGACAAGACAATCGTCTGGATCGAGGACGGCCTACCTCCCAAGGCCGTCGCAGCTGGTAATACTCCCTGGAAATTCGTTGCCCATCCGGAACCCGTTTTTACCGGTGAACGCGCGCATGTTCGGGAGGCGAAGGGATTGAGCCAGCACTACTTCACCGGTGCTACCCCTCCCCTCGGTATTGAGCGGGGCATGAGCCTTTTCACCCATGTCTACCTCGACCCCGACAACCCTCCACGACAAATCATGCTGCAATTCAATGATGGCTCGTGGGAGCATCGCGCCTACTGGGGAGAAGACCTCATAGATTGGGGCAAGCAAGACACAGCCAGCCGTCAGCGCATGGGCGAGCTCCCCGCAGTGGGCAAGTGGGTCCGTCTGGAAGTCGATATTGCAAGGATCGGTCTCAAACCGGGATCCAAGCTCAACGGTTGGGCTTTCACTCAATTCGATGGAAAAGTATACTGGGATCAATCCGGTGGCAGGGTCGACACCAACCCTGCTTCTGACCCCTCTTTTTCATGGAGTGCGTGGAAATCGCAGAACGAAAAGGAGAGAAATAATACCCTTCCCGGAGAGCTCCAGAAAACCGTGAAAGGCAAGGATCCTGCCCAATGGCTGGAATCCGAGACTCAGCGTATATTTCATCATTGGCTCGGTCATATCTATGCTGGAGAAATTACCGGGCTGAAACCGCTCCAGGAGGAAAGGACCAAGGTGCTCCAAGAGAAAGAAGCCCTTAAGAAGCAGACTGCAGTGACTTTTGTAATGGCTGATCTACCTAAGCAGCGAGATAGCTTCGTCATGAAACGGGGTGAATATGACAACCCCGGCGAAAAGGTCACCCGCAGCGTCCCCGCCTTCCTTCCCCCGCTTCCAGAAAAACCAGAGGGCCGCGATTACAATCGCCTCGACCTCGCCGACTGGCTGGTAAACGGCAGACATCCGCTGACGGCGCGCGTCGCAGTCAACCGTTTCTGGCAACAGTTCTTTGGTATCGGACTGGTCAAAACCAGTGCAGATTTTGGGACTCAGGGAGAGTTCCCCAGTCATCCCGAATTATTGGACTGGCTAGCGATCCAATTCGTCGAAGAGGGCTGGAATATCAAACAGCTCGTAAAACGTATCATGACCAGCCACGCCTACCTCCAGAGCTCTGTTACCTCAGCTGCACTACAGGAACGAGACCCCGAAAATCGCCTTCTGGCAAGGGGCCCCCGTCACCGTCTGGACGCCGAGGTCATTCGCGATCAGGCCCTGAACCTCAGCGGCCTCATGGTTTCAAGAATCGGAGGGCGTGGTGTGCGCCCCTACCAACCACCCAACATCTGGGAGCCGGTGGGCTTCGCCTCCAGTAACACCCGAAACTACAAACAGGGAAAAGGCGATGATTTGTATCGGAGGAGCCTT
This sequence comes from Roseibacillus sp., assembly GCA_002686085.1. Classification (GTDB taxonomy): domain Bacteria; phylum Verrucomicrobiota; class Verrucomicrobiia; order Verrucomicrobiales; family Akkermansiaceae; genus Roseibacillus_B. Next base: position 194,101 of record NZAC01000002.1, on the reverse strand, counting down.
TATACTTTTCTCAAGCGCACTGCTCCGCCTCCATTCATGGCTACGTTTGACGGCCCTAACAGGGAGCAAAGCTGTGCAATACGAGGACGGAGCAACACCCCCATGCAGGCTCTGCATCTGATGAATGATGTCCAGCACGTCGAAGCGGCACGGGCACTAGCCCAGCGTATTCTCAAGGAGGGAGGCGCCAATCCCGGGGACCGCGCCCGATGGGCTTGGCGACTCGTAACGGCCCGCTACCCCTCTGCAGAAGAGGCTCAGATCCTACTCAACGCTCTACAGGCACACCGGGAGCGTTATTTGGACGACGTGGAAGCTGCTACCGAACTCATCAATTTTGGGGACAGCCCGCCAGACCCAGATATCGTAGCCAGCGAATTGGCTGCATGGACCCTGATCGCAAACCTGCTCCTCAATCTCGATGAGGTAGTCAACAAGAATTAAGCTCTTCATGGATCCTGCTCTCGAATACCACTTGCACCAGTCGCGCCGCCAGTTCTTCCAAGGCGCTGGACTTAAAGTAGGGGGTATCGCCCTTGCTCAGCTCCTTTCACAGAAAGCCCTCGCTAAAGACCTCCCCACGCAGACCGATATTCATCCTGCACTTCCCGGTCTTCCCCACTTTGCTCCCAAGGCCAAGAATCTCATTTACCTGCACATGAACGGGGCCCCTGCGCAGCAGGATCTTTTCGATCATAAACCACAGATGGAGCAATTCTTCGACAAGGAGCTCCCCGATTCTGTCCGCAACGGCCAGCGAATCACGACCATGACCAGCGGGCAAAAACGCTTTCCGGTAGCCCCAAGTAGATTTGGATTTGAACGCTGTGGCCAATCAGGAATCCTCATGAGCGAACTCGTTCCCCACATGAAGGGTATTGCGGATGAGATCACCATGATCAAATCGGTTCATACCGAGGCAATCAATCATGACCCTGCCTGCACCTTCGTCATGACGGGCAGTGAAGTCCCCGGCAGACCAAGTCTCGGTTCGTGGCTCAGCTATGGCCTGGGCAGCGAGAGCCAGAATCTACCCGCATTTGTTGTCTTTACACCAACGGTGAAGAACCCAAGTCAGGCACTATTCAGCCGTATGTGGACCAGTGGCTTTCTGCCCTCGAAATATGACGGCGTCAAACTGAGGAGCGCAGGAGATCCTGTTCTCTACGTGAAGAACCCCCCCGGGGTGTCTTCCGACGACCGGAGAACCATGCTCGACGCTCTGGGACAACTCAACGAAAAGTCCTTCGAACGTTTTGGAGACCCGGAGACTCAGACGAGAATTGCCCAGTATGAGATGGCGTTCCGAATGCAACGCAGCGTGCCGGAGCTGACTGATTTGAAGGGAGAAAGTAAGGCGACACTCGAGATGTATGGACCAAACTCTCAGAGGCCCGGCACATTTGCCCACTCTGCGCTCCTGACCCGTCGGCTCATTGAACGAGGGGTTCGAGTCGTTCAGGTCCTTCACAGGGGCTGGGATCAGCACGGCAATCTGCCCAAGGAAATCAAGAATCAGTGTCTTGATGTAGATCAGCCAACCGCAGCCCTGATCAAGGACTTGAAGGAACGGGGAATGCTTGAGGACACACTTGTTGTCTTTGGTGGCGAATTCGGGCGTACTGCCTACTGTCAGGGAAAACTGACCCGGGAGAGCTACGGTAGAGACCATCACCCGCGCAACTTCTGCATGTGGATGGCCGGGGGAGGGATCAAGGCCGGAATGACCTACGGCGAAACCGATGATTTCAGCTATAATATCACAGAAAATCCTGTGCATCTCAACGAGCTCAATGCCACCATTCTTCACTGTATGGGTATCGATCACAGCCGCTTCACCGTCCGGCATCAGGGTCTTGACCAGCGCCTGACGGGCGTTGAACAGGTTCAGCCTGTCAGCCCCATCCTAGCATGAGTGGGTGGCTCCCGGAGAGGGTTCCATTGGCCGCATGAAGACGCGATTGCGCCGTCCGAATGGCCCGCTATTGTTGCCAAGCATTGAAACTCCACTCCATCAACTACCTGATCCTCGCGCTCCTGCCCTTGGTTGGCGAGGCCGGTCAGTTCGATGAACTTGCCCCGCTTCTGAAAGAGCACTGCATCAAGTGCCACGGGGGGGCTAAGAAAAAAGGCGGCCTCGACCTTCGTTCGCTCAAGGGCCTTCTCGAAGGAGGAGAGGGCGGCCCGGTCCTTGTGCCGGGCGAGCCGGAAAAGAGCCGGCTAGTCTCTCAACTCCATCCCGGGGCTGATCCTCATATGCCCCCGAAAGGACAGCTCAGTCAGGCGGAAATCAGCCGCATGCGAGAATGGGTCACCCACTTTCACTCTCAGGAGAACACCAGCGACGATCCCATTCCGGAGGATCTGGTAGAAATACTGCCACCGAACCTGTCACCTGACCAGGCGATTGATTTTCTCCTCCGGAAACAGTGGGACGAACAAGATCTTTCGCCCTCTCCTTCCATTGATGACGGAGCGTTCCTACGCCGGATCACTCTTGACCTGCTGGGACGGATTCCCACCAGAGAAGAGCGTGCTCGTTTCCTCGCAGATACACGGCCTGACCGGCGACAGGCCTTGGTTGATGATTTACTTAATAGTACTGCTCACGCACGCCACTTCGCAGAAATCTTTAACGCTGTGCTTCTCGGTCGATCAGGATCTGGAGGAGCAAAACGGACCGACCGGGAAAAACACTTCCTGCCCTACTTGCGCTGGGTCTTCCAGACCAACCGCCCTTGGAACAAGGTAGGCTATGATTTTATTGTGGCTCGCCCGGAAAGCCCCGAGGAACAAGGCGCATCATGGTTTCTTTACGAGCAAGACAATGATGCAGGAAAAATGGCAACCACCACTGCGTCTGCCCTGTTTGGAACGCAGCTTCAATGCGCCCAATGTCATGACCATCCGGTGGCTCCAGAAATTGAGCAGAAGCATTACTGGGGGCTGGTCGCCTTTTTCGATCGCACTCGCAACGTCACCACCAGTGACGGCCCAGGACTCGGAGAACGCGCTGCGGGTGGCTATAACAAGTTCGCCAACCTTGAGGGGGAGAGTAGTGAAAGTGAACTGGTATTCCTAACCGGTCAAACTGTCGTGGAGCCGGAGGGCCGCCGAGACAAGGACGATCTGAAAAACTACATCGTAAGCCCTCCTGGAGACTGGATTAACCCTCCAAAACCCAAGAAAAAAGGCGACAAACCAGTGATTACAACGAAGGTGGAAAAGGCCCCACTCCCGAAATTCTCCCGCCGGAAGGAACTCGCACGCCTTGCCTTGGACAATAACCCCGCCTTCTCCAGAGCTATCGTCAATCGCCTCTGGGCTCTACTGATAGGGCGCGGAATCGTGCATCCGGCAGACAAGATGAACTCGGCTCACCCTCCAAGCCATCCCTTATTGCTCAACTGGCTGGCCAATGACTTCGCTGAAAATGGATTTAATCTCCGCAGGACATGCCGGGCCATTCTAAACAGCAAAGCATACTCCCTCTCGACGAACCATCCGGCGGAAATCCCTCCCGCTCCGGAAAGTTTTGCACGGGGAATCGATAAGCCGCTTCCCGCTGAACATCTCTATCGATCAATTCTGGTGGCCCTTGGGGGCGAGGCTCGGGAGGATGGAACCGTCGCTCAGGAAAATACCTACCGGAACGAATTTGTGAAAACCTACCCTGACATCTTCGCCGAGACTTTCTCTCCTTCCGTGCAGCAGGCCATGTTTGCCGCAAACGGAAAAGTCGTTGAAAAGATCCTCAGTTCGACGGAACTTCCACTCGCAGCCCTCCTCAACGAACGCGGAGACAACGAAGCTATCACCGAGGAGCTCTTCCTCGCAACCCTCGGAAGACTTCCCGACGAGGAAGAACGTGCTCACACTGTTTCCTATCTCACACAAAGAGCAGACCGCCAACCTTCCGCGATCCAGCAAATCCTCTGGGCCCTCTTCAACAGCGCAGAATTCCGCATGAATCACTAATGAACGGGGCCCGACAGAATTGTGGCAATCCGGAGCATGGCCTTCACCGGAGGCGTTTTCTCGAGGGAATGACGGCAGGCGCCATTTCCTCGCTCAGCTGGGCGGGCCTGTTTTCCAATCCTGCTTTTGCAGAGGCTGCAAAAAAAACACAAAAACGGTGCATCCTCCTCTGGCTGTGCGGTGGCCCCAGTCAGTTTGAAACGTGGGACCCCAAACCGGGCACGACGACCAGCGGCCCTTTCGGATCCATCCCGACTTCCATCCCCGGAATTCACTTCAGCGAACTCATGCCCAAATGTGCGTCCATCGCCCACAAGACCGCAGTCATTCGCTCCATGAAAACAAGCGCCCGCGAACATACGCAGGCCATCAATCTTCTTCAAAGGGGCCACTCGCCCAGGCCTCCATTTACCCGTCCAACTCTTGGCTCCGTGCTCTCTCAGCAGTTGGGACAACTGGATAGCCCGATTCCAAACTTCATTCTCCTCGACCCTTGTCCGGAAGGAAATGAATTCAAGGGGTTCAAGGCGGGAAACTGGGCGGGATGGCTTGGCGCAGAGTATTCTCCTGTGCGAACCGGCGGAGAGTTTGGGATTCCGAACGTCGACAAACTTGATTCCATCACAACTGATGATCACGAGGCTCGCGAACAACTAAGAAGGTTCTTAAGCAAGAAGTTCGAGAACGATACAAAGAGTAAAGCCGCCTCCTCGCACAACGCTGTCTACGAGCGAGTCAAGGGCCTCATGAGCTGTGCCCACCTGTTTGATCTGGATCGCCTTCCACAGAAAGACCGGGAGCGCTACGGGCCCGGCGCTTTCGGTCAGCACACTCTCCTCGCTCGGAACCTCGTCGAAGAAGGAGCCCCCTTTGTCATGGTCGCCAATGGAATGCCATGGGACTGCCATGTCTTTAACCACGAGATTTACCAGATGGTCGTTCCGGACCTGGACAATATTATCTACCAGCTTCACCGTGACCTCGAGGACCGGGGCATGCTGGATGATACCCTGGTGATCGCAATGGGTGAGTTCGGACGCACCCCTTGGCTCAACGCGGCACGCGGCAGGGATCACTATCCCAACGCCTGGAGCCTGTCCATGTTTGGAAGCGGAATCGCCGAAGGGGCAGTGGTAGGAGCAACGGACAAGCTGGGATTTGACGTTGCTGGCGAGGCCTTCAACGAGCAGAACCTCTTCGCGACAATCTTTTCCGCACTTGGGATCGACCCTCACGGGGAGTTCCAAATACCCACCCTCCCAAATTTTCACTACGTGGAGGATCAATCAGAGCCAATCAGGGAGGTGCTTGCGTGAAAGTCGAAATCGCCAAAAGCACTTCCTTCAAGCTGCCCACACACTGCCTTTCACTGGCGCGGGGTGAAGACAACCGCTTCTACGCGGCGTGCTTCGACGGAGGTATCTATTCTCTACCACAGATTCGGTGGAGTAAGCCGGTGAAGCTTGCTGAACATAAGAATTACGCCTCCGGGGTAAACTGGTCCCCGGCAAACCGGGAGCTGGTTTCTGCAGGTTACGATGGCCGTCTACTCTGGATTAATCCCGAAACGAAGAAGACGACTCGCGAGGTGAAGGCCCATGACTTCTGGTCCTGGCAGAGTACAATGTCCCCGGACGGCAGGTTCATCGCCTCCACTACTGGTCAATATCTCTGCGGTGGTTATAAATACGAACCTGCTTCTGAAAAAGAACCATCGGTCCGGGTCTACGACGTGCTTACCGGTAGAGAAGCTCACCACTTTGCTCACATCCCACCTGTGGAATCCGTGGCATTCAGCAATGACGGAAGGTTTCTCGCGGCAGGCAATCTCATGGGAGAAGTCCGCATCTGGAGCCTTGAGACTGCAAAGGAAGTTGCCCGGATAGAGACAGGGAATTTCACCGGCTGGGGCATCATCAAGGGCCACTATTTTACCGGCGGCATTTTTTCACTCGCGTTTTCACCGGACGATTCCGAAGTCCTGCTCGCGGGAATGGGTAGCACCCGCGATCCCGCTGCCGGAAACGGCAAGCAATTATGGGAGCGTTGGCAATGGCAGGGCGATGCCGCTCAGCGAGTCGCGAGTGCCAACGATAGTGAAATCGGGCAGGGCCTCATGGAAACTGTCGCGATTCACCCCGGAGGAAAAATCTTTGCGATGGCCGGAAGGCTATTCAAGGGCCAATGGAACACGGCCATTTTCGACCTTTCCACCGGCTCACTCCTCGCATCCACTGACACGAAGATGCGAGTAAGCAAGGCCGTCTGGAATGAAGACGGGACCCGGCTTTATCTCGGGGGAAGCTCGGGGCAACCCAAGGAAAAGAAGGACATCGAAAAGTCTGATTGGGGTAGGGTCAAGGTCCTGAAGGTAGCAGTCAGCTGACTTCTTTCGTCAGTCCTCCATTGCATCGCGCTGGTAGGAAGCTAACCTTGCATGGATGTTCCGCAACCCACCGGCCCTTCAACTGATCACCGCTGTCCTCTCGGCCGGTGGACTTTTCGCCGAGGTCGATTTTAACCGGGATATCCGCCCTATTCTGTCGGACCACTGTTTCGCCTGTCACGGCCCCGACGAGCACGACCGTAAGGGCAAACTGCGGCTGGATACAGAAGAGGGGGCGCTGAAGGGCGGTGACATTGGTGATGCCCTCGTTCCCGGCAGGCCAGATGACAGTGAGATCATTCACCGCATTTTCAGCAATGACCCGGAGGAAGTCATGCCCCCACCCGACGCGAACAAGGCGCTCAGCGCTGAGCAGAGAACTCTCCTCCGCCAATGGATTAAACAGGGAGGCGGCTACGCCGAGCCCTGGTCCTATCGGCCTCCAGAAACGCACCCTGTCCCGGAGGCCCGGATTTCTGATTGGCCCGCAAACTGGATTGACAACTTCATTGTGGACCGTCTCGACCGTGAGGGGCTGAAACCCGCTCCGGACACTGATCCTGTGACCCTCGTCCGACGCCTTCATTTTGACCTGATTGGCCTTCCTCCCTCACCGCAAGAAGTCGAACGCTTCCTGAAAGCCTGGAAGCATGACCCCTCCTCCTGCCTGGAAAAGACAGTCCAGGATCTTCTCTCCTCTCCTCATTTTGGTGAGCGCATGGCGATGTACTGGCTCGACCTTGTGCGCTACGCAGATACCTGCGGATATCATGGAGATCAGGATCACAGTATTTCTCCCTACCGGGACTACGTCATTGATGCATTCAACGACAATATGCCCTTCGATCAGTTCACCCGGGAGCAATTGGCAGGAGATCTTCTCGAATCCCCTACAATCGACCAGAAAATCGCCACAGGCTACAATCGTCTTCTCCAGACCTCACACGAGGGCGGAGTTCAGGCCAAGGAATATCTAGCCATCTACTTTGCGGACCGGGTTCGGAACCTCTCCAATGTCTGGATGGGTGCAACCGTGGGTTGTGCCCAGTGTCATGACCATAAGTATGACCCCTACACCGCCAGAGACTTTTACGCGCTGGGGGCCTTTTTTGCTGATATCGACGAAGCTCAGCATTTCCGGGTTGGAACCAATAATCTGCCAACGAGGCGGCCCCCTGAAATCGATGTCCACTCGAAGCGCGAGCGCTTGCGCCTCGCGGAGCTCGAGAGCAAACTGTCTTCTCAATCATTTGCTAGTCAGGAGGAGCAGGAAAGCCTCAAGGCGGAACTGGCCGTGCTGAAAAAAGCGCAACGGAAGACGATGATTACGGTCGCAACCAAGCCGCGTACGATTCGTATTCTTCCGAGAGGAGACTGGCTCGATGAGAGTGGCCCGGTGGTGGAGCCTGCGTTCCCCACTTTTCTGGAGAAACCCGGACACTCCGTCAAATCAAGGCGTTTGAACCGGCTTGACCTTGCAAACTGGCTGACGGACCCAACAAGCGGGACGGGAGGCCTGACTGCCCGCGTCATGGTCAACCGATTCTGGTACCTCGTATTTGGTTCTGGCATTTCAAAGCGACTTGATGACTTCGGCGGGCAGGGAGAAGCCCCTGTACATCCCGAGCTCCTCGATAATCTCGCAGTTGAATTCTACCAGTCCGGTTGGGACATTAAGCATATGATGGCACTTCTCGTCACTAGCCGGACCTACAGGCAAAGCTCACTTGCAACCGTGGAGCTGCGAGAACGAGATCCCTACAACCGACTGTTGGCACGGCAATCACGTTACCGCCTCCCTGCGGAAACTATCCGTGATAACGCACTGGCAATCTCGGGCCTCCTGCGGACGAGCTACGGCGGTGCCAGTGCAAAGCCCTACCAACCACTGGGCTACTACAAGCACCTCAATTTCCCCGGACGCAAATATGCTCATCATGCTGATGACCGCCAGTGGCGCCGCGGAGTCTATGTGCATTGGCAACGACAGTTTCTCCACCCCATGCTGCGCGCCTTTGACGCTCCCACTCGTGAAGAGTGTACCGCCGAGCGCCCCCGTTCCAATACCCCGATTGCCGCGATGACCCTCCTCAACGACCCATCTTTCGTAGAGGCTGCCCGCGTTTTTTCCGCCCGTATTCTTTCCGAAGGAGGGCCAAGCATCGACGACCGCCTTGAGTTCATCTACCGTGAGGCCCTTTCGCGAAAACCGGATGAGAAGGAACGTCATATCATGAAGCATCTGGTATCCATGGCGACGCAGGAATTTCAATCGAACCCTGCTGCTGCAAAAGAACTAGTGTCTACTGGAACAGCTCCGATTGCTGAGGGCCTCGATACTGTCCAGCATGCCGTATGGACTACCGCAGCNCGAGCCATCCTGAACCTCTCNGAAACCTACACCCGGAACTGAGTAATTCCACNTTCCTCTCTACAGGCTGATGACAACTACTGAAAGACTGGGAAACTACNTGAATCGCCGATCATTTCTTGGNTCGACAGGTTTCGGACTCGGATCTGCCGCCCTCCTCTCCCTGCTTGGTCGTGATGCTCTGGGAAATGCGATTGATACATCCTACGATGGAATCGCAGGGCTGCCGCACCATGATGCCAAGATCAAAAGAGTGATTTTCCTGACCATGGCCGGAGGCCCTTCACATCTGGAAACCTTTGATTACAAGCCAAAGCTGGATGAACTCAATGGCAAGCCCATGCCTGAATCCTTTACCAAGGGCCAGCCGATCGCCCAACTGCAGGGCCAGCAACTCAAGGTACAGGGCCACCTCACAAAGTTTCAGGAGTTTGGCAAAGGGCAGTTTATTTCCGACTTTCTTCCATATCATCGAAAGATGGCTGACAAGATCTGTGTGGTGAAATCCATGCTCACCGAGCAGATCAACCATGACCCAGCCCACACTTTCATGAACACCGGATCTGCCATCAGTGGACGCCCCTCCATGGGAGCATGGATCAACTACGGTCTCGGTAGCGACAGCGAAGACCTTCCCGGGTTCGTTGTCATGTCAAGCGTAGGTGGTCGTAACCCCCAGCCCATTGCCGCCCGGCAATGGGGCACGGGTTTTCTCCCCAGTCGCCATCAAGGTGTAGAATTCAACAGCACCGGAGACCCGGTCCATTATGTCACCCGTCCTGCGGGCATATCCGAGAAACATCAAAAGGCTCTCGTTCAGTCTATTCAGCAACTGGACAGTCGACGCAACGAAATGGTCGACAACCCTGAAATCAAGGCCCGTATTGCGGCCTACGAAATGGCTTTCCGTATGCAGGCCAGTGTTCCGGAGCTCACAGACGTTTCAGACGAACCACAGCATGTTCTCGACATGTATGGCGCTAAGCCGGGTGATGGCTCTTTCGCATCAAATTGCCTTCTGGCTCGCAGACTGGCAGAAAAGGGAGTCCGTTTCATTCAGCTCTATCACCGGGGATGGGATCATCATGGCGGTCTGGTGAAATACATGAATACCTGCTGCGGGCTCACCGATAAGCCAACGTGGGCACTGCTGACCGACCTGCAACAGCGCGGGATGCTGGACGAAACCCTTATCGTCTGGGGTGGAGAGTTCGGAAGGACCCCGATGTTTCAGGGAAAAGGTGGGGCCGGGCGGGATCACCATATGAAAGGATTTTCAATGTGGTTGGCCGGCGGGGGGATCCAAGGCGGGACAGCGTATGGGGAAACCGACGAACTTGGATATGCCTCCGTGCAGGATATAGTGCATGTCCGTGACCTGCATGCCACCATGCTTCATCTGCTGGGGATTGATCATAATCGGTTCTCCGTGAAGTTTCAGGGATTGGATATGCGGCTTACCGGGGTAGAACCCGCAAAAGTCGTGCAGGGAGTTTTGAGCTAGGCGAATTGCCAAATGTGCCCGTATTGGCCACGTAATCGGCAGCAATCCCACGAAAACAGGACCAGCTGGGAAAACCCAGTTCTTGCGAACTCTCACGGCCCTCGTTACTTAAGAGGCGCTATGCGCCTAACCATCACTGCGCTTACTCTCTTCGCCTCTCTGCCCGCGGTGGCAGCTCCCCTGTCCTACAACAGAGACGTCCGACCTATTCTGGCTGAAAACTGTTTCTCGTGTCACGGCCCGGACAAAAATGCCCGCGAAGCCAAGCTCAGACTGGACGTCAGGGCAGATGCCTTGGCCTCGAAAGCATTCGTTCCTGGCGATCCCGAAGAATCAGAAATCATTCATCGGATCTACACAGAGGACACCGAGGAAATCATGCCTCCTCCCGAATCTCATAGGGTGCTCACCTCCGCTCAGAAAAAGATCCTGTCTGAATGGGTAGAACAGGGCGCGGAGTATGAACCGCATTGGGCCTACATAGTTCCCAAAAGACCAGAAGTTCCCAAGGTGGGAGCCACTCACCCTATCGATAACTTTATTCTTGCGGGAATGCCTGAGACCAGCCGCAAGCTGTCTCCGCGGGCGGACATGGACACTCTGAGAAAAAGGATTTCCTTCGACCTTACGGGGCTTCCGGCATCTTTCGAGGAAATCGAGAAATCAAATGCTCAATCCTACATCGACCACTTTCTCTCCTCTCCTCATTTTGGAGAGCGGATGGCAGTCATGTGGCTCGACCTCGCACGATACGCCGATAGCCATGGTTACCATAGTGACAAGACTTGGAGTATGACGCCCTACCGGGACTATGTCATCCGCGCCTTCAATAGCAATAAGCCCTATGATACCTTTATTGTAGAGCAGCTCGCGGGGGACCTTCTCGAGAAGCCCTCGACTGAGCAATACGTTGCCACCGGCTTCAACAGAGTGAACCAGCTCTCCGAGGAAGGGGGAATTCAGGATGCCGAATACATCGCCAAATATTATGCCGAGAGAGTGAGGACGACCTCTGTCGCTTTCCTCGGTTCAACAATGGGGTGCTCCGAGTGCCATGATCACAAATTTGATCCTTTTACCGCCAAGGACTTCTATTCCATGGAAGCCTTCTTCTCCGACATCTATGAGAAGGGTGCCTATAATGGGGATGGCCGCTACAATGCCGGTGCGGATATAAAGAACTACCCAGGCTTCAAACTGGACAAGTGGGGGCCGGCCCTCGACGTCCCCGATCCCAAGGACACGAATGAGTTGACCCGGATCGAGAAGGAAAAGCGACTCCTCGAAAAAGAACTGGAAGTAACAGGACCCGGCTTGGAAAAAGAGTTTCTCACATGGTTGAATGGTTTGCGGGCGAAAATTTCAGCCAGCAAGCCAAAGGATCTGACCATCCTTGACGACAACGAGCTTCCCCTCGAAAAAGTCCAGACAGTCACCGACAACGTGCATTCTGGTAAGATCGCTCGGCAACAGACAAGCAATGGTCTCGTTCAACACATTGTAGACGCCAGTAGCAAACCAGTCAGCCTTGGTAATGGGGAACGGCTGTTTGCCCATGTCTGGCTCGACCCCAAGAATCCTCCACGCCAGATCATGCTCCAGTTTAATGCAAACAACTCTTGGGAGCACCGAGTGTGGTGGGGTGAAGATCTCATTCCCTACGGCAAGGGAAGTAGTGGACCAGACCACCACCGGGGTGGTGACCTTCCTGCGTTAGGAGAGTGGGTTCGGCTCGAGGTATCTGCCGAAAAAGTCGGTCTTCCTGCCGGAACAAAAATCACCCAACTAGCCTACACTCAACACGGAGGAACCGTCCTGTGGGATCTGGCAGGACGAACGACCAGTGATGCCAGTGCCGCACTCGCGGGCATTCCAGATAACCTTAGGAAGCAGTTGCTTGCCGTAGGGAGTAAAAAGCTCGGCGCCAGTATTCGTGAGCCATTGCTTAATTACTTCCGAACGGTTGCGCCTTCTCTTCAACCGGTCCGGGACAAGATTGCCAAACTGGACCAGCAGGCAAAAGGGGCTATGGGCTCTACCCGCATGACCCTCGTGACACTCTCGACCAATCCTCGTGAGATAAGGATCCTGCCCAGAGGAGACTGGACGGATCGATCGGGGCCGGTCGTTGAACCCGCGCTCCCAGCTTTCCTTGCCAGTGGTAAGCAAAAATCCAAATCCAGCGGGGATCGGCTGACACGTCTTGACCTCGCCCAGTGGATCGCGTCGAAAGATAATCCTCTCACCGCCCGGGCCTTCGTCAACCGGGTATGGGCTCTTTTTCTAGGAACTGGTCTGTCCCGGGACCTGCAGGATCTCGGCAACCAGGGTCAATGGCCTACGCATCCTGAGCTCCTTGACTGGCTCGCCGTAGAATTCATGGAGAGTGATTGGGACATCAAGTATCTCGTCAAACTGATTCTTACGTCGGAAACCTACCAGCAATCCTCCAATGCCTCCCGGGATCTGACTGGCTCGGATCCCTACAATAAGCTCTACGCGAGACAGAATGCGCGCCGACTGCCTGCTGAGTTCATCCGCGATAATGCCCTTGCAGTCTCGGGCCTCCTTAATCCGGTGATAGGTGGTGCAAGTGCCCGTCCCTACCAGCCGGCAGGCTACTATCGGGAACTGAACTTTCCCAAGCGAACCTACAAACAGGATAATGACCAGAATCAGTATCGCCGCGGAGTTTACATGCATTGGCAGAGAAGCTTCCTGCATCCTATGCTCGTCGCATTTGATGCGCCCCCCAGGGAAGAGTGCACCGCAAGTCGTGAGAGTTCGAATACCCCGCAACAGGCTCTTAACCTTCTCAATGATCCCACCTTCGTTGAGGCCGCGCGGGTTCTCGCGGAGAAGCTTACAGGGGACAGCCGACCGTTCGATGAGAGGCTGGAGCTTGGCTTTCAGGCACTCCTCCAACGCAAGCCTCATCCGGAAGAACACAAACTCCTGAAGGATCTCTACGATAGGCAGCTCAAGCGCTACATCCAAAGCCCTCAGGAAGCGAATGCACTTCTGAAAGTTGGGCTCCACCCGGCAGGAAGGGAAGCCAACCCCATGGATCTCGCGGCCTTCACCTCGGTCACCAGAGCTCTCCTCAATCTGCACGAGACCATTACGAGGTACTAATCTGGAGAACTCCCATAACTCTCAATCATGAACGAACAGCTGATCAATGCGATTAACAGGCGGACCTTTCTCAAGGGCTCATCCTACTCAGTGGGCAGTGCTGCACTCGCCTATCTAATGAGTCAGGAGTCACAGGGCGCCCCCCAGTGGAAGGGCATCCTCGATGAAAAACTGCATTTCGCACCAAAAGCCAAGCGGGTCATTCATCTCTGTATGGCAGGTGGACCCTCTCACCTCGAAACTCTGGATCATAAACCAGAACTGGCTCGCCTCAATGGACAGCCAATGCCGGAGTCCTTCACCAAGGGACAGCAGCTCGCACAGCTTCAAGGAAGTCGAAACAAGCTCAAGTGCCTCGGCCCCCAACATGAATTTAAACCCTATGGGGAGTGCGGGAGACTGATGTCCTCCGCCTTTCCCAATATTGGTTCGATCGCAGACGACATCGCAGTAATCAACTCGATGTCCACTGAGCAAATCAACCACGACCCAGCTCACACCTTCATGAACACTGGCTCGGTCATTCCGGGCCGCCCTTCAATGGGGTCCTGGCTGCTGTATGGACTCGGAGCAGACACCGATGAACTTCCCGGGTTTGTGGTGATGACCTCCTCCGGAGGGGGGCAGGATCAGCCCATCGCTGCCCGCCAGTGGCACAGTGGATTTCTTCCCTCTCGATTCCAAGGTGTCAAATTCAACTCAAAGGGGGATCCGGTTCACTACGTCAACAATCCTGCAGGGGTATCACGAGACAACCAGGGAGACCTCCTTAACACCATTAACGGGCTGAACGACCTGCTGAGCCAGAGGCAGAATGACCCCGAGATTGCTACTCGGATCGCCCAGTATGAAATGGCCTTCAAGATGCAAGCTTCGGTTCCAGATCTGGTCGACGTGTCCAAGGAGCCCAAGCATGTTTTTGACCTCTACGGCGCCAAGCCGGGAGACGGATCCTTCGCCTCCAACTGCCTTGTCGCGCGCCGCCTTGCCGAGCGTGGGGTTCGCTTTATCCAGTTGTATCACCGCGGCTGGGACCACCATGGCAACGTCAAGGGCGCAATCAATACCGTTGCCGGTCACATTGACAAGGCCACCGCCGCCTTGGTCAAGGACCTCAAGGAGCGTGGACTACTCGAAGATACCCTCATTATCTGGGGAGGAGAGTTTGGACGGACCCCCATGGCGCAAGGCAGTGGACGAGATCACCATATTCAGGCCTTCTCAATCTGGATGGCCGGCGCCGGGATCAAGGGCGGTGCGAGCTGGGGCGAAACGGATGAACTTGGTTACGCGGTCGCCAAGGATCACGTCTCTGTCCATGACCTTCATGCCACCATGCTGCGGCAGCTTGGAATTAACCATGAACGACTCACCTACCGCTTCCAGGGACTGGACTTTCGTCTCACCGGAGTTGAAAAGGCTCGAGTCGTCGAGGAGGTCCTGAGCTGAGGCCCCACGCGGACCATCAGATTATTTACCGTTTGGATCCTGCTTCAGACCGATTACCGCGAGGACGCTCCTCCCTTCTCCGATCAGGGCGACAACATCCGACAAGGCCTTGTCGAGAAATTCAGAACCGAAATTCTCGAGAATCTAAAGTCTGTAGANCCCAAATGCTCCATGAGCAATGGTGTTCTCGCCATGAAGTAGGAAAGACTTTGTAGCCCCTACCAGCCTGCTCCCTTTGTAAGGGTCTTGATCCGGCAGACATGAAAATCGGCCGTCATGTAGAGGGTCGACCCATCATCACCCCAGTTACAGTTTGCGGTGCGCTGACCAGTAAGGATATGTCCGAGGAGTTTCCCCTCTGGAGAAATCACGAGCACCCCACCCGGACCAGTCGTCCAGATTATCCCGTCCTTATCTACTTTCATTCCATCGGGAGCTCCTGGATACTTCCGGGCCAACGTCGAGCAGTCAAACAGGACCTTCTGGGGACCGAGGGTTCCATCTGCCTTGATGTCCCATGAGAAGATGTAGGGCTTCGGTCCATGGGACTGAGCGACATAAAGCTTCTTTTCGTCGGGTGAAAGCGCGATCCCGTTAGGGCGGTCACACTCCTTGGTGAGAAGGCTCACCTCGCCATTTGTTTCAATGCGGTAGACGCCAAACCAGTCAGTTTCGCGGCGGGGATCCTTCTCTCTGCGCGGAAGACCGTAGGGTGGGTCTGTAAAATAAATGGCTCCATTGGAATGAATCGCCAGATCGTTCGGACTATTGAATCTCTTCCCGTCATAGTGGTCGGCGAGGGTTACTTTTCCCCCTTCCGGGGTCAGCATCGCAACTCTCCTGTCCCCATGTTCACAGGAAACAAGTCGACCCTTGGCGTCAAAGGACAACCCGTTTGAACCCGGCTCCGGATATCCCGCTGTCACTCCCGTATATCCGGATGGCGTCATAAACACAGAATGACCCTCCTTATCCTCTGACCATTGGTAAATCGTGTTCGCAGGAACGTCAGACCAGAGGAGGCGGTTTTTCTTCCTGTCCCAGACAGGCCCCTCGGACCAGACAAAACCAGAGGCCAGAACCTCGATCTCGGCATCTTTCGCAATGAGTTTGTCAAAGTCCGGGTCATGCCGGATGACTGATCCTATCTTGGGACGCTCCGCCCAGAGAAGCGAGGAGCCCAGAGCCATGGAAATGATAAGGAGTGTGTAATGTTTCATAGTATTCAGATAGAGGTCGGAGGACTCGCGGTTACCCCGGAAAAGATCGTCTAGTTGAACTTACGCTTTGGGAAGATCCCGCTTGGAGCCCGAAAATATTGAGGCCAGTCGATCCAGGTTGCCTCGGTCGTGAAAAACTCTTTCTCCACGATGTACCAACGGCCTCTCTTATAGCGTAGAAGCACCCAGAGAACTTCATCAGCCTCCTCGATCCATTCCTCAAACATGGTACCTGCATAATCAATCCTCTTGCCCTCTGCGGTCAGCGGAAGCGCATCAACAAACGCCCAGTCCTTTTCCATCATGATGTGATTGATGCGAAATTTCACCTTCTGGTGCACCGCATCCTCCACTGGGTCCGCGATCGCAGCCATAATCTCACGAAACGCCTTACTCTCCTTTGCCGGCACCACCGGCGCAGCCTCAAGCACGGAGACCACGACCAGGAAACAGAAGATAAAACGCATTGCGTGAATTCGTATCTTCTCCGGTCCCCTACCGCAAGAACAGCGTTCCAGCATATCCCGTGCAGGCAAAGTAAGATTCCCTGTGGGAAACACCCCTCTTTCTCATCCATAAGTCCTTCGTTTCATCCAAGGCTTGCAGAGGCTCCATGATTTTACATCAATGACCCGCCATGAGACTCACTCTTTTCAGGTTCCTCGTCAGCCTCCTCTTTTTCTCCCCGCTCCTGACTCAGGCAGGCACCATGAAAGTTTACCTTGGAACTCAGGGAAGAGGACTGAGCAAAGGCATCTACCTCTGTGATCTTGATTCCGAGACAGGCAGACTCACAAAGCCAAAGCTGGCAGCCGAAATTTCCGGAGCCGGCTTCCTTGCTCTCCATCCCAACGGAAAATACCTCTACTCTACCGCAAGAGGAGACAGAAACCAGGTAGCTGCCTTTCAAATCGGAAAGGACTACATGCTCAACCCCATAAATCTTCAACCCTCTGAGGGCTCAGGACCCTGCCACGTTTCCGTGGACCGAACAGGAACATGCCTCATGGTCGCGAATTACGGAAGTGGCAGCGTGGCTGCCCTGAAAATCGACGAGGACGGATCTCTTGTGAAATCAGCATCGGCTCACCAGCACGAAGGGTCCAGTGTCAACCTCAGGCGCCAGAAAGGGCCACACGCACACTCCATCTACCCTGGTCCTGATAATAAATTCGCCTACTCCCCGGACCTGGGAATCGACCAAGTAGTCATTTACAATCTGGATGCCGCAAAAGCCACCCTCAAGAGGGCAGGATCTGCACGCACCAAAGCCGGTGCCGGACCACGCCATATGAAATTCGGCAAGGACGGACGGCAGGCCTACGTCCTCACCGAATTACACCTGACCGTCGCGGTATACGACCGGAACCCTGAAAATGGGCTTCTCGGCGCGTCCAAACAGGTAGTCAGTTGCCTCCCCGCAAACAGCAAATCCGAAGGAATGAGCTGCTCTGAGATCAGGGTGCACCCGAGTGGAAAATTTCTTTATGCTGCCAACCGCGACGTCAAGGGGGAGAACCGGGATTCCATCTCCGTATTCAAGGTTCTTGAGGAGGGCCAGATCGAGAGAATTCAGACCGTCCCGGCAAAGGTCGAGATTCCCCGGAATATCGGCGTAGACCCGGAAGGTCGCTGGTTGCTTGTTGCGGGACAAAAATCAGGCAACGTGCCCGTCTTCCAGATCAGGAGCGATGGCACATTGAAGGAAACCGATAACGAAGTGAACATCGCCAACGCGATGTGTGTAGAGTTCCTAAACCCCGGAGATTAATTTCGTTGGTTAATGCTCCTTTGATTTTCTTGTGCCAGAGGCACATCTGGGACAGCCTCAATTTTGTGTTTTTTCGGCACGACTGATCAAGAAAATGCCAAAGACAGGCGCAGGGCCAGAGCCTAACATGAAGCTGATACGCAAGCTGATCTCGCTGATCCAACCAAATATCTTCGCTCGAATACTGAATCATTTCCCATGAAACACACGCCTCTTATCCTGACCATCGCGCTTGCAGTGGCCGCCTTTGCGGCCCCGCTGATTTCACCACGAGAGGACGCCCGCCGCCTCGAAGTGCTATTTTTTGGCGCTCCTACAAAGAATCACCCCGGACATGATCCCATCACTCGCTATCGCGTGCTGAAAAAGCACCTTGGTGATGATGGAATTAACCTGACCTACCTCGAGGAGCCTTCGGAGGCCCTCCACCCCCGGACTTTGGCCCAATTTGATGCGGTCCTGATGTATGGCAACTGGGCCCAGCGCGGGCCAATGCCCCCCGCACAAGAAAAGGCCCTTGTCGATTTTGTCGAAAATGGGGGTGGGTTTCTCCCCATCCACTCAGCTTCGGCGTGCTACGGGAAATCCGAGGCCTTCGTCAAACTGGTCGGAGGTGTCTTCAAATCCCATGGCGGCGCCGAGTTCTCCCCCCAGACGACCAACTCAACCCATGAGGTGACGAGGGGTTATGAGGGCTTCACCGCCTGGGACGAAACCTATGTTCATGAACGCCACGCTTCCGATCGAACCATCCTTCAGGAGAGGGACGGAGAACCATGGACGTGGATCAGAACTCAGGGCAGGGGCCGCGTCTTCTATACCGCTTCCGGGCACGACCACCGTGTCTGGGACCAGCCCAACTTTCACGACCTTCTCAAGCGCGCAGTTTACTGGGCAGTGGGTGACGAAGCCCGGGGTAAGCTTGCCGCTCTCAAACTACCAGAGTTTGAAATGATCGACGTCCAGCTACCTGGCTATATCAAGCGCAAGCTAGTCACCAAGGTTCCCAAGCCCTTCTCCCCGGAGGAATCCATCAAGCTTGCTCAGGTCCCTCCGGGATTTGAATTGTCCCTGTTTGCATCCGAACCTGACATCGTTAACCCAATTTATATCGCGTGGGATCACAAGGGTCGGGCATTCGTTGTGGAAACCATCGATTACCCGAACAACCTACAGGCAGGAAACGTCGGAAATGATCGCATCAAGATCTGTGAGGATACCGACGGGGATGGACGGGCTGACAAGTTCACAGTTTTTGCCGATAAGCTTTCGATTCCCACCACCATGGTCTTCGCAAACGGTGGAGTCATCTGTACGAATGGTTCAGATGTTCTTTTCCTCAAGGACACCGACGGAGATGACGTGGCTGATCTACGGAAAGTCCTTTTCACCGGTATCCGCACAGGTGACACCCACGCCGGAACCTCCAACTTCCGCTACGGGGTAGACAACTGGATCTGGGCCACGACGGGGTATTCGGGATTCGGAGGAGAGGTAGGTGGAAAAACTCATGGGTTCGGCACCGGAGTCTTTCGATTCAAGCCGGATGCGAGTGCGATGGAATTTCTGCAGAACACTACCAACAACACATGGGGTCTGGGTTTCTCGGAGGAATTTGACATTCACGGCTCCACCGCGAACGCAAATCCAAGCTTTTATCTCACCTTTCCCCGGCGGCACTACGAACAGGCCGGGCTCAGTCAACCACGGACTCCGCGAGCAGATGACAACCCTCTCTTCTTTCCGAGTTCTACGGATATTCGCCAAGTCGACGCCCACCACCGCTATACCGCCGCTGCGGGGCACGCCTTCTACACCTCCCGGCGGTTTCCCGAAATCTACTGGAACAACATGGCCTTCATCTGTGCACCGACTGGAAAACTCGTTGGGCAGTGGGCCCGCCACGCGAAGGGCGCTGGCTTTGAATTACAACAGCAACCCAATAACATTTATAATTCTGCTGATGCTTGGTCCGGACCGGTTTGCGCCGAAGTTGGCCCCGATGGAGCGCTCTGGATCTGTGACTGGTATAATATTGTGATCCAGCACAACCCGACCCCTAATAAGGGGTCCTCCGGGTTGGACGCCAAACGGGGAAAGGGCAACGCCTATGTCACTCCCCACCGGGATAAGCAGCATGGACGAATTTACAGGGTCTATCCCAAGGGCTCTTCCAATGATCCCTACAAGGCTGATTTCGCGAGCAGTAACATGTTCTGGCGAATGGAGGCTCAGCGAGCAGCAGTCGAAAAGGGAACGAGTATCGAAAACGTGAGCAATATCCACGAGTTCTACGCCAAGGCCGGCAATGGATCCCTCGACCTCGAGACGATTAAGGCGGCCCTCTCCTCGAAAAATGCGGGCCTGAGGAGGGCCGCGCTCCGCAACGCACCCCTCGATGACACACTGGCCAAGATGTTCATCTCCAATGGAAAAATCACCATCAGGGAACCAAGAGTCCTTCTGGATCTCCTCCTTGCCTTTGCAAGCGTCGGAAACTCGGATTCCATTGGCACAGCTCTCGTTGGACTCATCAGCGCAGATCCGGCTGTTATCATGAATGACCCTGTTCTCCATGACGCCTTCCAGGTGGCCGCTCGCCGACACGGTGGATCCTTTGTAAAAAGTGCCCTTGATACTATCAGGCCCAAGGAAACCAAGGGCCCTAGAGACGTCCTGCATAACGGAGATATCGAAACAATACAGGGCGATCAGCCCGATGGCTGGGAACCTCGTTTTCACGGTGGATCCCGGAATGCAGCCTTCTCAGCCGTCAAGGAAGGTCGCAAAGGGAGCATGTGCCTCAAGGTCACCAGCGACCAGAGCTCAGATTCAGGATGGGCGGCTACGATCAAGGTGAAGCGTAATACCCGCTACCGCCTTGGGGGATGGATCAGAACTGAAAATGTGAAAGGAAGTGGATCCATGTTCAATGTCCATGGCGTCGGACACAAGACCAAGGCCGTCCGCGGCACGACAGGGTGGACAGAGTATTCAGTTGATTTTGACTCTGGCAGTGCAACGGAAATTATTATTCATGCTCTCTATGGCGGTTATGGCGGGCAAACGGGTACGGCCTGGTACGACGATATCTATCTGCAGGAAACCAGTGAGTCAGGATTGGGGGGCACGGTCCTTTCCATCGCTTCATACTTCGGCAAGAATGCTTCTGGAACTGCCAAGACGACCCTCATCAGGCACCTCGATGAGCGGGCACAAAAAGGCGACCAGTTTGCACAAGTGCTCAAGAAGAGCATTGAGTCTCAGGAAGCGGACAAGCAAAGTCAGGACCCGAGACAGGGAACCGAGACCATAACGGTAGTACTTAAATCCGTAAGAGAACAAATGCTTTTCGACAGAAAAGTCTTCGACGCCCCTCCCGGGAAACGAATCAGACTGATTTTTGAAAATACCGATTCCATGCCCCATAACATCGTCATTGGCAAGCCGGGCTCTCTCGAGAAAATAGGAACCGCAGCGGATCAGATGCTGGCAGACCATCCAACTGCAGTGAAACTGGGCTACGTCCCAGACATTCCCGAGGTCATAGCCGCAACCGGGCTTGTTTTTCCCGGAGAGACCGAAGCCCTCGAATTCATATCTCCGGACCAACCGGGGCAATATGACTTCGTCTGCACCTTTCCCGGACATTGGCGGATCATGAAGGGAGTCATGAGGGTTAAGTAGGGACCTTGAAAGGGCTGTGCCCACGGATCGAGGTCGCTGTTTCGCTAGCACTGACCGGGACATGTCGGGTTATTCCCTCGGAATTCATGGACAGGTTGCAATCTGCTTCCCGATAGGATTTGATGAGGATTAGCCATGAAAACTGCAACTGCTGCACTTTTAGCCATTCTTCTGCTGGCCTTCACCGGTCCGGCCCTGCTCGGAGACAAGGGTGCGAAGGCATCCCCCGATCCCAATGGCAAAAAAAAGGTAGTCTTCATGGCTGGCCACCGCAGCCATGGTTACGACCAGCATGAGCACAAGGCGGGATGCCTGCTGCTCGCCAATCAACTGAACAAGCATATGGGTGACAATCTTGAGGCGGAGGTCCATCTCGCCAAAGGATGGCCCGCCAATGCCACCGAGCTAGAGGATGCCGACTGTATCATTTTCTATTGCGATGGTGGAGGCCGACATATGGCAAACCAGCACCTGGAGGGCCTCGATGTGAAGCTCAAGGACGGTTGCGGCCTCGTCTGCCTCCATTATGGAGTTGAGGTGCCGAAGGGCAAATCGGGTGAAAAGTTTCTCGACTGGATCGGGGGCTACTTCGAAGGAAACTGGTCAGTTAACCCCCATTGGGATGCGGATTTCAAGGAGCTCCCAGAGCACCCCATCACCCGTGGGGTGAAGCCATTCAAGATTCGTGATGAATGGTATTTTCACATGCGCTTTCAGGAGAACATGAAAGGGGTGACCCCTATTCTCTCTGCCCATCCCCCTGCCAGTACGATGAAAAGGAGAAATGGGTTTCACTCCGGCAATCAACATGTGAAGGCCGCCCTCGAGCGAGGAGAAATACAACATCTGGCATGGGCCTACGAACGTCCCGACGGCGGTCGAGGTTTTGGATTCACAGGAGGACATTTCCACCGTAACTGGGGCCACGACGACTTCCGTCGTATCGTCCTGAATGCGATTACCTGGTGCGCGAAGGCAGAGGTTCCCGCTGAAGGGGTTCCCTCCGATCAGATCACTGATGCAGACCTCGACGAAAATCAGGATTATCCAAAACGGTAGGTCGTCATCATTTGGATTTCCACCCCTTGGACCAAGAGGCCATCCCTACAGGGATGGCCTTTAGAATTTTCAGTCTTCCAGATTTACAGCTTCTTCCCCTTGATCTGCAGATCGTGAATCGACCAGTGCTTGCCGTTCGCACGGCCCTTCTGAGTGATCCGGATAATCTTGGTGTTCACGAGTGGAAGACCGATCACGGTGACAGGACCGTCGCCCCTTCCCTTGGCCAGAACCTTGCTCCATTCATTGTTCGCCATTACCACAACCTCATACTCTCTCGGGTAATCGTCGGTTGAAGGCGCCGAATCCAGGATGATCTCGCTTACCTTGGATACCTCTGGCAGCTCTATCTGGAACCACTCTCCACCCCTCTGAGTCCTCCCCGAGGTCCATCGACTGCTCCCGTCACTATCGATTGCATTTTTGCAGCCATCAGCCCCGTTGCTTGCAGTAAGAGTCCAGTCCCCGCGATTGACAAGCATAGGCGGATCGAGCGCTTCCAGTTCTGGAAGCGTAAATGGTGTGGTGCGACCCTTGTTCTCCTCCCGAATAGCTGCCACAAAATCCTTTGTGATTGGAGCTGCCTTGTTCCCAAAGCTATTTCGCACATAGGTAGCGACATCAGCGATCCACTGGTCATCCTGTGAATTCATAGGGGCCATAAGACCAGGGTAGGTCTTTCCATCGAGTGGTCCGGTGAGACCGTGCAGGATAGTGCGAATCATCGTACTTCCGCTCCCGATTATACGTGGAGCCTGAACCATCGAAGGCGCCAGGAGTTGCCCTGGCTTACCATCAGGCACTGGCGTCCCCTTTCCATCCGGACCATGACAGGTATAACACAGCTGGCTGAAGATCTCTTTACCCTTCTCCATGGAGCGGGCCAGCTGCGCATTTTTCCTGCGTGCCTCAGCCGCAGCCCGGGCTTGGGCTCGCATGCTCGCGCTCTTGCTAACCACCGCCTTGACGGCATCGTTTCCCTCGAAGGACCTGGCGACCTCATCTGCAAGCGCCAGCAGGTCCTCGTTCTGCGTCCCGCTCAGGACAATGGAATTGATGAGCTGAGTTGCCACCTCAGCATTGGGGCTCCCGCTCAATTCTCCCAGTTGCAGGATGGAGGAGACGACCGTCTGGTCGCCCTCTCCCATCAGCGCTTCGCCAACTCTGAGCGCCTGAACCCTCACCATGGTGGAATCATCGCCCAGCGCTGAGGCAACAGTGGCCGCCTCTACCGTTCCAATTCCCTCTAGCGTCCACAGAGCATTTGCCCGACCAAGTTCCGTCTTACCTTTGAACACAAGCTCTTTCAGCGCAGGAATGACGGAATCGCGATCCTTGCGTAGAATGATCAACTTCTTGGCGGTATCCCTCCACCAGCCATTAGGGTGAGAGAGGTGCTTCACCAGCTCGGCAGTGGTCTCGTCCAACATCCGGGGCTGTGGGCCCGGTTTGAAATCCCTGTGGACCAGACGATAAATCCGTCCCTTGCCTATATTCTTGTCGAGCCCCCACTTGTCGATCACGCCCCGCAAATAGCTGCCCGGACGCGTCCAGTTCCCCTGCTGGATAATACCCCGGTGCATATCGACAAGTAGCATCCGGCCGTCCGGGGCAGTTTCGGCCCACAACGGCCGGAAATTGGCATCACGGGTCCGGATAAACTCGGACCCAGGATAGGCGTTAGTCAGCACGGTTTTCGCATCCTTTCTCTCGAGAGAAGCTCGTCGAATCAAGCGCCCTACTGGCTCAGGAATGATCAAATCCCCCCTGATATCCTCAGGAAGGCGATCTCCACGGAAGATTCCCTGACCCGCACATCCAGTCATATTGTTGAGGCCCCCATTGGAACCAACCCGACCACGACCGCCCTGCACATCGGGAATCTCCGCAATCGGAAACACACGGCGGAAATCGCGGGCCGTTTGTCCCGGCAGATCAAGCATCCCGTAAACCGGAGGCTGCTGGAAAAAGAATGCAGGATTCTCTCCTCCCGCCGTGGAATAGTAGAGCCGACCCCAGTTATCCTGGGTCAGCCCCCACTGTCCCCCCCCACGGGGGATACGCTCCACCTCCAATTTGCCGTTGGTATAACGGTAGCGCCGATTTTCGTAGGTAATGTAAATCCAGTTATCGAGTCCCCAGATCAGCCCACTGGGCTGATGTTCCATGTTGCCTCCCCGTCGTCCCCCGTCATAGATCTTCTCTTTTTCATCGGCGACTCCATCTCCATCGGTGTCCCGGTAGTTCCAAAGGTCAAGGGTGTTGGTTACGTGCACCATCACCCGATCATCGAGGGGTAGAACCGCCCGGGGTAGAAGAAGGTTATCAATAAAGATACTGTGCTTGTCATAGACCCCATCGCCATCTGTGTCCTCATGTCGTGAAATTCTACTTCTAGGTTCCTGTTCACCCGTCGCATCAGCGGTCTGCATGTAGGTCCGCATTTCCACCACGTAGAGAACGCCATTTCCATCAAACGCACAGGCCACGGGCTCCTCAATATTCGGGTCACTGAGGACGAGTTCGAGGGAATAGCCATCGGGTAATTCGATAGATTTATGGGCCTCCTCGATACTAAGGAATCCTCGCTGGTAGATTGTATCACCGGGCTCAGCGGAGATAATCGTTATCCCCGCGGAAAAAAGCAGGGCACTAACACCCCTCAGGACTTTGCAACTTTTGAAATAGCTCATGGGCTTAGGAATGACTCAATGACAAATCATCCTAAGGCGTCTACCTGACCAGAGGCAATCCCACATCCGTGTTCCCGTTAAGCGTTATCCGCACCGGCAACTAGTGGTTTGCCGCGAATTATCTGCAGCATCCCGCTCTAGCCAAGCCTCGCGCCCGCAAAGAAGCGCCCCGGAGCCCTGAGCTAGCGGGTTCGGAAAATGTAAACTCCCTTCTTATTCCCGACCCCGATATCGGTTTTGTCGTCCCCATCGAGATCGCCTACTGCAACTTGGGTTCCTACTCCCGAATCCGTGTCGAGGAGGTGCGGGATAAATTCCACCCCATGTTTTTCACTTCTCCTCAATTCGAACCAGTAAAGAACCGAAGGCTGATCCGCTCCGGGGTCTCCACCGCCATGAGCCCACCAGCGCTTACCCGTGACGAAATCCGTGAGGCCGTCGGCATTAAAGTCCCCAAGCGCCATGGAGTGGTGTTGAGAAAAGGCGACTCCTCCAGCTCCCGGCTTGGCTTCCGAGGGCATAATAACGTGTTTTTTCAGGGAAACCCCTCCGCCACTCATCTCATTCTCGAACCAGGCGATTCCCCATCCATGGGCCCACAGGCTCGTCACGATGTCATTGTCACCGTCTCCGTCCACGTCATAAACCAGCATCTGCCCACCTCCCTGTGGCGAGAACTGAAACTTATTAAACTTCCACTGACCACTCTGGGGGTCTTCTGGACATTCGTACCAACCTTCCTTCCAGATTATATCGAGCCGGTCATCTCCATTAAGATCTCCGACCCCAAGCCCATGGGTATAATGGCCCGCCTTGGTGTTGCCCGAAATAGCATGAAAAGACCATGGCTTTGTCACATCGTTCCAATCCGCAGTATAAAACCCCCAGACATCTTTTTTGAGCCCTACCAGCTCCGGCTTTCCGTCGCCGGTGACATCAACAAAATGGGGTGACTCTCCACCAAAACTGGTAACGACACGATGCTTTGGCCACTCCTCTACCTCAATGCCTTTTGCTGGCTGCAGATAGATGTCGAGATGAAAGGCAGGGCCGTGCGCAATCTGGAGAATATCATTGCGCCCGTCCGAATTGACGTCGAGCACCCAACTGAGGAATGAGCTGTGGGCATATCCCTTGGGATCGACAGCGCCACCGGGATAATAACGATAGCTCTTTTTGAAGTCAGGGCCAGCATGCCAGTGAGTTCCTGCGACGAGGTCCTGATGGCCATCACTATTGACGTCTCCGATTGACGCTCCCTCCGTGACGAAAGCACGGGAAAGAACTGTTCGCTGATGAGAGGACTTCCCGGGAACTGCGACTTTCGCCGCACACACAAGGGCAAGCAAAACGAAAGGTAGCAAAAGGCTCAGAGCTTTCATTAATAGATAAGATAAGGAGTCCAAGTCATAAGAACTCGAGACCGCGTTCGGCTCAAGAATCAAAGTCTCTATTCCTTCATCGCAGAATCACTACCTTGCAAGGACTTCCTCGTATAATCCTGCCTCGCCAGGCAGCCCCAGCCCTTCAAGATGATCGAGAACGCACGCCACGGGAGGAACGACAATCCGTTCTTTTTCAATCTGCCTTTCATCCCGGGGACTGCTGGTGGGGCTCAGCACTTTCTCTGCCAGATGGAAGCAACCCCATGCACGCCACCGGCGTAGCTCTGCACGCACTCCACTCATTCGGGTCGCGAGGTGCTGGTAATGGCGGACAGGATTTCCAAGGAAGTCCTCTGCCGGGCAATGAGACATTATCCAACGCTTGGCCGCGTAAGGTAAGGGCCAGGCATCAAGAATCTCCGCACCCTCGCAAAGGTCCGCCATGAATGACTTGTTCAGCTGTAACAACGCCTGTGCAGCCTTGCCCTCAAGCCACAGAGACTGGGCGTAACAAAGCGACGCATAATAGAATTTGGCGTTGAAATTTCGTCCAAAGACGGCGGTTGCTGACGCAGTGAGAATCTCCTCTACCGGAGGCAGCTCCGGGCAAGAGGCCCGGTTCGGCAGGTGGCGACGCTCCATCAACATTAAGGCGGAGCCTCCCGTTAGCCTTCCCAGCTGCGTCGCTCAAGAGCATCCCGGGCAGCAGCGGTCTCCGCATTCTTCTTGCTCGATCCACCTCCTCTGCCAAGAGGTTTGCCATTCCAGAGAACTTCAACCCGGAATTCCTTCAGGTGATCCGGTCCCTCCTCTTCGAGAACCCGATACACTGGGCTCTCCCGCTGGATAGCCTGAAGCACTTCCTGCAGGCGTCCCTTGGGATTGCTGGTATCTTCGCCCCCGGAAATGTTGCTCAGGTCCTCATCCATCAACCGCATGGCAACTTCGGTCGCGTGCGCCAGACCCCCGTCGAGGAAGACTGCTCCGAGGAGTGACTCGAAGGCATCAGCAAGATTAGAGTCACGGTCTCTCCCTCCACTGCCTTCCTCACCCTTCCCCAGACGGAGGTATTCCCCAAGGCCTAATCGCCGGGCACACGAAGCCAGAGCCTTTTTCGAGACCAGACTCGCCCTGATTTTTGTCAGGCTGCCCTCTGCACGATCTGGAAGGCTACAATAAAGGTGCTTTGTCAGGATGACTTGAATGACAGCGTCCCCGAGAAACTCCAACCGCTGGTTGTCCGCTGGTTCATTCCGATGTTCTGAAGCCCTGCTCGGGTGAGTCATCGCCTGCACGAGCAGGGACGAATTCTTGAACTGATAACCGAGTTTCTGTGTCAACAGGTCCATGAGGCCGTCACCGTCTTATGTAATCTCAGGCTTGCCGTAAAGGACGTTGCTTCCTTCCTTTTGTGGGCACCCGGACCCGAACCTTGATCTTTGCCCTTGAATCGTCTCCCCCGATCCTTCAGCTTTCCAACCCGGAGATGGTGGCCGTAGCTCAGTTGGTAGAGCCCCTGATTGTGATTCAGGTTGTCGCGGGTTCGAGTCCCGTCGGTCGCCCCACTCTCCCGGCTTTTTTTACCGGACTCTCGCTTAAACACTGGCGGGACACACCGTCGCCTAACAGTGATCAGCGCCCGTGTCTTGCCAGATATCCCTTCACTTGAGGCTTATTGAGCATAAGGAGGGCACACAAGGGGTAAATCGTTGAGAGAAGAAACGATATCACGCCAATCACCGCGATAAACACCTGCAAGCCTCCCACCCATCCCGGCAGCGGGGCGGAGGACTCCTCCAACATCGCAGTCACCGCCTCTCCTATAACGGGCGTTGCCACCACAAGGAAAAGGACGACGCTAACTATTTTGGCAATGAGTGAGCACAGCACATAGATATTTGAAAGCCGTAACGAAGATTGACGTCGTTTTGTCAGTGCGATGCCCGCGCGAAGAATCAGAACCCCAACGATAAGGGACATCGTAATGGTAACCCAGGTGTATGCCGTCAAGTCACGATACATCTCATTCTGGATCTCCTGCAACTTGTCCGGTCCATTAGGTGGAGTGGAGGTCCACAGCCGTTGAAAAAACTGCATGGCAATCCCCCCAACAACATTCATCAGACCGAGGCCACCAAATACGATATGACACACTCCGAAGACCCTCAACCGCCCGGGCTCAATATCATCCGGGGACATGGACTGCGGCGGCTCAATCTCCTTTCCATTCATAATCACCATTAATCATGGCGGATCTGTCTTGTCCAGCCGCTCACCATGCGTAGAAATCATGGAGACATGCCGGCGGAAGTTGATCAAGCCCTAGCCACCCTTTGTGCTGGCACCGAAAAAGTTCTCTCTCCCAGAGAGCTTGAGTCCAAATTGAAGGAAGGGCGACCTCTTCGAGCCAAGCTCGGCCTTGATCCCACTTCCCCGGATATCCACTTGGGCCATACTGTGGTTTTCGAGAAACTGAGACAATTTCAAGAACTCGGCCATCAGGCAGTGCTCATCATTGGCGACTTCACTGCCGCCATCGGAGATCCCTCTGGTCGAAGCGCGACGCGCCCACCCCTGAGCCGCGAGGCGATCATGGCGAACGCTGAGACCTACACCTCTCAGGCCTTCAAGGTTCTCGATGAAGCCCGGACTGAAGTCGTTTTCAATGGAGACTGGTTCCGCAACATGAACTTTGAAAAAGTTCTGCGCTTGAATTCACGCGTCACGATGCAGCAGATGCTCCAACGGGACGATTTCCGTAAGCGCATCGACAAAGGACAGGAAGTCCGATTACACGAAGTCCAGTATCCCATTGTGCAGGGATGGGACTCCGTCGAGGTCCGGGCAGATATCGAACTGGGGGGAACTGATCAGCTTTTCAACCTGCTAGTTGGACGAGACCTGCAGAAAGAAGAAGGAATGCCTCAACAGGTCGTAATGACCATGCCTCTCCTTGAAGGCACGGATGGGGTCAAGAAGATGTCGAAGTCATACGACAATTATGTGGGAGTTTCAGATTCTCCAAATGAGATGTTCGGCAAGCTTATGAGCATCTCGGATACGCTCATGGATCGCTATTACCTTCTTCTTCTGGGGATTAGACGCGACGAGAACTTCCACCCCATGGAGGCAAAGAAGCAACTCGCGCAGCAAATCGTCACCCGCTTCCACAGCGCAGCTGCGGGTCTGGCTGCGAGGGAAGACTGGGAAATCCGGTTCTCAAAAAAAGACCTCGCGAATTCGGATCTTCCCGAACTCACAACAGGAAACCTACCGGGCGACATGACTGTCCTTCAGCTCACCTCGTATGCTTATCAAGAGGGCTTTGAAGCGACGAAGTCCAATGGAGAGCTGAAAAAACAGTTCATAGCTACCGGAGCGATCCAACTCAATGGTGAAAAACTGACTGATCCAAATGCCATTGTGAATCCCCAGTCGGGTGATATTCTGCGCCTGTCCAAGAAGCACTCAGTCCGATTTTCCTGATTCATCGAGGACTCGACATTTCTTGTTTGGTCATTCGTATTTCGAAAATCACGAACTATACTCAGGCCATGCGGTCGCTGCAGCGTCTTCTCCTCTCCGCACTTGCCGTTACCGTTCTGACGCAATGTGCGACGCGGCCCCACTTACAGACAGACCCCGCACGAGAAAAACGGCTGAGCTCTCTGGGATATGAACCACTCCGGTTAAAAAAGACGGAAGGAGACGCCCGCTATTCCGGCTACTTCCGAGTCAACGGAAAGGAGGTTCATTTACTCATCGACTCCGGGGCTAACAGCACCGATCTCAATTACGACCTTGCTAGAATCTGCGGCATAACACCTGAAAAATCAGTTAAGGTTGTCAGCAGGGGAGCTCTGGGGCGTCCAGTAACATCGTGGGTTGGCTTGGGAGCGCTGGGAGCCGGTAACGTCACCGCCACCCCGTTCCCCTTCATGTTAGCGCCCCCCTCAAAGCGCAACACCGCTACAAGCCGCTACGACGGGCAACTGGGAATCGACGCTCTCAATGGACTCGGGTCCCTCGTAGACCTCAGGGTCGGAACCCTGTGGATTCCCGGCCCGCGAGCCGGCAACACCCACCTGGAAGGTATAACGGCTCTGGGCAAGCAGGATGGACTAGGCCTCCATTTATTACCGCTTGAGACCGCGGGTCGGCTTCCGCACCTGTTAGTAAAATGCCGCTACGAAAATCACCTGCTGACATGGGTTGTTGATACGGGGGCTGAGGTAACCGTCATGGCCTCGGAAAGCGCCGACCGCCTCGGAATTCCATCAGTGGCGTCGCGCTCAAAGATCATTGATGCCTCCGGTGATCGCGCCTCTGTCCGCAGCGCAGTGCTGCATAATCTGCTTTTTGGCAGATTGCTTGTGCACGAATTCCAAGTTGCAGTAACTCCTCTGGGGCCAATCCGCAGAACCTTCAAGGACCGTTCCGGGAGACCAGTAGATGGAATTATCGGCATGGATTTTCTGGAGAAGAGTTCAACTCTTCTCGATACTGCGTCACGAATACTCTATCTGGGAAGCCCCCCTTAGGTATACGGCGGGTGTAGGAGGTAAATGCTCACCAGCAGACCCGCATTCCCCCGAATACACCGAGCCCCCGACCAGGATAATTGGCAATTTCCTCATAGGTCCGATCCAGAAGGTTCTCCACCCTGCCGTGAAGTGAGACATTGTCATTCAACTGGTACGAGCAGTAGGCACGCAGCAGGACAACGCTATCAAGCTCCTTTCGGACTGAGGGAAATACTGAGAAATCGTTGTCTTCAACCCCCGCGCTATAAGTCATGCCCGCTCCCAACAACAACCCTTTTACGGGCTCGCTCATAAGATCGAGGCTGGCCCGGTGCCGAGCTCTTCGGACAAGGCGAGAGCCTGTGACATCATCACTGGCCTGCTGCCATGTATAGCACCCCCGCCAGCCGAGGTAATGATCACAAATCTTTCCCTGAGCACTCAGCTCAATACCGCGAGTTGTCGCCCTGCCAATATTCGCGGGGCTGAAATCGATCAAATTTCTAATCCGGTTATCAAACCAGGTAAGGTCCATGATAAGGCTCTCGGACGGCTTCCACTCCACCCCTGCATCCCAACCCCTTGAGCTCTCCGCCTTGAGGTCCGGATTACCAACAAAATTGAAAGCTGGGATCGCACCGAACAGCTCGAAGTAGGAGGGCGCACGAAAACCTGTCCCATAGCTCCCATGGAAACGGAAATCCTCTCCGGGAGCCTGCCAACTTCCCGTCGCCCGCCAGGTAAGAGAGTCTCCCCATCTCTCGAGATTCTCCCAACGTCCCCCGAGGGAGACTGAGGCTCTTGTAGTCGGCCGCCAGAGATGGTTTGCATAAACCCCATTTCTCCAGCCCTGTTCATCCACCGGCGTGGCGGTGGACTGAAACGCTGTCCACTCGGCCACGGCTCCAATCGCAGTCTCGTGCTCGCCGTTCCAACTCACGACATTCCGTAAATCGACAGAGGCCTTCTCTGCATCACTGGCAAACGGAAAATCTCCCTGTTCCTCGAACTTCTCACGATAAAGGCCTGCCGTCAGGTGACTCTTTAATCGATCATTTACCCGGTGGCTCACATACCCCGTGAGAAGAGCCGCTTCTCGCTCATCCTCTGCCGGCCCAGAAAAACTCCCCACGCTCCCAGGATTAACCAGATTGCTGAACCAACCTCGAGCCGTCACTCCAGCGATAGTCTCGGCTCCCAGATCCCGTTCCACCCGCAGGGCAAACAGATCCTGCCTGAAATCATTTTCTGCACGGTCATTCTCAGTCTGTTCCCGGCTGCCGCCAATATACCACCGGGTGCCTTCGCTACCTCCCCGGAGCTCTCCACCACCCCGAAGACTTCCAAAGGAACCCGCCTCCAGGAATAAGTGGCGCCCGGGCTCATCAGAGCCTCCACGCGTATTCAGGTCCACGACTCCTCCAATGGCCTCGCTCCCATACAAGGCACTCTGGGGTCCACGCAATACACTGATTGAAGAGTAACCAAACAAAGGGTCTCCTCCAATCAGGTTCAGTGGAAGTATGTTGGAGTCTGAAACCCTGACCCCATCAATCCGTAGCAATGTGTGGTCAGACTCCGTGCCCCGCATCCGCAGAGCGGAGATTGAACCACGCTGTCCACCCTCGGAGCCAACTCCGGTCCCGGGAATAAGATGTAACGCGTTCTCGAGGGTAACAAAGCCGCGCTGCTGTAGATCCTCACCTCCCAGGATAGTTAATGCACTGCCGACAGCTTGCAACGGAGTTTCAAGACGGTTAGCCACCACCACCATCTCCTCAATTTCCTGACCCTGCGCCTGGTCCAACAGGACCGTGGCACCCAACAAGTACGTGGTAACCTTCATAGTCACCATGAATGTATTCTTCACTGGATAATCTGCTCTACAACCCGTCGCTCGCGGGCATTTTGAACTTCTTCTCAGGCTGGCAATCTGGCTTGGCCCTCAATTTTCATAAAGGCCACACAGTGGCGGGACCGCTCCGGATTTTCACCGGATTTCCCATCTATTTCCTGCCCGTGCCACGGGCTTCCCAAGGAGACCCTGGCTCTCCCAGGGGGCTGCACAGTCCACCGGACCTTCCTCCGAGGCAAGAACCCTTTCGCGAACGTTCGCCTTCTCTGCAAGTTGGGCCCAGAGCCTCCGGGACCAGCCGCGTATTGGGAAAATTAAGAGTCCTAGAGATTCTCGACTGCCTCCACCACCTTGTCTGCCGTAATGCCAAGCTCCTGCATGACAACGTTGCCTGGCGCACTGAGTCCGAAACGGTCAATGCCAATCACATGTCCGGATGTTCCAACGTATTTCCACCAGAGGTTGGTGACGCCCGCCTCGATGGCGACCCTCTTTTGACAGGATTGAGGAAGTACCGACTCCCGATATCCATCGTCCTGCCGATCAAATCGTTCAAGGCAAGGCATCGAGACGACCCTGACGCTATCGCCGAGACGATCCGCAGCCTCAAGAGCATGTTCGACCTCTGAACCGCTCGCCATAATGATTGTCTCAAGCGCACCTTGCTCTCTACGCAGGACGTATCCCCCCAGAGCAGCTCCTTCACGGCGCTCTGCTATTGGGACGCTGCTGAGGTTCGGGACCCCTTGACGTGTCAGGATAAGAGCTGTTGGGCCATCAGTCCGCAGCATCGCAGCCGCCCACGCCCCTGCCACCTCCTCTGGGTCCGCAGGACGAATCACGTCGAGATTTGGAATTACTCGTAATCCACTCACAGTTTCTACCGGCTGATGAGTTGGCCCATCCTCTCCGACTCCCACCGAGTCGTGAGTGAAAATATAAGTCACCGGGAGGCCCGCCAAGCCTGCTAGCCGGATAGCAGGCCGGAGATAATCCGCGAACACCAGAAACGTCGCCCCGCTGGCACGGAAGAGTCCATCATAGGCGATCCCATTACAAATTGCACCCATCGCGTGCTCACGAATACCAAACCAGATATTACGCCCCGATGGATTGGTGGCGCTGAAATCCGAATCGTCTTTAATGTAATTCTTGGTTGAACCGTAGAGGTCAGCCGATCCGCTCACTAGTTGAGGGACCGCCTTCGACACCGCATTAATTACCACGCCGCCTGAGCCTCTCGTAGCGTCCTTATGGTCCGGATCAAACTCTGGAATCTGGTCGAGAAGGTCATCAGGAACGGATTTGGAAACTCCATCCTGAAGCTCGGCTGCCAAACTAGGATTTTCAGCAGCCCATGCTTCGTAGGTCTTTTCCCACGCAGAATATTCATCCTGCATTGCACTATTCCGGTCAGCAAAATACTTCCTTGTCTCCTCAGAAACGTAAAAGGTCTCCGCTGGTAAACCGAGACCTTCGCGGGCCGCTTCCGCAAACTTGGCTCCTCCCTCTCCGTGCCCAGCTGCCGTTCCAGCCACCTCCGGAATACCCTTTCCGATAAGAGTCTTGGCTATAATGACCTTTGGCTTTCCATTGTCATTTTCCTTTGCTGACTGAAGAGCCTGCCCTACCGCGCTGATGTCATGTCCATCGACGGTAACCGCATCCCAACCGACTGCAGCAAAATACGAGTCCGCATCCTCGCTCTGGGTGACCTCTGCCATGGCGTCAAGAGTCACATCATTACTATCGTATATCAGGATGAGGTTATCCAAACCACTGTGACCCGCAAACGCAATGGCCTCACGAGCAACCCCCTCCTGCATGCAACCGTCTCCTGCAAGAGCGATCACGTGATGGTCAAAGAGCGTGTGCCCGGGCGTGTTAAATCGAGCTGCGGCTCGCTTTCCGCTCAGAGCATATCCAACCGCGTTTCCTACGCCCTGACCCAAGGGCCCAGTCGTCGCCTCTACCCCGGGAGTTTCCTCATACTCGGGGTGGCCCGGCGTCACGCTGTGAAGTTTTCGGAAATCCTTCACCGCTTGAAGCGAGAGATCATATCCGGAAAGGTGCAACCAACTGTAAAGAAACATCGATCCATGGCCTGCCGAAAGAATGAATCGGTCCCGATTAAGCCAGCCAGGAGCCGATGGATTATACCGCATGGTCTCACCGAAAAGAACTGCTCCGATTTCGGCACACCCCAGAGGGAGTCCAAGGTGCCCGGAAGAACACGCATGCACCGCATCGATTGCCAACCCCCGGGCCTCCTTGGCGGCCTGGGTCAAAGATCCACTCGTCTCGTCCAATATCTCCTTGCTCATGGGTGGCGCAGGATTGGGGAACCCGATGAAGGGTGCAAGGCGTAATACCGCCGCATCCGCGGTCTTCACCTGACCGTTGCCGACAAGCAGGTCGGGATTGGGTCAGGTAAAATCACAACCGATGATCTACCTACCCCGGAAAGGGCGACCCTAAATTACCGCGGTAAGAGGTGTCCGTCCCTTGTCCCTTCCGCGTCTAAGACGCAGCAGTATCTCCCATGCCTCATCCTGTCCCATCTCCGTAAGCTTAAACTTCTTGTGTGAGTGTAACCCGTCGTCCTCGATCACTACCATGGAGCGCTTGCCGAGCTTTTCTACTACCGTAGATGTATTCGCTGGCTTACGCCCATAGGAGTCGAGAAAGATATTTAGTCCCTTGGAATCAAGGAGTTCGGATCCCTCCTGATGCTTGCAATAGGCCGCGAGAACCACTGCTTCAGGTCCCGAAAGAGCAATATCTTCGTTCTGCAGATAGTCCCGGATCTCCTTCAGCTCCATCGCCGCCACACGATCTCGCTCCTCCGCAGAAGTTTCCGAGACGGCCGCAATCTCCTCTTTCGCAGCCATGATCTTATTGATCACGCCTTGGAAATCCCGAAGCTCAGACAGGCTTAAACGCCATAGATCATCCGCAAGGTGCTGAAATTGAGAGGGCGCGCTCACGAGGAAAATTTATTAAAGTTAGTCCCATTTGGCAAGTTTTTGCTAAATTTATTTAAGGCTACCCCCCGAAGATTCCCTTTGATTTACCTTTTATCCAAGCATTTTGATATTATCAGGCTAAATCAAAATGTTAAAATTTAGCTCGCAAACTAATTTTTTGACGCTAGAAGTGCTCCTGTAAGACCGAAAACCGCTGCGTTGGCGCCTTCCTTCGCAGGATTTACCCCGAGAATTTATCAAAAATGAGCTCTTTTCCCGCCGCAGACTCCCCATCTGACTCCCAAAAGTTAGTTCCTTTCAACGTCGCGAAGGATCGGGTAAAGAACGAACTGGCAGGAGCAGTACGCGATCTCGGCTCCGGTGGAGAAGAATCCGAGAATCTCAGCTCCCTCGTTAGGAAGATTCGTGCCCTCTTTCCGGAACTCATGCAGCTCCGAGGGGACCAAGATGCGACTGTGGAGCTCAGGGACCGGCAAATTCACGAACTCTCCCCCTACCTGCTGGGCACAAATACCCTTATTGGCGGTTCAGCCCCTGAAAACGAGGGCTCCGGGGCAGAACCCCTTGAGAATCCCTTGGATGAAGTCGCACGCCGCATGTGGGAAATCTCCGTCACGGAACAAACGATCGAGCGCTACAAGGCTCAAGAACAAGCATTTCGTGACGAAATACTCGCCTCAGTGAGTGCTGAGCACCTTCCCATGGTTCGTTGGGCCTTGTCGCAAGCCTGATTCTTAAGCCCTCGTCGGGCCAAATACCCGTCAATCACAGGCCATCCCCTAGCGGTGTAGGCCACGCAGGGAGATCCAGGCGCCGGTGCGCAGGAAAGCCTCCTCGGTTCTGCAGAGCTCATATTTGCGTTGCTTCGCGGCCGTTCGCAGGTAAAACCCCCCGCCCCAACCGGATCCTATCGTGGCCGAATCAGCGAACACTCTCCGTATAGCACTGCCCAAAGGCAGTCTTCAGGAGCCGACCCTCCACCTCCTGGCAAAGGCTGGCTACCACGTATATTCCTCCTCGCGAGGATTACGGCCATCCTCCGACGACGACGAGCTGGATATCTTCATGATTCGAGCCCAAGAAATTGGATCCTATATTCATGACGGTTTTCTCGATTGCGGAATTACCGGCTATGACTGGGTCTATGAAAACGGTGCGGACTTGGAGGATATGGCTGAGCTGCCCTATTCCCGCGCTACTGTACGACCGACTCGCTGGGTGCTCGTGGTTCCTGAGGACTCTCCAATTAAGAAGGTTGAGGATCTTGAGGGAAAACGTATCGCGACCGAGGCCGTAGGAATCACCAAACGATATCTGGAGAGCAAGGGAGTCACCGCAGACATCGAATTTTCCTGGGGAGCAACCGAGGTGAAGGTTCCGGACCTCGTGGACGCCATCGTCGACGTGACCGAAACTGGCTCATCGCTCCGAGCCAACAAACTCCGCATTGTTGACGAGTTACTGGTCTCTTTCCCCCACTTTTTCGCCTCCAAGGAGGCTTTTGCCAACCCTTGGAAGCGCCAGAAAATGGAGCGTATGGTCCTAATGATCCAAGCTGCCCTTGCTGCACGAGACAAGGTCGGGTTGAAGCTCAACCTCCCCGAAAAGTCCTTGCCCAAGGTATTGGAACGCCTACCCTCGCTCCGCCGTCCAACGGTCAGCTCCCTCGCTGAAGAAGGCTGGGTAGCGGTAGAAACCATCATCGACGAGTCCGCTGTCCGACACCTCGTGCCAGACCTCAAGGAACTCGGAGCGGAAGGAATCATCGAATACCCGCTAAACAAAATCGTCTCCTGAAAATCTCTCCTGTCCACCCCCGAACAACCACTGTTAAACATGGGCTCGCTGAAAAAACGTCGAAAGACAAAGATCAACAAGCACAAGCGCAAGAAGCGGATGAAGGCAAACCGCCACAAGAAGCGCTTGCGTTACAAGTCGTAGATGTCTGAGCTCGGACGGCGAGGAGAACGCTGATGGCGTTCTCTGCCGAGGCACCGGGTCAGTCATCTTTTCGATGAAACGAGGGGAATCATATTGATTCCTCCCTCAGGATGCTACCCGGGCTTTCCGACTCGAAGGTCGCCTGTTCGGGTGGGTAAAACGCGCCTTGTCCACGGCCCATTGCTCGGCTACCTACTGGCTAACATGAAAGCCAGTCTCTTGCCCATAGCGGCCCTGTCACTACTTCCGACCATCCTGGTGGGAGCACCAGAAAAACTGTTCAACGGTAAGGATCTCTCTGGCTGGAAAGGCCATTCGAAGTTCTGGTCTGTCGAAGACGGGGTGATTGTAGGTGAAACCAAGGCCGACAATCCCACCAAGGGAAATACCTTTCTCGTCTATCAGGGGAAGGCAGTTGATGATTTTGAGCTCACTCTTAAGGCGAGAGTGACCGGAAACAACAATTCGGGAATCCAATATCGGTCCAAGCTCGTCAATAAGGACAACTGGGTTGTCAGTGGCTACCAGATGGACATGCACCCTTCCCAGAATTACCTCGGGATGATGTACGAAGAAAAAGGCCGCGGCATCATCGCTCAACGAGGTCAGAAGATTAAAGTCGCTGCAGACGGGAAACGCGCGATCGTGGGTGATTTTGACCGGAAGAAAAACATCAACCTCGGGGAATGGAATACTTATACGGTGCAGGCAAAGGGCAATGTTCTTACCCACAAGGTCAACGGCGTCACCACCAGCGAAGTCGTGGACGAGCAAAAGGCAAAGCGCTCTCTCTCGGGGGTAGTCGCAATCCAGCTTCACGCCGGTAGCCCCATGAAGATCGAGGTTAAGGACATCGTTCTAAATCGCGCCTCCAAGAAGGTCGCGAAGAAGAAACCTGCCTCCAAGGGTGAAGCAGTAGTCCACCCTAAGGGCTTTGAAATAGAAAAAATCTACACGGTGCCCAAGGGGCAGCAAGGCTCATGGGTCTCCATGGCTATAGACGATAAGGGCCGTCTCTACTGCAGCGATCAGGGCAAGGCAGGGATTTGGCGGGTGACCCTCGGCAAGGAGCTGAAGGTGGAAAAGGTGCCCGCTCCGATCAGCGGAGGCCATGGACTGCTCTGGGCGTTTAATCGTCTCTATGTCTGCGTGAACGGAGGCGGCGTAGGCGGGCATGGCAGTGGGCTTTACTACCTCACGGACACAAACGCAGACGACCAGCTCGACAAGGTCACCAAACTGCGTGGGCTGCAGGGTGGCGGCGAACATGGACCCCATGCGGTCGTCCTCACTCCCGATGGAAAATCTCTTATGGTCCTTGGCGGTAATCACACCCAGCCTCCCAAGCCTGAAATCTACTCCGTCCCCAAAAACTACGCCGAGGACCTTCTTCTCCCAAGAATGACCGATGCCCGGGGACATGCACGCGGTATTCGAGCCCCGGGTGGCTGGATCGCGCATACCGATCCAGACGGCAAAGCATGGAATTTTTATTCAGCGGGCTTTCGGAACCAGTATGACGTGGCGTTCAACGCCCACGGGGAAATGTTCACCTACGATTCCGATATGGAGTGGGATAGCGGTACACCCTGGTATCGTCCAACCAGAGTTTATCACTGCACAAGCGGGAGCGAGTTTGGATGGCGCACAGGGACGGGCAAATGGCCCGCGTGGTACCCGGATTGTCTGCCCCCGACCATTGACATCGGTCCCGGCTGTCCGACTGGAGTAATGTCGGGGCTTGGTTCCAATTTCCCCGCGGACTACCAGCATGCAATCTACGCCTTTGACTGGACCTACGGAACGATCTACGCGATCCACCTCGCGCCGGAAGGATCCAGCTATCGCGGAATTAAGGAGGAATTCGTTACCGGTGTTCCCCTTAATGTTACAGACGGCGTCATCGGCAAGGACGGCAACATGTATTTCGCTGTCGGAGGCCGGGGAACCCAGTCTGCTCTCTATAAGGTGACCTACACCGGTGATGTATCAAAGGACCGGCGCTTCCCGGACACAAAGGCCACTCAAGCACTCCGGAAGACGCGGCGTGATCTCGAGCAATACCACGGTAAAGCAGTTGCTGGTTCCATTGAAAAGGTCTGGAGCGCCCTCGGGCATGAGGATCGCTTCATCCGCTACGCCGCAAGGATTGCCCTCGAACATCAACCTGTGAGCGACTGGGCAGCCAAAGCCCTTAATGAAGATGACCTTCAGACCTCTTTGACCGCGCTTCTCGCCCTGACCAGACAAGGTGACGCAAGCCATCAAGGGGCGCTGCTTGACGCATTGAGCCAGCTGTCGCCAGCCGCCATGAACGAAGCGCAGCAACTGGAGGCCCTCCGCGTTCTCTCCCTCTGCTTTATCCGGATGGGGAAACCAGACATCGCCACTGCCGAGTCTGTCATCGAGGCGATCAGCCCTCTGTACCCCGCTAAAACTGATGCACTTAATCGAGAGCTGGTGGATATGCTTGTCTACCTCGGTGATCCCGCTGTGGTCGCTAAAACTGTGCCGCTCCTGAGTCAGGAAGCCGTCGGCCTTGAGGAGATCGAATTTGACGATGAACTTCTCAAGCGTTCCGGGCAGTATGGAAATAGCTTTTTGAATCAAAAGTCCAACAACCCGCAGAGGCAGCAGATCCACTATGTCTTCGCACTCAAGAATGTCTCCGAAGGATGGACGCCGGAACTGCGCAAGCAATACTTCACCTGGTTTGCCAAGGCCCGGAACTTCAAGGGTGGGGCCAGCTTTGGAGGCTTTATCAATAACTTCCGCAATGAGTCCCTTGCGAAGGTCAGCGACGCCAAGATGAAAGCCGAGATGGACGCCCTCAGCAAAGCCCCGGCACGATTGGTGCCGGAGGGCTATGACAATGCTCGTAGGATTGAAGTCGGTGTTCTGCGGGGCATGAAATTTGACAAGAAGGAAATTGAGGCCAAGGCAGGAGAACAACTCGCGATCGCCTTCACCAACAATGATCCGGACGGCTTGATGCATAACCTCGCCGTCATCAAGCCGGGAACGCGCCAGAATATTCTTGAGGCAACTATCGCCCTAGGTGCCAAGGCGATTGAAAAGAATTTTGTGCCTGATAGTCCTGATCTCCTTGGTTCTACCCCACAGGTAGCGCCCGGGCGCCGGTTTACTCTTTACCTTACTCTCCCCGCGACACCCGGTGACTACGAATTCGTCTGCACCTACCCAGGACACGGCCAGCTCATGTGGGGAACGCTTAAGGTAAAGTGAGTAACCCTGATCAAGGGGGTCGGAAGAACGCTCCTGATTATATCTCATCGAGGCGGCGGTCCATGACCGCCGCCTTTGTTGCTCTCTCTTCGCTCTTTTTTTTGCCGCTCTCTGCCCTCCCCGGCCAGGACGCGCCTGCTCAAACGACCCTGGAAGAGTATGCCCGTGGAGTTTTTTCGGAGTTAGATGGTGCTCCAGCATCCGCAAGACTACACTTCGAGACTGCTCTGGCACGCGATTCACACTCATTTGTGCTCGCGAAGAAAGCGGCTGCTCTACAGGAGCAAACCGGAGACCGGCCAGCAGCCTCATTGCTCAACAGAGCAACAGCATTGGATCCAGAGCATCCCGAAACTGCAGAACTACTGGAGCGGATTCAGCAGAAGTCTCAGGGACGTATCTCAAGGTAGTGCTTCGCCCCCTCCTTGACATCGCCAGATCTACATTTGATTTTTTCTCACCTAAGGAATGCCTGAGCTCGCCGAAGTAGAACTAGCCCGTCGGATTTGGGAGCCAGCACAAGGGCAGGAGGTTATCGCGGTAGAATCACATCCTGAAACCCGGGTTTACAGGGATACTCCCGCGGGTGAGCTCCAAACACATCTTAGGCGCAAGATGATGGTCGACAGCCGCACCCACGGAAAGCGCCTCCTCTTTGGTTTTTCGGATTCTCTCGTAAAACCCTCGGCTGGAGACCCTGTCATCTACCTGGAAGTTCACCTTGGAATGTCTGGTCGATTGTTCCTTGCAGATCCATATCATTGCCCGGACAAACACGACCATTTCGTTCTAAGAACGAAGAATCTATCCCTCGTTTACTCGGATTACCGACAATTTGGACGAGTCTATCTTCACCAGCAAGACCACAAGCCCTGGGAGACACTCCCTCTCGAGGTCTTA
Source organism: Roseibacillus sp. (assembly GCA_002686085.1). GTDB lineage: Bacteria > Verrucomicrobiota > Verrucomicrobiia > Verrucomicrobiales > Akkermansiaceae > Roseibacillus_B. Next base: position 152,011 of record NZAC01000002.1, on the reverse strand, counting down.
CATGCCAAGTTTACTCTCGCCTACCTGAGACAGTTAACGACACGCCGCAAGGGAACCTCCTTGAAGGCCCTTCTCCTCGACCAATCGATCTTTCCCGGGATAGGAAACTGGATGGCCGATGAAATCTGCTGGCGGCTTTTCCGCTTTCCGGGGACTCCACTGCAGGAGCTTGATCTAGCCCTCATTCGCCGGGTAAGCAGGCAAGTTTGCCGCGGAGCCCTCCGCCATGTAGCGGACAAAAACTCGCCTCGCGACGGCAAGAGAGGATTTTCCCCCGGAAGCTATGTCGAGCAGGTTCCTCCCAGATCCTGGCTATTTCAGCATAGATGGCAAGCCGGAGGAACCTGTCCAAGGTGCCACTCCTCACTGGAGCGATGCACGATTGCAACTCGGACAACCGCGTGGTGCCCTCGCTGCCAGCCGATGACACGATCAGACGCTTGAGATTCTTCCCCGCAGTGTTATAATCAACTTGCTAGGAATTGGCTGTTCGTATGAATCTTCCTGATAAAATCCTTCTAGCTCTACTTACTGCCATCATTCCGGCGATCACGAGTTGTTCTCTTACCCCCGACCCGAATCCCGATCAGGTAAAGATTCTGAAAGCGCAGTGGGTTAACCCACACCCTGTGGGAAGTTACGCCCACTTCACCGCAGAACCTACTTATCCCAAGACCTACAAGGTGTATAAGGATGAGACGGCTTTCGGCGCCTTGGACAAAAAAAACACACGCGTCGAGATTATCCTCTCGCTCCAGAGAGCTCGGATTTATAACGACGACGAAATCGCATTGGATTATCCCATCGCCTCCGGCCGAAAAACGTTTCCAACGCCTCCGGGCAGGTATCGGATCATCGAAAAGGTGCAGCGCGAAAAGCAATCAAATCTCTACGGAACAATCTACGATTCCGAGGGTAATATTTACAAGAACGACGCCGACATTACCGAAGATGAGGTTCCTGAAGGCGGAGAGTTCAAGGGTGCCGCAATGCCTTACTGGATGCGACTCACCTGGAAAGGACTGGGTATGCACCAAGGCAAGGTGCCCCGTTACCCCACCTCTCATGGCTGCGTGCGAATACCATCCAAGGTTGCTTCAGCAGTCTATACGACGCTGTCCCTTGGGACTCCCGTAAGTATTGTGCGCTGAGGTTGGAAGAAGAGTCCCTCTCTCAGTGATAACCTGAAACTCGCTACGCTTTGGGCCTATTCGCCCCGATTATATTTCTCGTGGGATTCGGCTTTGATCTCTTTCAGAAAATCAAGGGCTTCTTCTACTTGCTCCTCACTCTCCGCGAGGAAAGCTAACTCGAGACGCCCATACCCGGCGAGTGTTAGCCCCATGAGTCTTCGTGAATCAGCAAGTGCCTTTAGCTTGGCAGGTCCATCAGGGAGGTCCTGAATTTCCCGTGGTATCATTCTCATCGCTGAAATCACGACGGATGATCCCTTTGCTACCATCGCTGCACTTTTAGCCCATCGATCGGGATCACGCTTCAGTCGGCGCAGTAATTTAAGCGATCCACTCATTGCGTCCATCGCCTCGGCCATATCCTTTGGCGGAGGCTCTTTCTCTGGAGCGTCACTATCTGCAGCGACTCCCGGGTCTGAAAGGCCCAGGATAGTGATAAGGGCAAGGATCACACAAAATGGCTGTTTTTTCATAACAGCTAACTACTCGCCAAGACCGCCACCCTTGTCAACCGCCTCGGCAGATCCACACGTCCTATTCTGCAGCCTCGACTCCAGCCACCCGATACAATTCAAGAGCTTGCTCTAGAGAATATCCTGCGGGAGGAAGGTTTCTTCTCCCTTCGCTGCGAACGGCTCGAGTGACCCCTTTGCGAAACCGCAGAATCTCTGCCCCTCGTTCTTCGTTGCTGATACCTCGCTGGACGAGAATTGATCGCTCCTCATTGACCCGTTCCATCGCCCGTTTCAACATCCCGAGAATCGCTTCCGAGTCAAAGGCGGGCGAACTCAGGAGCTCGTAGATTCTTGCTGAGCCGCTATTTCCAAATTCGATCGCAAGGTCAGGGCTAATTACTGAACACCCGGCAAATCCCCTTTCGTTGGAAAACTTGAAAGCTGTAGCCCAGTGTTTCAGTGCCGGCCAATCAACAGGGTAATCCTTGCCCTTCTCCAGCCGTATTTTCATAGGTATGCATCGCGCCTTCACCATTTCGATGATCTTTGGCTCCGAGAGCACATGCGTTCGAAGAAGTCGGCCCTCCAACCCACAAGGTTCTGTTGGTGGACCGGACTGTGGCACGAAAAAAAAGATAAACAGTGGCTTTCCAGTGGCCCGGGATTCCTGCAGCGCACTTTGAGCCTGGATCCTCCAAGGAATACGATTCCATGGCAACCCTCCTGCCTTTTCCACCTCCAGCACCTTTGCGATCATACTTTTCGCCTTATCCTGGTCCCACTTCTCACCAGCGAACAAGGGCAACCCAGGTGCACCTGCCATCGCGAGGAGGGGCAAGAGAACGAATTTCATGATTCCTGATCCTAGCAAGCTCTCACGCGATCACAAACACCTGTTCGAGGTCAGGAGACCCTGATCTGGACATCCAAAACGATGTGCTGTTTTTCTCTGGATAGGCTCTGTGAATAACTTTCGCGTTCAATCATCGTAATCCCCGGTTACAACCTCAGTCGTGGCCGGTAAGGAAGGAAAGCTCACCCCTATGATGGCGCAGTATCAGTCGATGCGCCGGTCACTTCCCGACGACGTACTTCTGTTTTTCAGACTCGGGGACTTTTACGAGATGTTCTTTGAGGATGCCAAGCAAGCTGCTGGCCTTCTCAATGTCGCATTGACCAAGAGAGGAGGCGTGCCGATGTGCGGGGTTCCGCATCATGCGGCCGAAAACTATATTGCCAAGCTGATCAAGCAAGGTAGGAGGGTTGCTATCGGAGAACAGACCTCTGAGCCTGTTCCCGGAAAAATTGTAGACCGAGAAATCTCCCAGATTATTTCTGCTGGAACGATCGATAACCTTTCCCTGCTTGATGACCGCCGGCACAATTACCTCGCGGCAATCTATCAACATAAGACCGTCTTTGGGATTGCCGTGGTCGATCATTCAACGGGTGAATTTACCCTCGCAGAGTTCCCCGATCGCCAACAACTGGAGGACGAACTGACAAGGTTGTCTCCTTCGGAGCTCCTAATCTCTGATGAGCAGCTCCAATCTCTTGGTGGTTTCCGGAACAGTCTTCCATATGACGGTTATGCGTTCCTTCTCGATCAGGCTGTTCATACCCTCCGTGACCACTTCAAGGTCCAGTCTCTGGACGGGTTTGGATGTGCTGGAATGCACCCTGCCCTGAGCGCAGCAGGTGCCATTCTACACTACCTTTCTTATCAGCTCCGCAGATCGTGCGACCACCTTCGGGCTCTGGCGGTTCGCAAGGTTGGAACACAGGTCGCTATCGACTCAGCCTCACAGCACAATCTCGATCTCGTTGACTCACGCTCTGGACGTCAACACACCTTACTCGGTGTCCTGGACCGGACTGCAACCCCTATGGGAGCCCGAAAACTGAGGGACTGGATTCTTCATCCTGTTTCGGAAAGGGCTATTCTTGAAGGAAGACATGACCTTATCGACCGCTTTCTCTCTGAGAGCTTTCTGCTCGCTACCTGCAGAGAAACCTTGAAGGACGTCCGGGACATTGAACGCTGCAGTGGGAGACTTGCTCAGGGATCAGGAAATCCCAGAGACCTGCTGGCCCTCCAGACCTCTCTCACCCATATTCCGTCGCTTCGCAGTAATCTTGATGCCCTCTCGTCAGCCGGATCGGGACAGCTTGGCCTCGCCATGGAAATACTGAAAGGACTGCACGAATTTCCGCAGCTGGTAGATTTGCTGGAGAGGGCCCTCGTTGAAGAACCTCCGGCTTCGCCACGAGAAGGAGGACTCCTCAGGGAAGGCTTCTCGCTCGAACTTGATGAGCTTCGTTCGGCTTCAAGAGACGGTAAAGAGTGGATTGCCCAGTTGCAGAAGAGTGAGCGCGAACGCACAGGTATCGACTCTCTTAAGATCAAGTTCAACAACGTCTTCGGGTATTTCATTGAGATCACAAAGGCTAACCTCTCCAAGGTTCCGGAAGATTATCAACGGAAACAGACCATGGCTAACGCCGAGCGTTACATCACACCTGCATTAAAAGAGGTGGAAGGGAAGGTTCTTGGCGCAGATGAGAAGGCCAAGCAGTTGGAATACGAAGAGTTCGTCAAACTGCGGAACGAAATCACGACGCATCTGGATGAATTACAGGAATGTGCATCTAGCCTTGCTACTATCGACGTCCTTCTCGGGCTGGCAGAGACTGCACAGCTCTACCAGCACACCCGGCCAGTCCTTGATGATTCACGTGATCTGGAAATCATCGACGGTCGGCATCCAGTCCTCGAGCAGACTCTGGTAGAGGAGAAATTCGTTCCTAATGACTCCTCTCTGCACCATGAGGACTCCCGCCTTCTTATTATCACAGGTCCCAACATGGCCGGTAAGTCTACCTATATCCGGCAGGTTGCTCTCATTGTCCTGATGGCCCAGATCGGCGCCTATGTTCCAGCTGGGTCGGCCCGTATCGGCATTGTTGACCGCATATTCTGCCGAGTAGGAGCCAGCGATGATCTTGCCCGCGGTCAATCGACATTCATGGTCGAAATGAACGAGACCTCTCTCATCGTTAATAATGCAACTGATCGCAGCCTGGTAATTCTGGACGAGATCGGTAGAGGGACAGCCACTTTTGACGGCTTATCGATTGCCTGGTCGGTTGCCGAACATCTTCATGACCGGATTCAATGTCGCGCCCTTTTTGCTACTCACTATCACGAGCTGTGCGATCTCGCCCACACGCGGGAGGGCGTCAACAACCACAATGTCGCGGTCCGGGAATGGAAAGAGGAAATTATTTTTCTCCGTAAGATCCTGCCGGGACCTGCGGATAAGAGCTATGGTATCCAAGTAGCCCGTCTCGCCGGACTTCCTGCTCCGATCATTGATCGTGCGAAGGAAATTCTGACCCATCTGGAGATGAGCGCTGCACGCCCTCGGGGCCAGGATTCAAAATCGCAACGGCCGAGCAAGGAGAGTCCCTTCCCCCAGACAGACTCCCCCCAGATGGATCTCTTCAATACCTGAGCGAATCACAGATTGGGGGTGGGCCGATTTTCTCACGGGATTACCTGGTCCCGCGGCTGCAGGGGTTCTCTGAATAAGGGTGCGGGTCGCCCATCTTGGGGACTTGCCACGTCGACATCACGGGGTGACTCTGCGGGATGCCCATCGTGCGATCCATTCTTGTGCTTCTCTCCCTGGCTCGTATGGCCCTGGCAGTCGAGCAGGACCACGCAACAAAGATGGCGGCCAGCCAGGCTCTTTTCGATCAAACCGTGAGCACTATCCTGAAGGAGCACTGCCTGCGCTGTCATGGTGGAGAGAAGACCAAGTCCGGGCTCGATCTCGTCACAAGGGAATCTCTCATGAAAGGTGGTGATCAGGGAGTGGCAGTTGTCCCGGGTAAACCAAGGGAAAGCCTCCTCTTTCTCGCAATCGCTCATTTAGAAAAAGAGATCGCGATGCCTCCTAAGAAACCAAAACTGCCCGCTGCGGCTATCGCAGCTATTGAGGAGTGGATCATTCTGGGCGCCGCTTACGACAAACCGCTGCTGGAGAAAAGTCCGGCCGGGAAAAGGCCTATGCAGGTGACGCCTGAGGACCGGCGCTATTGGGCTTATGCTCCCCTGGAACTGCGTGCTCCTCCCACCAAGAATCATAAGGAGCAATCCACGATCGATCGCTACCTGCTTGCAAGTCATGATGAACACGGGCTCAAAGCAGCCGGCCCAATTGCTCCCGAAAAACTGATCCGTCGAGCCTATCTGGATCTCATAGGTCTTCCCCCGACTCCCGAGGAAATTGACTCCTTTGTCGATAACAAGGACCCGGAAGCATACGAAAAGCTTATCACAAGGCTCCTCAATCGTCCTGGCTACGGCGAACGCTGGGCAAGACACTGGCTGGATGTCGCGAGATTCGCAGAGAGCCACGGTTTCGAGCATGACTACGATCGCAAATACGCGTTTCATTTCCGCGACTTTGTGATCCGAGCCCTGAACTCTGACATGCCGTACAATACTTTTGTTCAATGGCAGATCGCAGGAGACGAATTGGAGCCCGACAATCCCGAAGCGCTCGCTGCGACAGGGTTTCTGGGGGCCGGAGTTTATCCGACCCAGATAACCCTGAGCGAGGCTGAGCGTATTCGATTCGATGCTACCGATGACATGATTGCAACGATGGGATCCGCCATGCTTGCAACCACGGTTGGATGCGCCCGATGCCATGATCACAAGTATGATCCAATTCCCACGAAAGATTACTACGAGCTGCTCAGTGCGTTCACACAAACTGTCCGAACCGAAGTCGACCTCGAGACCAGCAAGCCAACCGGAGAAGCAATGAAGGCATTCAATCTTGCCATGGCTGAACTGGACGATGAAGCGAATCTCTTCAGAAGAGAAAAAGCACCGAAGAGGCTCGACGCGTGGCTGAGAAAAAATCTTTCTCATCAAATTGAGAAGGAGGATTCATCATGGTCTACACTAATTGCAGAGCCCCTCGTTTCGAAAGGAGGTGCTACCTTCCAGCGCCTGAAAGACGGCTCCTATCTCGCTAGTGGCCCTAACCCATCCTCTGATGTCTATACCTTCGTAGCCACCTCCCCCATCGAGCAGATCCGAGCTCTGAGAATCGAGGCCCTGAGTCATCCCTCAATGAAGCGAGGAGGGCCGGGCCGCGCAAGTAATGGAAATATTGGGCTTTCAAATCTTGAGGTGACGGCAGGCAGCCAAACTCTTGAACTCACGGACCCACGCGCCACCTTCAACCAGAGCTCCCAGCTTCATGTCGACCGTATCATTGATGGAAACAGCAGAACCGGCTGGGCGATCGATCCCCAATTCGGAAAGGACCATGCTACCGTCTTTGAGATCAGTAACCCGGATCTCACCAAAGGTCCTGGGAGGCGACTCTCCCTTAAACTGCACTTCGAGCTCAACAGTCAACACGCCATAGGGCGGCTCAGAATTTCAGTTAGTGCCCGACCCCCGGCTCACCTTCCACTGGTGGAAGGGGACCAGGATCCACAAAAGAACGCCCGAAAGGAACTACTCACTCTTGGTAGAGCTTCCGAAAGAGCAGAGCAGAAGGCAGACCAACAGCGAATGCTTGAGCTTTACCTCCAGCTGGACCCTGACTGGGCCAGCATCCAGAGCCGAGTCACAGCTCTCGAATCGACTCGGCCCGTAGGTAAAAAGGAAAAGGTGATGATATGTACGGAAGGTCTGAAGCCGATGCGACATCACACTAATAGTGGAAAAGTGCCTGATTTCTATCAGGAAAGCTACTATCTGGTCCGCGGAGATCCTGCCCAAAAAAATGGGATAGCTCCAGTCGGCTTTCTCGAGGTTCTCACCCGGAACCATAAAACTGCCGACTACTGGGCCGTAAAACGGCCTCCCGGATCCCGGACTTCAATGAAGCGAAGCAGGGTAGCGAAATGGATCACCGACGTAGATCATGGGGCTGGGCACCTTCTTGCGAGGGTCATTGTGAACCGGCTCTGGTATCATCATTTTGGACGAGGCATCGTAGAATCCGTAAACGACTTTGGCTTTCAGGGAAGCAAGCCTACTCACCCAGCTCTTCTGGATTATCTCGCACATGATCTCATCGAGAACGGCTGGACACTCAAACGACTCCACAAGAAGATCATGATGACCGCCGCGTATCAGATGGGCTCTACAGAGAGTGAGGCTAATAAGGCAGTGGACCCCTCTAACAGTTATTGGTGGAAGCGCAGTCCCCGTCGCCTCGAGGCAGAGGTGCTCCGAGACAACGCCCTGGCCGTTAGCGGGATGATAGACCGCCGGATGTATGGAGCTGGCACTCTGGATCAAGGCATGAAACGCCGCAGCATCTACTTTTCCGTCAAGCGCAGTAAATTGATTCCCATGATGCAGCTGTTTGACTGGCCGGACACCATGACGAGTCAGGGTCGACGTGCCATTACAACTACTCCCTCGCAGGCACTCGTCTTTATGAACAGTCTCGAAATCCGTGAAATGGCAGCTCACTTCGCAAAAAAAGTTCTCGGAAGTAGTGACCCGGTTGGGAGTGCTGTTTACCGGGCACACGGTGCCCTGCCATCTCCAGAGCGGAGAGCACAACTAAAGCAATTCCTCCGAGAACAAACCGCAAGCTATGGAGGCAGGGAGGAGCCCGCTATGATAGATCTCTGTCACGCCCTGCTCGCCTCTAACGAAATGATCTACGTGGAGTAAGATATGAACGAAACCAGTATTGAGACCGCTTGGACCCGCAGAGAATTACTCAGTAAAGCGGGAGGGGGGCTGGGCGCCCTCGCTCTGGCATCGTTACTTCACGAGCAGGGGCATGCCACAGTCCCACTTGGAGAAAATCCGCTTGAAGCGCGAAAACCGCATTTTGAGGGGAAGGCCAAGCACGTAATCTGGCTCTTCATCAACGGAGGGCCCTCTCACCTGGATACATGGGATTATAAACCCGAGCTCACGACCCGGGATGGTAAGAAGCTTGAGGGCTTTGATCCCACTACCGGATTTTTCGCAAACGCGGTCGGCCCCCTGATGAAATCCCCCTTCGAGTTCAAGCAGCACGGTCAAAGTGGCGCCTGGGCCTCATCCATTTTTCCGCACCTTTCAAAGCACGTGGACAAAATGGCGTTCGTGAAGTCCTTCCACACCCAATCCAACAACCATAGCCCGGCTCTTTTCATGGCCAATACCGGCGTCACACGCATGGGCCATCCCTGTGTAGGAAGCTGGGTTTCTTATGGATTAGGCACCGAGAATGAAAACCTTCCGGCCTTCATGGTCATGAGCGATCCAAAAGGGCGAGGCCTGCCCAAGGGCCATGCTTCTAACTGGGGAAACGGATTTCTCCCAGGATCCTTTCAAGGGACATGGATCAACACCAAGGGTGACCCCATACCTAATCTGAAGCGAGTTGCAGGCCTCAGTCAGCCTCAGCAACTTGCCCAACTCCAGCTCCTTGACCAGATTAACCGCGAGCACCTCAACCGTGTCGATGCAGACCGAGAGCTTACCGCCCGTATCAAAAGCTTCGAACTCGCATACCGGATGCAGCAGGAGGCCCCAGAGTGCGTCAACGTCGACGCTGAACCGGATCATATTCAAAAGCTCTACGGCCTTGATGATGGACAGTGCAGCCATTTTGCCCGCCAGTGTCTCATGGCTCGGCGGATGGTTGAACGGGGTGTGCGCTACGTGCAGATCTACTCTGGAGGGATGGAAAACCAGCGCAGCTGGGATGGCCACAACGATATCGCGGGAAATCATGCCGGGTTCGCGGGCGAGACGGACCGCCCGATTGCCGGACTGCTTCAGGATCTTGAGGAACGTGGCCTTCTTGACGAAACCCTCGTCATCTGGGGCGGCGAGTTCGGACGCCTGCCGGTGGCACAGAAAAGTAACAAGCCAGGAAGGGACCACAATCCCCATGCCGGTTGCTACTGGTTTGCTGGGGGTGGAGTAAAGGGTGGAACGTCCTATGGGGAAACCGATGAAATCGGTCACCGTGCTGCGACTGACAAAGTTGAGATTCACGATCTACACGCAACCATCCTCCATCTCCTTGGACTTGATCACAAGAAGCTCACCTTCAAGCACAGCGGTCGTAGATTCCGACTGACAGATGTCGCGGGGCGGGTGATCAAGCCGATCATTGCCTGACGATACGTCAAAATACTCCCCCGAATGCCGGCCGTCTCGCCTCTAAGTTACCCTTCCGTGCTAATATGAGGCGGCTTTCATACGTTCTACCCTTGAAAGGCAGCCCACATTGAGGCTTTCATAGACTATTCCGCACCGGGAATAATCCCTTTTCGCCATGAGCATTCACGCCCGACTCAGTCCTGAAGCCCAGTCTAATCTGGATGCTCAGCGCAGGGCATCTGTCATTACCAGTCTGGTTATTGCCGTACTATCGATCGTTCTCGTCATCCTCATTCTCTTTTTCATCCTTCTCCCATCGCTGGCCATCAACTCGCCGACGATCGTTGCTTATAGTGCGGGCTCTGAAGAGGACGATCCTCTTCAGGAGAAAAGGATTACCAGAGAAGTCACCCCAAAGCCCAATGCTCCATCCTCCGCAATGGCCAAGGTCATGGCTTCGGCGAACCCCACTAACTTTGCGGTGCCCGTTCCTGAAGTAGAGGCTATCCCCGCTCTCACCTTTGGCTTCAGGGACGATATAGGGCAAGGATGGGGCAACGGTGGCAACGGCGGCGGTGGTGGATTTGGGAAGATCCCTGCAGCCATGCGAAAGCGCTGCTCTGCTGAAGATCGGATGCGCCGACTGAAACAGAGTGGAGGCACGGAAGCCTGCGAAGAGGCCGTAATGAAGGCTCTGCGTTGGTTCAAGACCGTCCAAAGGCGCGATGGGTCATGGGGCGGAAGCCATCAGGTCGCACAGACCGGCCTGGTTCTGCTCGCCTATCTTGGTCACTGCGAGACACCACTCTCCGAGGAATTCGGGGAAGCTGTCACCAATGGAATGGTGTATCTCATCGAAAACAGCGTAAAGAACAAGGGCCGCCTTTGCACTACCCGTGGAGACAGGCACTGGGTCTATGAACACGGCATAGCAACCTACGCTCTGGCCGAAGCCTATATGTTCTGTCGAGTTTTAGGGCTGAATATTCCCAACCTGAAAGAATCTGTTCAACTGGGAGTGCAGTGGATCATTGACAATCAGAATCCGTCCGGAGGATGGGACTACAACTTTGACGAAGGTGGTCGGGGGGGAGATATGTCTATCACCGCATGGCAGATGCAGGCTCTCAAAGCTGGCTACCACACCCGACTCAACTTCCGGAACATGCCGCAGTGTATCAGCAAGGCTCTTACATACTGTGAGGGTCGCCAGAACAGCAATGGCGGTTTCGGCTATACGGGAACGAGTCCCGTCGGAGGCGGGCACTTTACCCTCACCGGAGCCGGGGTGCTCTGCTTCCAACAGCACAAGGGAACCAGCAATCGAGCGGCTCGCAAGGGGATGGACTACATCGACCGCCATGCCAAAATAAGCTACAACGGAGGACCCTGTAACCTTTACGAACACTACTACGTGAGTCAGGCCGCTATTAATCAGGGAGGCAAGAGCTGGCTCGACTACAACGACAAGTTCCGCGACACCCTTTTAAGTGGGCAACAGGGAGATGGCCACTTCCGCTCTCCTCCAAATCCCGGACCGGGTAACAAGAACGATCCAGTTTACCATACGGCCCTTGCCACTCTGATGCTGGAGGTCTACTACCGCTTCCTGCCCGGCACAGGATTTGGGCTTTAGTCATTATCCGGTTAAGCCGCGGGGGCAATACTCGAGACGCTCTTCTCCCCGGCTATGGCCTCTCCCTCACTGGCGGCCTTGTAGTTAAGCCCTTTGAATGACCCGTCCTGCAATAACCCCTATTCTGAAAGCCCTTCTCCATGGCAATATGGAAAACCCCTTGGCCTGAGGGCTGTTTCGATATTGTCTCGCTCCGTGAGTATCGCAGTCGTCACTGGGGCCGGTTCTGGAATTGGCCGTGCCATCGCCTTGGAACTCAGTGGTCAGGGCCACGAAATTATCATTCTCGAGGTCGATGAGGCCGCCGGCGAGGAAAGCTCTGCCCTGATTGCGAACGCCGGAGGAGCCGCCCGGGTCATTCCTTGCGACATCTCACAGACAGAGTCAGTTCGTAATGCATTCGAACAGTTCGATCCTCCTCGGGTTCTCGTCAACAACGCCGGTGTCGCCTCAGTCGGAAATGTAGAAGAGTGCTCCCCGGAGGAAATGGACCGGATTTATGAGGTCAATGTGAAAGGGATGTATCACTGTCTTCACTTTGCCATACCAAAAATGGTCAAGGCCGGAGGAGGATGCGTAGTGAACCTTGCCTCCGTGGCCTCGTATCTGGGAATCTCTGAGCGGTTCGCATATTCCATGTCGAAGGGAGCGGTTCTCAGCATGACGATGTCAATTGCCCGCGACTACATCGACCAAGGTATCCGCTCGAACTGTGTATGCCCGGGGAGAGTTCATACTCCTTTTGTCGACGGGTATCTCGCAAAGAACTATCCTGAAGAACAACGACCGGAAATGTTCAAAATGCTGAGTGAGTGGCAGCCTATCGGCCGAATGGGTACTCCTGAAGAAATTGCTGGAATGGTCGGCTACCTCTCATCCGATAAAGCCGGGTTCATTACCGGCAGCGCCTTCGAAATCGATGGCGGAGTAACGAATCTCCGCTAGACTCCTCAACCTCAAAACGCATAGAGCAAATACAACTCCCACCCTGCAATGAAACTTACTCGATTCCTAAAGAATGGCTCTCCTACTCCCGGTCTCTTCCTCGATGGAGAAACTATTCTCGACGCCTCTGGTTTTGGTGAAGACTGGAATGAAGCGTTCTTCGGCCATGATGGGCTCACTCGTCTCCGGGTATGGCTGGAGGAGCAGAAAGATACCGCCCCAAAGGTCAAGGCTTCCGAAGTGACCCTCGCGCCCGCCATTGCACGCCCCTCGAAAATTATATGTATCGGCCTGAATTACGCTGCGCACGCTGCGGAGGGCGGACTCGAACCGCCTGCCGAACCCGTCCTCTTCTCTAAAGCGACCTCGGCATGGTCAGGCCCATACGACAATCTTGTGATCCCAAAAGACTCCGTAAAAACGGACTGGGAAGTTGAACTCGCATTCGTCATCGGCAAACACGCCAAATATGTGAAAGAAAGTGACGCACTCGACTACATTGCCGGATTTGCCGTTCACAATGACTATTCCGAACGAGAGTGGCAGCTCGAGGGTACAGGCCAATGGATTAAGGGAAAGTCAGCAGATACCTTTGCCCCTTTTGGCCCATTTCTTGCGACCACCGACGAGGTGCCCGATCCGGGCAATCTGCAACTCTGGCTCGAGCGCAATGGGGAGACCCTTCAGGACAGCAACACCAGTGACCTGATCTTCCCGATTCCCCACCTTGTTGCCTACGTGAGTAAATTCATGTCCTTGCTGCCAGGGGATGTCATCTCAACGGGAACACCTGCAGGGGTCGGCATCGGCTTTGACCCTCCTCGCTTCGTAGAAGAGGGAGACGTCTTTGAACTCGGGATTGACGGTCTCGGAGTCCAGAGGCAGGTCGCGACGAGGGAACTATAGAGCTTATCCTCCTGCAAACTTGAGAATCACCGGCTTAAGGACTCACGATACGCGCTTCGACACGTCTGCTCAGCTGGACGGGTCCGACGCGATGAATCCGGATCCCGACTACTCCGCGGCCTATGTCATTCTCGAGACCGATGGGGATCATGAAGGCCATGGGCTGACTTTCACCCTCGGTCGAGGCAATGAACTGTGTGTCGCGGCCATCGAGTCGCTCGCTCCACTGGTTGTAGGCTGCTCGCTCAAGGAAATCGTGTCAGACATGGGGGCATTCTGGCGCCACGTCACCGGCGACTCCCAGTTGCGATGGGTGGGCCCCGATAAGGGAGTCATTCACCTCGCTACCGGCGCAGTGGTCAACGCAGTGTGGGACCTCTGGGCCCGTGACGCAGGCAAGCCCGTATGGCAGCTTGTGAATGAAATGACCTCGGAGGAAATCGTCCGCTGTCTCGATTTCAGGTATCTTACCAACGCACTCACCCCGCAAGAAGCATATGACATTCTGGAAAAAACCCGGGAGGGTCGTGATGAACGTCTCCAGCTTCTCCTCGCCCGGGGCTATCCAGCGTATACGACCTCTGCAGGATGGCTGGGCTACTCAGATGATAAACTTCGCAGCCTTTGTAGAGAGGCCGTCGAGGCCGGGTGGACACATCTCAAGCTCAAGGTTGGCCGGGACCTTGAAGACGATGTCCGCCGCCTCAGAACTGTCCGCGAGGTTGTTGGTAATAACATCACCCTCATGGTGGATGCCAATCAGGTGTGGGAGCCTTCTGAGGCTGTGGAGTGGATGAAGTCACTTGCAGAGTTTGATCTCTGGTTTCTCGAGGAACCGACCTCGCCGGATGATATTCTCGGGCACCGGCAGGTTCGCGAAGGAATCCACCCTATCAAGGTGGCCACTGGCGAGTGCTGTCAAAACCGGATTATCTTCAAGCAATTCCTGCAGGCAGATGCCATCGACGTAGTTCAGATTGATGCCACCCGAGTGGGAGGGTTGAACGAAAACCTCGCCATCATGCTCATGGCCGCAAAGTTTGGGAAACCGATATGCCCTCATGCCGGAGGAGTGGGCCTCTGCGAATACGTGCAACATCTGTCCATGATCGATTACCTATGCATCTCGGGATCATGGGAAGGAAAGGTCGCTGAGTATGTAGACCATCTGCACGAGCACTTTGTCACTCCCTGCATACTAAAAGATGGACGATACCAGGCACCCATGGATCCGGGGTTTTCCATCGAGATGAAACCCGACACCCTCGCAAGATTCCCTGCCACCTGAGTAAGAAATGGACCTGAAACTAAAGGACAAAGTAGTCATCGTTACCGGAGGTGCCAAGGGCATCGGTGCTGCCGCGGTCGAGACTTTTGCACGGGAAGGAGCGATCCCCGTCATTGTTGGGCGCAGCCCGGACGCCGGTTCTGCTCTCCTTAAGCGGATCGGGGCAAACTCGCCCCGGGGCCTCATGATTGAGACCGAGCTGACTGACACAAAGGCCTGCCAGTCCGCTGTGGAAGCAACCATCGACTTCTTCGGCCGGATTGACGGCATTGTTCACAACGCTGGCGTCAACGATGGAGTGGGCCTGAAGGCCGGCCCCGAGGCATTTATTGCCTCACTGGAGCGGAACCTCTTTCATCTCTACAACCTCACTCATTTTGCCCTCGAATCACTGATTTCAAGCAACGGCTTCATCATCAACGTCTCCTCCAAGCTTGCAGTCACTGGTCAGGGAGGCACCTCGGGGTATGCTGCCTCCAAAGGAGCTATCCACGGCCTTACCCGGGAATGGGCAGTAGACCTCGCTGAATACGGGATCCGGGTGAACACCGTTGTTCCTGCTGAAGTGTGGACTCCAATGTACGATTCCTGGATCAGGACGGTTGAAAATCCGGAGCAGACACTCGAATCGATCCGGGCCCGTATTCCTCTCGGTGGGCGTATGACCAGCGCAGAAGAGATGGGGAATGCCATCGTCTTCCTCGCCTCCTCCTGCTCGGGCCATACGACCGGGCAGATTCATCATATTGATGGAGGTTATGTCCACTTCGATCGATCCTACGGGGACATTGAAAAGGAGGACTCCTGAAGGCCGACAGCTCGCAGAACCAATCGTTCGGGCTACCCTTCTTCGCCAGAACCCTCCTGACAAGTTGCCACGAGAACATGATCAAATGGTGGCAGCTCACTCGCAACGCTGGCTAAATGGGAACTCCAGTTATTTAACTTCGCAGCGTCTCTGGCCTCTCCCCGGTTCCTCATGCGCTCCAGCCTGATTTCTGGCTGGCAGGTTACAAAATGTATCTCTACCGGCACCCTGAACCTGTTTTTGAGCCTGACAGGCCAATCCTTGTCCTGAGACTCCCGCGTAAAAGGTGCAACCAGGACTACCGGAAGGCTGACAAGGTTCACTTCCGCCAATCGGAAGAGCGACTCGTAGACCGGATCACGGAAGAGGTCCTTGTAACGAGCTGAATCTCGATCATCAGGAGAGAGTCCTGCCGCCTCCATTCCGGCTTGGACCACTGGCTCGGTGGCAATATCGCTGTCGACAAGCACCGCGCCAAGTCGGAAAGCCAGTTGCTTCCCGTAGCAGGTTTTTCCACCAGCCGGGGGACCGCACACCATATATAACTTTATTGCATCTGACATAGACTACTCTGGCAAGACGGTTGATTCCGAGGCGTCCGCCATAACTACATACTGCCTGATGGCATCCATGACCCTCCTGAGAGCAAAGATCGCAACATCCTGACGGCTGCTCTTTACTACCATACAATCTCTCAAAATCAGCCGTAGATCATAGCTGCTCTTGCATCCTTGAGTGTTTTCTTTGACAGTCAGGAATGTCCCAGCGCACAGGCGTCCTCCTCCTTGTCTCGGGCCCCTCTGGATCAGGCAAGACAACTCTCTGTCGGCGACTGGCAAGGGATGGAGAAGCTCACTATTCGATATCCTGCACGACTCGTGAGGCACGGAACGGGGAGGTGCATGCTCGGGACTACTACTTTATTTCCAAGGAGGAATTCAGAACTGAGGCCACGGCCGGACATTTCCTCGAACATGCCGAAGTACACGAAAACCTTTATGGAACATTGAAATCCGAGGTTCTCGAATTTCTTCGAAGAGGTCACGATGTTGTCATGGATATTGACGTACAGGGTGCCGATCAGGTCCGCGCATGCGAAGACCCACTGATCAAGGAGAGCCTGGTAGATCTCTTTGTCATGCCGGCGAGCGAGGGGGAATTGCGGCAGCGGCTTGCGAACCGGGCCACAGACGCCGAGGAAGTCATTACTCTGAGATTACATAACGCACTCGAGGAGATGAGTCATGCAGGGCGCTATACGTATCAACTCATCTCAGGATCAAAGGACAATGACTACGGCCGCTGCAAGTCCCTGCTGGTGGCAGAGCGGCTCCGTGTCTCCCGTTTCCGCTAACCTGTTCACGCCTTCCGAAAAATTCTTCGGGACATCACCGTGAATGGAGTTTAACTGCGACTTATGAAAATTGTCCTTGGTGTTACCGGATCAATTGCAGCTTACAAGGCAGCAGACCTTGTATCGCAGCTGGTCAAGAAAGGACATGACGTGCACTGTGTGATGACACAGACAGCCACGGAGTTCCTCACCCCCCTTACGCTTCAGGTTCTTTCCAGAAATCCGGTCCTTGTTTCACTGGAAGACGAAAAGCAGTCCTGGAAACCAGGGCATATCGAACTCGCTGACAGTGCTGACTTGCTTCTTGTCGCTCCCCTCAGCGCTGACACTCTCGGGAATTTTGCCCACGGGCTTGCCCCAGACCCCCTTTCGAGCATCTATCTCGCCACAAAGTCACCGGTGATCCTCGCCCCGGCCATGAATGGAAAGATGTGGCAGCACCCAGCGACCCAGCGCAATGTTGCGCAGGTCACCGAAGACGGTTGTCGAGTCGTTGGGCCATCCGAGTCGGGAATGCTTGCCTGCGGATATGAGGGAGCTGGACGACTCGTGCCTGTCGAGGACATCCTCGAAGTGGTCGACTTACAGGCCGCCAATTAGAAGCCTCTCCGACTCGAGCGCAATCATCTTCCAGACCCTCCAAGATTTGCCGTGAACCTCCTTGTTACTGCCGGCGCCACTCGTGAGCCTATAGATCCGGTCCGCTATCTCACCAATCGATCCTCAGGAAAGATGGGATACGCTCTTGCCAGTGCAGGAGCACAGCTTGGTCACCGTGTTACTCTGATCTCGGGACCTACCAGCCTCGATATTCCATCCCATGTTGATTTCATCCCCGTCGAAACTGCTCAGGAAATGCTAGAAGCCGTAGAGCTTAGGATCGGAGGGAAGGATGCTGCCATTTTTTCTGCAGCGGTGGCCGACTACCGCCCCGCTTCCGTCTCCGACAGGAAGATTAAGAAAACCGCAGATTCCCTCACTCTCGAGCTAGTCCAAAATCCTGATATTTTGGGATCCGCACGCCACCAGTTCAAATACGACGGAATCCTCGTAGGATTCGCAGCGGAGACTGAAAACCTCGAAGCTAATGCACGGGAAAAATTACGTCAGAAAGAATGCGATCTAGTCGTAGCCAACGACATCTCCAAAAAAGGAATCGGTTTCGACTCTGATCATAACGAAGTTCTTCTTGTCTATCCCGAGCACACAAGACCCATCCCGATAGACAGCAAGGAACGTCTTGCTCACACCCTTCTACGGGCGATCCATGAACTCAAGGTCGGAGGCAGCTAGCCATATAGACCATACGGTTATTGGCTTTCCCCGAAATAGCGGTGTTAATCTTATCTCTTATAGGTTTCCATCACCTGTATGACACCACTTCAAGCGGCCGAGCGAGCCGCCCGCCGCGCAGGTGATCTTCTCAAGTCCAATTTTCATCTCCCTAAGGAAATTGATGAAGCTCAGCATCATGATGTGAAGCTGGCTCTGGATCGCAAGTCTCAGGATTTGATTACAGAGGACCTTCTCAGCGCCTTTCCAGATTACTGCCTCTATGGCGAGGAGGGAATTGCAGGCACTCAGGATGCTTCCATGCAATGGATCGTTGACCCGATAGATGGCACCGTAAATTACCTCTATAGAATTCCCCATTTCTGTATCTCCATTGCGCTCCGTAACAAGGAGAGTAACGAAATTATAATGGGGCTCATTTATGACCCGATGCTTGATGAGCTCTGGACTGTGGAAAAAGGCGGGCCCCCGATGCTTAACGGCAGGACGATTACGTGCTCACCGCGGGAGGCTCTGGAGGAGGCCATCCTTTTCGTGGGCTGCGGAAAGGACAAGGAGGCCCTCACTACGGGCCTCGAAAGGTTTGAGCGCGCCTCTACCCGGGCACGGAAAATGCGAATGATGGGGTCCGCCGCTCTCGGAATGGCTTACATTGCGACTGGGCGCCTTGACGGCTACATTGAATCCCGGATTTCTCTCTGGGACGTGGCCGCGGGAATCCTCCTTGTCGAGTCAGGTGGAGGAAAGGTGGACCTGACTCCTCATCCGACTCTTCCGGATGTCTGGTCAGTGGTAGCTACGAATGGGAAGATCCCTGTTGAGGATATCTTGTAGTAACGCCCGCAGGAGGAGCTAGGCCACCGTCGAACCCAGTGAAAGGTTCACGAGAGACATTACCCTTACTTACGCTCAGAGAACAAAAGAAGCCCTCGGGCCTGTTTCCCCCTTGCTCCCGGTTTCGGTCTGGGATGGACTACATGGAGATTGGGCCCAATAGGGCAATGCCCTTTTCCTCACCCTGTTCGAACCCTCAAGATCATGAACCGTGTTGGCATTGGATATGACGTCCACCAGTTTGCTACGAATCGACCCTTGATTCTTGGAGGTGTAACTATTCCCCATTCTCATGGCCTTCAGGGACACTCCGACGCTGACGTCCTTTCTCACGCCATCGCAGACGCATTGCTTGGAGCTCTTGGCCTTCCAGATATCGGCTATTATTTTCCTCCGACTGACCCCTCTATCGAGGGAATTTCGAGCCTCCAGATTCTGCAAAAGTGCCGGTCTCTCGCGGAAGAAAAGGATGCCGAAATTGTGAATATCGACAGCACCCTGATCGCTGAGGCGCCCAAGATCCTCCCTTATCGTGAGAGCATGCAGAGCACGATCGCGGACGCCCTCGGCCTTCATCCTGCTCTTATCGGAATCAAAGCCACCACCAATGAACGGATGGGGTTTGTGGGGCGCGGGGAAGGAATGGCTGCTATGGCCGTTGCTTCGGTTGCCTGCTAAAAGCGTTGCTCAGGCCCAGCCGGTAGCCTCAACCAAGGCTTCACCTATCTCCGCAGGAGTTTCTGCCACCGCGATACCTGCAGCACGAAGAGCCTCCTTCTTCGCCTGCGCCGTTCCCTTGCCGCCAGAGACGATGGCTCCCGCATGGCCCATCCGACGCCCCGGAGGAGCTGTCGCACCTGCAATAAATGCCGCAACAGGCTTCTTGCAATTCTGGCTCACCCATTCCGCTGCCTCCTCTTCAGCAGAGCCTCCGATCTCGCCGATCATGATAATTGCCTCAGTCTCTTCGTCATCATTGAAAAGCTTAAGGGTATCAAGGTGGGAGGTTCCATTGATGGGATCACCTCCAATGCCAACGCAGGTACTCTGCCCGTAGCCCCGTTGGGTGGTCTGCCATACTGCCTCATAAGTGAGCGTTCCCGATCTTGATACGATTCCAACCCGACCCCTCTTGTGGATATAGCCGGGGGCAATTCCTATACGGCAGCCCCCGTGTGAATCTTCGCCCCGTCCCGGAGTCACGATTCCTGGGCAGTTGGGACCGACCAGTCGAACCCCTTCTGTTCCCGCCATCGTAGCCTTGACCTTCATCATATCCCTCACGGGAATTCCCTCTGTGATCGCAACGACCAGTGCAACCCCTGCATCGACACTCTCCAGAATCGCATCGCCCGCAAAAGCCGGCGGAACGAAGATCGCGGAGGCCGTGGCTCCGGTCTCTCTCACAGCCTGCTCTACGGTATCAAACACCGGGACCTTATGATCTCCATGCTCGAATACCTGCCCCCCCTTGCCGGGAGTCACACCCGCGACCAGTTGCGTGCCATAGTCCAGACTCAGCTGAGCGTGACGCCCTCCGAATCCCCCCGTGATGCCCTGCACCACGACTTTCGTGCTTTCGTCTACAAGAATTGCCATCCCTTTAAAATCTCAGGTTAGTGAATTTCACTCATTGATTGCAGATACTGCCTTACCAGCTGCATCCGCCAGATCGTCAGCAGGAATAATGTTGAGGCCACTAGCCGCCAAGGTCGCCTTACCTGCCGCCACGTTATTTCCCTCTAACCGGACCACAAGCGGGATAGGAAGTCCAACCTCCTTGCATGCTGCCACTACCCCATGAGCAATGACATCGCAGTCCATGATCCCTCCAAAAATATTAACGAGGATCGCCTTAACCGCCTCATCCGAGAGAATGATCTTGAAGGCCGTGGCAACCTGCTCCTGAGACGCGCCTCCTCCTACGTCAAGAAAGTTGGCGGGTTCGCCCCCATGATGCTTGATAATATCCATCGTAGCCATCGCCAGTCCCGCACCATTGACCAGGCAGGCGATGTTGCCATCAAGACCGATGTAGTTGAGGTCGTGTTTCGATGCTTCCACTTCCCGGGGGTCTTCCTCACCGGTGTCACGGAACTCCACAATCTCCGGATGACGATAGAGCGCATTGTCATCAAAGTTGAACTTCGCATCGAGGGCGAGCACTTGCCCATCAGTAGTCTTCACGAGTGGATTGATCTCCACCATTGAACAGTCCGATTCGAGGAAAAGGCGATAGAGGTTCCTCAGAAGCTTGCCAAACTTTTTGGCCTCCTCTCCATCAAAGCCGAGTCCAGCAGTAAGTTTGCGGATCTCGTAAGGCTGTAACCCCATGAGAGGGTGAATGTGCTCCCTTAGAATCCGATCTGGCTGACTTTCCGCGACTTCCTCGATGTCCATACCCCCTTCGGTAGAGGCTACAATCACAGGACAGCACGTCGCACGATCCATGAGAATGGCGAGGTAATACTCATGTGCCACATCAACAGCTTCTCCCACCATGACCTTCCGCACCAGCCGGCCATCCTCACCAGTCTGCTTCGTGACAAGGACCTCTCCCAGCATCTTACCTGCGACTTCTGACACCTCTGCGGGAGGCACCAGATGGACTCCTCCCTGAAATCCGCTCTTAAATGTGCCCTTTCCCCGGCCCCCGGCATGAACCTGCGATTTCACTACGACCCGATCTCCACCCAGCTCATGAGCCGCAGCAGCAGCCTCCTCAGGTGTGCCCGCTACCTTCCCCCGGGGGTTTGGGACCGAAAACTGATCGAAGAGAATCTTAGCTTGATACTCGTGGATATTCATGACGCGGTCGGCGCGGAACGTATGAGCCACCCTTGATCCGGTCAAGGCTGCATGAGCGCAGAACGGCTCTAAGTTACTTCACCACCTCACTCTCGATCGTTCCTCCCGCAACACGGGTGACCAGCTGATCTCCATTATCAACTTGCTCAGGATCCGTGACAAGAGTGCCACTTTTGCTCATTGTGATCGAAAACCCTCTTTCGAAAGCCGATTCAGGCCCCAGAGTTCTTACCAACTGGCGTAAACGCTCCATTCTTTGGAATGCACTCTGGAGGCAGTGGCGGGCCTGCTGGGAGTAGCGGAGGCGGAATTGCCGGAGCCCCTCCACTCTCCTCTCAACAACCAGACGAGGGTGCCGGGCCTTCCAAGCCGTTCTTCTGTCGGAGATCCGCTGCTCTCGGGAGGAGATCCGGTCGGCCACCAGCCTTCTCATCGTCGCGGCTACCTCATCTGCCCTGAGGATGGGTTCCCGCAGCACACGCTGCGAATCGTGAGCGAGAACGCCACGTCTCGCAAAGCGGATAAGTTCCTGAGCAGACCTGATTTTAGCGTGAACCGGCCTTTGAAGACCACCCCTCAGCCGCTGCAACTTACTCCGTAATTCACGTTCATCAGGGACAATCAGCTCCGCTGCAGCACTCGGAGTCGGCGCCCGTAAATCCGCGACAAAATCTGCAATCGTGAAATCAATCTCATGTCCGACTGCCGAAACGATCGGAATCGAGCAATTCGCAATGGCACGCGCCACTTCTTCCTCATTGAAGTTCCACAGGTCCTCCAGCGACCCCCCTCCCCGGCCCACGACCACCACGTCACACCTTGGAAGCCCATGATTTTCCGGGTCGCTCATCATCCTGATTGCGCGTGCGATGCCGGCAGCAGCTCCACTGCCCTGCACAGCTACGGGGAAAAGAACCGCCTTTACCCATGGTGCCCGCCGCGTCAGCACACTCACTATGTCCTGCAAGGCCGCGCCGGTGGCTGAGGTAATCAGGCCAATAACCTGTGGGAACCCGGGAAGAGGCTTCTTCAACTCTTCTGCAAACAGCCCCTCCGTATGAAGTTTCTTCTTCAACTCTTCAAAACGGGCCTGCAGCTCCCCAACTCCCGCTGGCTGAACCCGCTTCACGATCAGCTGGGCTTGACCCCGTGCTTCATAGATCGTGACCTCCCCCAGGACCCTTACCCGAGCTCCATCTTGTAATGCCTCGTGACCGGAACACCGCCTCTCCGCGTTGAATGCCGCACACGCCAATTGAGCCTTATCGTCCTTAACTGAAAAATAAAAATGCCCATTTCCCTGTTTCCGTAGGTTCGATACCTCACCCTCTACCCAGACATCCCCAATCTCAATCTCGAGGATGTTCTTCATACGCCGGACCAGCCTGCTCACTGACATGACCCCGTCATCCCCGCGCTGATACTGGTGTCCCCTCTCCTGCAGACGCATATCCGCATGATATGGCAGAGTTTTCCCAATATGGAGGGAAAATTCTCTGTCAGACAGGGACTTCCCGCCTCGGGAGCTTCTCAATTCCTTGCCAAACTGCCTGCCGGGCGCTTCCATCGCGGCCCACCGCACCCAGCGAAAACATGGCTGACAAAGAATATACCGATCCGGAACGCATGGAGAAGATCGTCTCCCTGTGCAAGCGAAGAGGATTTATCTATCAATCTGCCGAGCTCTATGGGGGCCTCAATGGGTGCTGGGACTACGGCCCTCTGGGTGTAGAGGTCAAACGAAACCTCAAGGACTACTGGTGGCGCCGCAACGTTCAGGAGCGTGAGGATATTGTGGGCCTGGACGGGTCCATCCTGACCCATCAGGCCGTTCTCACGGCCTCGGGGCATGTCGGTGGGTTCTCGGACCCGATGTGTGACTGCCTCCTCAGCAAGGCCCGTCTGCGAGCGGACCAGATTGAACCCCAGAGCGGCACCGCCTATCACTACAGCGGAGCATCCGAGGGAGAATGGACCGTCGAGCGCAGGTTTGCGGTTCTTCTCCGAGAGGGCCAGAACGAGAACAAGGCACGCAAGACCGCCCGTCAGTACTACGCCCAGTTCCACCCCAACAAGTCACTTTCTCCAAAGACTCTGGAACTTCAGGGGGAAACCACTTCTCAGGAGGAGAACACAACTAGTTTCAACCCTGAAAATGGATCTCTCCTGACGGAGGCCCGGGAATTCAACCTAATGTTCAAGACCCAGATGGGAGCATCCTCCAGCGAAGATGATCCCAATGCTGTCGCCTACCTGCGGCCGGAAACTGCACAATCCATCTTCACTCAGTTCAAGAATGTTCTGGATACCTCCCGGATGAAAGTGCCCTTCGGCATCGCCCAGATCGGCAAAGCGTTCCGAAATGAGATCAACCCTCGTAATTTCACGTTTCGATCCCGGGAATTTGAACAGATGGAAATCGAATACTTCTGTCGTCCCGGGGATGGGTTACGCCTGACGGACGAGTGGCTTGAAAACAGACTCTCCTTCTACGAAGACATCGGCCTCCCTCGAGAAAAACTGCATGTCCTCGATGTCCCTGACGGAGAACGCGCGCACTACTCTGAGAAAACCTACGACATCGAATTTGATTTCCCGTTCGGTTGTCAGGAGCTTGAAGGTGTAGCCTACCGCACAAACTACGATCTCTCCAAGCATCAGGAACACTCCGGAAAACCGATTGAATATTTCGACGAAACCACCAAGGAAAAGTTCATTCCCCATGTAGTAGAGCCTTCCGCCGGATGTGACCGCACGGTCCTTGCTCTGCTCTGCGAGGCCTTTGATGAAGAGGACGTTGTCGACACCAAGGGAAAAACCGAGACCCGCACCGTCATGCGCCTTAATCCAAGAATCGCTCCCATCAAGGCGGCCATTTTCCCCCTTCTGAAAAAGAATGAGGATCAGGTGAGAATCAGCAGGGAAATTCAAGAGGAACTGGGAAGCTTCATGCAAGTCTTCTACGACGAAACCGGCGCCGTTGGCCGGCGCTACAGGCGCCAGGATGAGGTCGGCACTCCATTCTGTATCACCGTGGACTTTGAAACCCTCGGAGAGGAAGATCCGGAACTCAAAGGCACCGTCACCCTTCGCCACCGAGACTCCATGGAACAGGAAAGGGTAGCCATTACAGACCTCCTGCCCCGTCTCCTGAGAGAAATCAGATAGGGCGCCCTTTCAAGCGCTCTGCTGCTCGTCCACTGTGAAACTACGAATCCTCGCTATCGGAAAGCCCAAGCTTGGCTACGCAGGAGAAGGTGTACGGGAATACACAGGGAGACTTAAGCACTACGTGCCACTCGACCTTGAATTCCTGAAAGGGCATGACGAGTCATCCGCACTTCTCTCCCGGAGCGAAGGAAGCTACCAGATCGCTCTCGATGAGAGAGGCTCGCAGCTGACTACCCTTGAGATCAGTGAAGAGCTTACCCGATTAGAAAACAGCCCCGGAATCAAGAAGGTGGCGTTTCTCATTGGAGGCGCCAACGGCCACTCTCCAGCACTTCGCGAACAATGTGACGAAATATGGTCTCTCTCGACCATGACGATGCAGCATGAGCTTGCCCTGGTGGTCCTACTTGAGCAGCTCTACCGAGCCTACACTGTCAAACGCGGGGAGCCTTATCACCGAGTCTGATGTCTGGACGCTCTTGTCCAACTCTGTGCCACTTCTGACGTTGCAACAGCGAAGCCGAGGATCATCAGCTGTCTGGCAGAGGTTTCAATTGAGAGTTTCCCTTCAAGCCCGGTGAACGACATGAGGAGTCATTTCTTTTTCTTCGTTCCTTTTGTTGGTCCCTCATTCTTCACGAGTTCGACGTCCGTAAAATACGCTCCGCCGGCCCTCCCTGCCTCGTCGTAGAGAAACGTCTGCAACTCAAACGAGCCCACCGAAAGGTTCAGTTCCATTCTGGCCTCTTCTGAGCCGGGAAATACGAGTATCTCCTTTTCTTTTGCCGCGATTGCTATCTTGGCCCGAACTGCCACGAGGGGTTTCTCCGCGGCAACCGGCCACTGCCGTAAGGTGAAGGCATACCGACCGGCCTGCCGGACCTCGACCATCCACGACCCGGTCACTCTGGGTAGTTTCCTGATCGTTCGGAAATTCCATGGGGGATTTCCTTTCTCGAGATACCAGTCCTGCGAACACAGCCTGGTCGGATTCTGGGCCGGGTTGCCAAGATGGATACGCACCGGCCTCATACGCACCGAAACCTTCTTCCAGAACGGCCGATAGGCCTCGAGCAACCGGTTTACGACCTCGGGATACTCTCCGGAAACATCCTGACGCTGCGCAGGGTCCACCTGCATATCATAGAGATATTGCCCGTTCTGGTTCACGAGGCGCCAACGCTCTGTCAATACCACGGAGTGGGCGAAAGGTTGCGCAGGCAGGGCGCCTGCACCAGCCCCCCCATGATACTGGATGACATGATGCTTCCTCGGCCACGGGTCCTCGGACCCGTCCAGAAGTGGCTTCAGTGAGATTCCATCCGGTTCATACCCCTCCGGCACCGGGATACCACACAAATCGGCCAAGGTCGGCAGGACGTCAATGTGTGCGGACAACGTATCAATATCCCGCCCCCCGGTCAGCCCACCACGGGGCCAGTGAATGAAGAAGGGCACACGGTGACCACCGTCGTAAATTGACGACTTCCTGCCGCGCATTCCGGCGTTGAAGCCCGACACCGCCTCGGAATCAAGCCCATCGAATTTGGCGCCTGCTGAGGTTCCATTATCGGTCATGAAAACCAATATCGTGTTGTCCGCCAAGGCAAGCTCGGCAAGCCGCTTGCGCAGGAGGCCCATGTTGTGGTCAATGTTGGCCACCATCCCAAGGAAGTTGGGATTCGAAACCTCCTCCCGGTCCTCGTAAGGTTGCGCCCATTCCGGGGGCACCCGGTAGGGTCCATGCGGTGCATTCAGTGCGAGGTAGAGAAAAAACGGCTTGTCCTTGTTTCTTTCCACGAAACGCAGCCCTTCTCTAAACCAGACATCCGTACAGTATCCCTCGAATTTCTGAAACCTGCCCTGCATGTTCCCCACACCCGCACGCTCATAGGTATCGTCAAAGTAATCGTTGCCCCAATAGTCCGAGGCCTGCCCGATTCCACCGCAGCGATGCCAGAGGACATCCTGAAATCCACGGTCCTGCGGTCGATGCGGCGCATTGTCACCCAAATGCCACTTGCCGACCATTCCCGTGGCATAGCCCGCACCCGCAAAGAGGTCAGCGACCGTCTTTTCATCCGGGTGCATCATCGTACGTCCCGAGCTGGTGCGATAGGCACCCGTGGAGCCGGGGTGATTACCGGTCATGAGCGCTGCCCTTGTCGGTGTGCAGAACGGGCTCACGTGAAAGTCCGTAAACCGCACGGCATCCCCGTGCATCCTGTCGAGGTGCGGTGTCTTCAGGACCGGGTTTCCATGGCAGCCCAAGTCCCCATAACCTTGGTCATCTGTCATTACCACGATGACGTTGGGGCGCGGCGAGGCGATCAGCGGAGAACACAGCACCCCCGCGATAAAAACTACCAAACCGCAATGCATGAGGATCTTCTCAGTTTATCTGTAATGACCGCCGCCTCCAGAAAAACCCGGTAAGCCTGTATCCCTAATTCTTCCCACTTGCAGCCTCTTCTCCCCTGTTCTCAAGAGAGGCCTCCCGAAGAACCTTGAACCGATGGGAGATCTCAACCGCCTTTTTTCTGTCAGTCTCGTCATAATCCCAAAACTCCTGCACGATCTTCTCGCACGCAGGATAGTGGGAACCGTCATCGCCGACCTCTTTACGTAGACTGGAGAACTGCTGCTTTAGCTCTTCGCGCACCCGAGCGTAGGCTGGGTTATCGTAGACGTTGTTAAGCTCTGCGGGGTCTTTGGTCAGGTCGTAGAGCTCCCACGCGGGCGGAGTCTGGTTCTTGCCCTCATAGTCCGCTCCATAGAAATAGATCAGCTTGTGCGTTTTCGTGCGAATGGCCATTTCCCCCGGATTGTCGTGGTGCGCCATGTGCATCCAGTAGCGATAGTAGGCAGCCTTCTTCCAGTCCGCAGGTTCCTTGCCGGTCTCGCAGATCGCCTTGAAGGACCGTCCCTGCATGGAACTGGGACGGGCAATTCCTGCGAAATCGAGCATGAGGGCAGGATAGTCCACATTTTCCACAATGGCATCACTGCGCGTGCCCCCACGGATACTTCCGGGGTAGCGAACGATAAAGGGCATTCGCATGGAGGGGTCGTAGGCCCAGCGCTTATCCTGATAATCGTTTTCCCCGAGCCAGAACCCTTGGTCGCCGGTATAGATGATGACCGTATTGTCGTAGAGCCCTTCCTCCCTTAGATAGTCAAAGAGACGCTTAAGATTGTCATCTATACCCTTCACGCAGCGGAGGTATTTGCGAAGGTAGGCTTGGTAGGCAAGACGGGTGGTCTCACGCTCAGACAACCTCGCCACATCATAGTCGGAGGGAAACTCTTCCGGAAATCGCTCCTTCAGGTCAACAGCGTAGGAACGGCGTGGGTTACGCTTACCGATACTGGTTCCGATGTGAGCCATGAGCTCATCGTTATGCCCCCGGGTGGCAATAGAGCCAAAAGCCTTGGGAACATCATGGAGCGTAGGAGGCTCGGGGATGGACACGTCTCTGAGGTAGGACTGATAGCGGGGCGCATTCTCAAAGTAGTCGTGGGGAGCCTTGTACTGGTGGCAGACAAAGAAGGGCTTATCAGGGTTTCGTTTGTTTCTGAACCAGTCGAGGGCGGAGTCAGTGATGGCATCGGACGAGTGCTGACCCTCGTGAGTAATGGTGTTCTGCGGCCATTTCTTGGGGCCTTGGATGCGGAACATGGTGTCAAAGTATTTTCCCTGGCCCGGGAGCACCTTGTAATAGTCGAAATTCGGTTCCTTCTTAAGGTGCCACTTCCCGATCATGGCTGTTTGATAACCAGCCTCGCGGAAGAGGATCGGCAGAGCCTGCTTCTCGGGCGGAATGTTGCCCCGAAGGTCGAACACTCCATTCACGTGTGGATACTGACCTGTGATGATGCAGGCCCGGCTCGGCGTACAAATGGCATTTGTGCAGAACGCGTTGTCAAAAGTCATTCCCTCGGCAGCAAGGGTATCGATGGTCGGAGTAGGATTGAGATCTTTAAGCACTGTTGCGTAGGCCCCCACCGCCTGAGCGGTGTGATCGTCCGACATGATAAAAAGGATGTTAGGCCGCTGGGGGGCTCCCCAGCCGATCAGGGCAGAGAAGGCGAAAACCGTAAGGATCAGGATACTCTTATTCATGAATCTTTTCTGGATCGAAAATGAAAGGAGAAGGCGGCGAGTCCATCTCTACTCTCTTTGAAACTAGCTAATGGGCAGGCGTGCTCAAGCCGATCCCCGGAGGCAGGTGATCCAGCATGATGACATGACCCACAAAGCCGATTGCAGCACTTTGCCGAAACGCTGCACGCAACGTTTCTACCCAATCAGGGCACGTTCTGTCGCGCCTCGCCGGTTTCCACCGGATTACCGGTCAAGCATAAGGCCCATCATTCCCTGACCTTCCCCCTGCTGTGGGGTATTCCAAGGCATTGAGCTGGCTGCACTCCCACTGGGCCCTGTCGCCCGAGGTCCATTATCCANACCACAGCTGCAGAAGAGGCCACCGGCAAGTGCCACTGACGCTAGGAAGANTGNTCTCATGCTGGAGAAATAGCAGGACTGACCCCGGAGGCAAGCGCCTGTTAAGAATCAAGCAGTAATCAGCAAGAGACTCCGCGTCTTATCGTACTAAAAAAAGACCGGCAGGATGCTCCCGCCGGTCTGAAAAATTAAGTCTCTCTGTGACCTACTGGCCAGAGGACGAATCCGCGAGGGTGACTTGGTCACCGGGCTGGATCCGGACGCCGGGGTTAATGTCCCGGGCATTCAGGTCGCACACGGTTTGGCTGGCCTCCACCGAATTTGGAGTGAGGCGACCCAGCAGGCGACCATTTCGGGTCACCAGAAGCTTGGATTGTGGCGTGACGTTCGAGTTGTTGGTTCCAAGATTCACAATCACAAATCCCCAGGTGGAATTTACGGAGGTGATCGCACCCACCTTGGCGTTCCGGGCAATCTTTGTCCGGATCTTGGAGAGACGATCGTTCTCCCGGGTGTTGGAAGCCCGCTTGTCCGCTACATCCTTAGTCAGTTTGGCAATGTGTTCGTTGAGAAGATCAAGATCATCACCCCTCTTCTTGCGCACTTCCTGCTGCCGTTTGATCTCGGCGGGAATTTGAGCCCACGCCACATTCACGCCTTTCAGCTGTTCATCAATCTCCGCTTTGACCTTGGCAAAGTCAGCGAGCCGAGCCTCCGCCTCGTCGATCTTCACCTGAGCCTCTTCCTTGGACTTGTTCATTGAACTCTCCCGACTCTTCATGTTCTCCATGTCGGCAATAAGTTCTGCGTTCTTCTGTTCTGCTGCTTCGAGCGTTGTCTCAGTTTCCGTGAGGGTCTCCTGAGTTTTATCTTCAGTTCTCTCTACCTGGTTTTTAGTGGTCCGGGTGGTGTCAAACAGGGCGATCTCCGCTTCAAGTTTTCCCTTGTTGTCGAAGCTCCAGTAGGCAGCCGCTCCGGCCACCAGAACGGAAAGTCCATAAAAAATGTTCTTAATCATCGTCTTGAAAAGTCAGAGGTTATCCAAATGGGTCAGCTTCGTCCGCTTGGGCAGGCTCGGGTTCGGGTTCAGGCTCCGCAAGGGGATCTGTATCCAGAGGCTCGGGATTAAGCTCAGGCACGGCAGCCGGCTCAGGCGCCGGGGCCGCTTTCTGAGCGGAGCGCACTGTGTCACCCACTTGGACGCTTTCACCATCGACCACCGAATCGGGGACAATATCTGCAGCCGCACTCTTGGATTCCACAGTTGTGACCTTGAGGCTGGCGATCACCGCATCATCTCGAACAACCTCGAGAGTCGAGTTCTTGACGATCCCAAGATCATCACCACCTGCGAGAGTGACGAATCCGAGAGTCGCATAAACGCTCCGAATACGTGTCTCCGCTTCAGGATTGCTCTCACCTGAGACTCGCCAGCTGATCCGCTCACGCACATCAGCAAGAGAAGCCTCTACCCCCGCAAGCTGCGCTTCGAGGTCTGCCCGGTTAGCCTCTCCCTGGGTTATATCCAACTCGATCTGGCTGAGGTCACTGGTTAGCTGTTTCAGCTCTGCGACGACCTGTTCAACATCTCCAAACTCCTTGATGGAGTCTTCTTTCTCATCGGCCTCAGCCGTCTTGGCTTTGCCTTCCGCCTCCAAAGCGGCGACCTCNGCCTTCAGCTGCTCGTTCTTTTCCTTCTGNGTAGCGTTCTCCGCGGTCTTGGTCTCGTTCTCCGCATTACGCTCCGTGAGGGTGGTTTGAGTCTCCNCCAGNGTATTTTGCAATTTCTTGAGACGANCCTGAGCGNCNGCGAGANTNNNNTNCATATNTTNCCGCTTCNNAATCCATCCCCGGTATCCTGCTCCTTCTTNGNTGCTATCGCCTTGGTTCTTGNAAGCAAGGAAGCCAGANATCGCGAGGACGACCGCNGTTAAAATCGCAAATATATTTGCCATGGTTATTTCGTGCAGTTGGGATTTAGGTGAAGGGCCAACTCTGCATCAGCCCTCGTGGGCGGGCTCCAGTGTTGCCAAGGGTGGACATTAACGACCACTAATCCATCGTAACAACCTTAAAATTACCGGAAAAACCTTCCATTTCTTTACAAAATGCTTGCCTCGGCACTATCTCCCCCGCGCGCATGAGGACCATTCTTCGGGTTATCAGCTACCTCCGCAGCTACCCCTTGCTGGGTAGTGCCCAACTGATATGTGCCACTTTGATGGCCTTGAGCGTGGTCGTTTTCCCTTCAATCACGGGATACGTGGTGGACGAGATCCTCCCAGAGCCTGCTCGCCACCACGAGCTCCTTTTCTGGGTTTTCCTCGGATTGATGGGGTTTTTCCTGAAAGACGCTCTGAACTGCGCCCGGATCATTTTAAACAACCATTTCGAGCAAAGGGTAATTTTTGATATCCGCTCGGATCTGTATCAGAAACTCCAACGCCTGCCTCTCCGCTGGTTCGATGGGCGCCGCACGGGCGATATCATGACTCGCGTGGTCGAAGACGTCACCGCCATGGAGCGCGTGCTGATCGACGGTATCGAACTGGGCCTCGTTGCCATGATCCAGCTCTTGGCCGTGGGCGCGGTCATGTATTACACCGACGTTACAGTGGCGCTCTGGGCAACCCTCCCCGTGCCCTTTCTCGTGATCGGCGCGTGGATCTACACCAGAAACGCCCGGGAGCGCTACCGGGGACAGCGGGATGCTGCCAGCGATATGAACTCGCTTCTTCATGACAACGTTTCCGGGATTTCCCAGATCAAAACCTACACAGCGGAGGACAGAGAGCATGAGCGATTCAATGCGTTCTCAGACAAGCTGCGACAGGCCAGCCTTCGCATCATGCGCTGGTGGGCTTTTTACTCTCCGGGCATGTCATTTGTAGGGATGGTAGGCTACGCCCTCGTACTCGGATTCGGATCGCAGGCCGTGATGAGCGGTCGAATGGAGCTCGGTGAGCTCGTCCTCTTCTTTCTTTTGCTTTCCCTCTTCTACGAGCCGGTAAGTAAACTGCACCAACTGAACCAGATGGCCCTCTCGTCCCGCGCTGCTGCCGATCGGGTCTTCGAAATTCTCGACTCAGAGGACGAACCTCATTCCGAGGCGGGCGGGGCCCTCACCGAGCCTGTCCTTGGGGATGTGAAGCTCGAAAGTGTTTCTTTCTCTTACGGAGAACAACCCACTCTGCGGGACATCACCCTGCATGCCAGACCTGGAGAAACCATCGCACTGGTCGGCCCCACCGGGGCAGGCAAATCCACCATCGTCAACCTGCTTTGCCGTTTTTATGAGTATGACAGTGGTTCGATCACCATCGATGGGCAGGAATTGAACCAAACCAGTAAGTCCTCGCTGAGATCCGCCCTCGGATACGTGACTCAGGAGGCCTTTCTCTTCAACGGGACTGTTCGTGAAAACCTGCTGCTGGCGAAACCAGAGGCCGATGAGGCAGATCTCTGGAANGCTCTTGAATCCGCCAGAGCGGACAGCNTGACCCGGGAACTCCCGGACGGCCTCGACACCAATGTGGGTGANCGCGGAGTTAAGCTNTCNGGGGGAGAAAAGCAGCGTTTGTCNATCGCCCGTGCCNTGTTAAAAGATCCTCCCATCCTTCTCCTGGATGAGGCCACCGCCTCCGTTGACTCAGAAACGGAGCGCCTGATTCAGGAAGCTCTCGAAGCTCTCATGGCTGACCGGAGCGCTTTTGTCATCGCACACCGCCTCTCAACGATTCGCAATGCCGACCGCATTTACGTCCTCGACGGAGGAACAGTTGTCGAGCAGGGAACCCATGAGGAACTTCTTAAGGCAGACGGACTTTACGCCGAACTCTCCCGACAATCATTCCTCATCCACCAGGAAGAATCGTCTGAATAGGACGCCCGAATTCCTTTTCAAAGTTTTCGCGTGAACTCATCCCTCTTCACTGTTCTTATCCTGATCTTCTCACCATGATTGACATCCGAGCCATACGAGATGATTCCGACACCATCAGGCAACGCCTTGCCTGCCGGCATGATGGTTCCGCGGATATGATTGATGAGGTCCTCAGCTGTGACGAACGCCGCCGCAAGGCGGAAACGGCCAAGCAAAAGTTGCAGGCCGAGCGCAAGCAAACCTCCAAGGCCATCGGTGCCTTGCGTGCGAAAGGGGAAGACAGTTCTTCCATCGAGGCACAGGTGAAGGAAATTGGAGAGCAGATCAAATTATTGGAGGAAGACGGCTCCGCAGCCGAGGCCCGGCAAAATGAATTGCTCCTGAACATCCCCAATCTACCTCACGAAAACATCCCGCAGGGCGAAAGTGAGGAGGATAATCCTGAATTGAGAACCTGGGGAGCGAAGCCCACGATCAACAACCCGGTGGACCACGTCGCCCTGGCTGAGCGCCATGGCCTCATCTCTTTCGAAGACGGGGTCCGCATTGCTGGCAGTGGCTTTCCCGTGTTTCGCGGAGAAGGAGCACGCCTGCAACGGGCTCTCATTCAGTATCTGCTCGACCTTCAGACGAGGGAACATGGGTATGAGGAGGTCGGAGTTCCCTACGTCGCCAGGCAGGAGTGTGGAGTGGGTACTGGACAGCTGCCCAAATTTGCAGAGGAAGTCTACCCGACTGAAAACGGGGAACTCTTCCTCATCCCTACTGCTGAGGTTCCTGTCACCAACCTTTACCGCGACACCCTGTTACAGGAAAAAGACCTCCCCGTGAAAATGACCGCGCACACTCCTTGTTGGCGAAGAGAGGCTGGGAGTGCAGGAAGGGACAACCGTGGAATCATCCGGGTCCATCAGTTTGACAAGGTCGAACTTGTCCAAATTGTGCACCCTGACGAATCCTTTAGCGCTCTTGAAGAGCTTACCAGTCACGCAGAGGCCATCCTCCAATCCCTGAACCTCCACTATCGGGTAATTGAACTTTGTGGCGGTGACATCGGGTTCGGAGCTGCTCGAACGTATGACATCGAAGTGTGGGCGCCCGGTCACGGTAAGTATCTCGAGGTATCCAGCTGTTCCAATTTTACAGACTACCAGGCGCGCCGCATGAAGCTCCGCTTCAAGGATGCGGAGGGGAAAAACCGGCTCTGCCATACCTTGAACGGATCCGGAACAGCGCTACCTCGCCTCTATGTAGCACTCCTTGAGCAGAATCAACAGGAAGACGGCTCGATTAAGATTCCAGAGCCTCTGATCCCCTACTTCCGAGCCGACCACATCGGTTAAGTCTGAACCTGCGTGCAGTTCAAAGGGAGGCGCCTCTCGACAGGATACCCCAAACGTCCGGCAGGTGTCTTGATTCTCCCGCCCAAATCAACCTAGGCTGTCCCCTGCAGACAATGCCCTTAGCTCTCGATCCCCGCTTCTCGCCCCGCCGGCGCTATCTTCTCGGCATATCCGGCGGACGTGACTCAGTGGCACTTCTTCATACCCTGCTCGAAGCAGGAGCCCAGAAAATCGTCCTGTGTCACCTGAACCATCAGCTACGCGGTCTGTTTTCTGCCCATGACGCCGCCTTTGTCCGAGATCAGGCCGAGGCCTGTAACCTTCCCTTCGAAATTGCCCGCGCCAATGTCCAACGCCGCGCGGCGGATGAAAAGGTCTCCATCGAGGTCGCTTCGCGGCGTTCCCGTCACGACTTCTTCACGGAGTGTGCTCGTAAGCATCGGTGCAATACGGTTCTGCTCGCCCATC
This sequence comes from Roseibacillus sp., assembly GCA_002686085.1. Classification (GTDB taxonomy): domain Bacteria; phylum Verrucomicrobiota; class Verrucomicrobiia; order Verrucomicrobiales; family Akkermansiaceae; genus Roseibacillus_B. The sequence goes on along the minus strand of NZAC01000002.1, from coordinate 117,012 downwards.
ACGCAGACGACAACGCCGAGACCATTCTTCTGAATCTGTTAAGGGGCTCGGCCGGCTTCAAGGGAATGAGGTACGAGTCCAAGGTCGAAGTGGGGCGAAGAAAACTCACCTTGCTCCGGCCTTTGCTAGGTGTTCGGCGCAGCGAAATCGACCAGTTCCTCGAGGCCACCGCTATTCCTTACAGGGATGATGCCAGTAATGCAGACCCTTTCACTCCTCGGAACCGACTTCGTGCTGAGATTCTCCCTCTCCTTGGGGAGGTGATGGCACGAGACGTTGTCCCTGCGATTGTCCGGGCATCAGAGTCCAGCTTGGAGAGTGAGGAAGCCTTGGACGAGCTTCTTCAGACTCTGGATCTTATGGACCCACAGGGTCGACTCTTTCTACCAAAGGTGCGCAAGCTTGCAGAACCCTTACAGCGGCGAGCCTTGTTTGTTTATTTAAAGGACGCAGGTGTCCCTAACCTTTCCCGAGATGTCGTGGAGCGCTGCTTAGGGCTCCTTTCTCCAGACACCCCGGCAAAGGTCAGTTTGCCAGGAGCCTTGCACTGCTGCAGACGCGCCAATCGAATCTTTGTGGAATAGAAGCAGGAAGTCTCCCGCCATTTCACGTTCTTCAGGCCTGCTATTTTCTGGGATTCCTGAGCTCCTCTTTCACCTTCTCTTCCAGTTGCGCGTAGAGCTTCTCATCTGCACGAAGAGCTTCTTTTGCTCCATCGCGACCCTGCGCAAGTTGTTCCCCGTCGTAGCTGAACCAACTTCCCCGCTTCTGAACAAGATTATACTCCAAGGCTAAATCAAGGAGTGATCCAACGGACGAAATTCCCTCGTTGTACATGATGTCGAATTCCGCCTCGGTGAAAGGCGGCGCCACCTTGTTTTTGACGACTTTGATCCGGGTCCGGTTTCCCTGCACCGACCCGTCAGTCGCCTTAATCTGTCCAATCCGGCGAATGTCCAATCGCACCGAGGAAAAGAATTTGAGCGCCCGCCCTCCGGGGGTAGTTTCAGGGTTGCCAAACATCACGCCGATCTTCTCTCTAATCTGGTTCGTAAAGATGCACACCGTGCGAGCCTTGGAAATAAGCGCTGTTAATTTTCTCATCGCAGCACTCATCAAGCGCGCCTGGGTCCCGACCGTCGAATCGCCAATCTCGCCTTCAAGCTCTTGCTTGGTTACCAGAGCCGCAACAGAGTCCAGCACGACGACATCGATGGCATTTGAGCGTACAAGTGCCTCACAGATTTGCAGAGCCTCCTCCCCGGAGGATGGCTGGGAAACAAGGAGGTCGTCCAAGTTCACCCCAAGTTTCCTTGCATATTGAGGATCCAGTGCGTGCTCGACATCAATAAAGGCTGCGAGACCGCCCCTCTGCTGGGCCTGGGCAATCGCTGTCAGGGTGAGGGTCGTTTTGCCCGAGGACTCCGGCCCATAAACCTCAACGATCCGTCCCCGTGGCAGGCCCCCAACACCCAGAGCCCTGTCAATGAGCAAGTTCCCGGTGGGAATGACATCGACATCCATGCAATTCTCATCTCCCATTCGCATGATTGCGGTTTCTCCGAATTCCTTCTGGATCGAGGAAATGGCGAGGTCTAAATTCTTCTTTCGGGCTTCTGCCATTTTCTGAGCAGCTTTGTCCTTCACCGGGGTGGCCGCGGCTTTCGTAGAGGACGTCTTTTCTTCAGGTGAAGAGGGGGCGGAGGGGGCTTTTTGGTTGGCCATTGGCTTAGGTTTAGCAGCAACAATACTCATGACAATTTTGATTTGGTCTTCCGCTAGCTTAGAGCGCTACCTCGCCAAAGACAAGGATTAATATGTTCTTGTGAACACTTGTTCAAAAACACGCTATTTTGGAGGCTCTACCGGTAATTCAGGCCGCGCGGGAGCTCATCTCAACTACATCCCATCAGGTTACTTCGCACCCATATTTGGGTAGCCTGGTCGAAATCGGGCAGCCACCCCTAGAGAAGTCTCCAAAAAGTTAGAGCTGGGCCATCGACCGATTCAATCGGCTGATTGCGAGTTTCAATGATCCCATCTGGGTCTAATATATTATACTGAGGATAACTGAGCTTCGGCTCATGGTGTGACCGGAGACCAGCCCCTAAAATACAACCCGTGACCAACAATCCCATGCGAATCCTCGTCACAGCGGCCCTCTGCCCTCTTCTGCTCAATATGTTTTCCTGCAGTCCAATCGACCCTCAACCGTCGGTAAGCGCTAAAGTGGCCTCCAAGTCGAGTTCTGCGCCGAAGGGAAAAGTGGTTCTCGTTCACGGAATCTTTGATACGCGCATAGGTCTCCCGTCCCTGTATGAGGCCATCGTGAATGATGGATATGAATGCCTCATGCCCTCACTCAAACCGGTAGACGGTCGGGACGGCCTCGAGCCAATGGCCAAGCAACTTCAGAAGGAGATTGACCAGAAGTGGGGCCCGTCCTGTAAGTTTTCGCTGGTGGCATTCAGTATGGGAGGGTTGATCTCGCGGTACTATCTTCAGGAGCTCGGTGGGGCCTCACGCTGCCAAGGGCTCTACACCATCGCTACGCCGCATAATGGTAGCTATGTGGCCTACCTTTATCCCGGGCGCGGAACGAACCAGATGCGGCCAGAGAGCGAATTTCTCTTTCAGCTCAAGAGAAGCGAACACGTCTATGACACTCTGCAGATCCCAACCACGTCCTACCGAAGCGCGGTCGACATAGTAATGATCCCCTTGAAAAGCCCCAAGTGGCACCGAAGTGAAAACGTGCGCCTTTGGTCTCCCATCCACCCCGCTCTTCTCTGGGACAAAAAGCTCCACCGGGACCTCCTCAGGCGGCTCGATCGGAATAGAGAGCACTCGCTAAATTGAATCGCTCTCAATCGGGCGCTCGCCTTCGGAATAGGCCCGCTGGACTTCCTCCCCGATAATTCGGAATCCCTCTTCCACGACTTTTTCGGGCATCGTAAACGAGATCCTCAGGCACTCATCTCGATGAGCCCAGTCACTCTCCTCTAGGCCGTAGAAGAAATAATTTCCAGGGACTACCAGGACGTTCCTCGCCTTGAGCCGCTGGTAAAGCTCAGAGGACTTTATCGGCAAGCCCTCGAACCAGAGCCAGAGAAACAGCGCGCCCTCACGCTTGTGAATCCGCCATGGAAGCGCGGGGTCGAAATACTTTTCGATCATGGCCTGAGCCTGATCCGAACGGTCCCGGTAAAATGGCTGCACCACCTCATCGCTCAATCGCAGAATCTCCCCGCTCTCCATCAGCGGCTGCATGATGGCCTGGCCCGCATTGGTATTGGAAAGTCCCACAATCGACGTCATCGAAGTCACCCACCGGATCACCTCCTCCCGAGCGATCACAATACCCGTTCGAGTTCCCGGTAATCCGATTTTAGAGAGGCTCTGGGTCAGAATAATATTCTCGTTCCACACCGGAGTGCCTCCGCTGAAAATGATATTGGGAAAGGGAGCTCCATACGCATTGTCTATGATGAGTGGGATCTCATGCTCCGCAGCCAGCCCTGCAAGCTGCCGGATTTCATCATCAGTCAGGACATTTCCGGTAGGGTTTGTTGGCCGTGATACACAGATCGCAGCCACCTCCTCATCAATCTCGAGAGAATCAAAATCCACCCGGTATTTGAATTCGTGCTCCCCGAGCAGATCAATCCTCGGCTTCATGCTCCGGAAAAGATCACCCCCTGCCGATTGGTTGGCGTAACCGATGTATTCCGGAACCAGAGGAAGAAGGACTTTCTTGCGTCGCCCATCCTCAAAGCGCCCAGCCAATGAATTGAACAAGAAGAAAAAGGCAGTCTGGCCTCCCGCAGTGATTGCCACATTTTCTGGCCCAAGGCTCCACCCAAATTTACGGCATAGGAGACCGGCAAGCGCGTTCCGGAATTTTTCATTCCCTGCAGGGCCCTCGTAATCGCCAAGCATTTGCTCCAATCCCCCAGCCTCCGCCATGATCTCTTCCATCCGGCGGCGCCACACAGCGTCAATTTCTGGGATGTGGGCAGGCTGTCCACCGCCGAGCATGCACATTCGTTCCCCTCCCGCTGCCAAAGCGAGACCCAGATCCTCCATCAATTCCCCGATGCCGCTACCGGTACACAACCCTTGGCCAAACTCTGACAATTCCCACGACATATTGGTTAGATCTTCCCTGACTTAGACCACCGCGAGGAGCATCACCATCACAATACCCGGCGTCACACAAAAAGAGAGGCCCGGGTAAGAGCCGGGCCTCTCTTTTTTGAAGCTACGAAAACTGTGCTGCTGGGCTGTTATTCAGTTTTCGCTGGATTTGAAAGTAACGGCAAGGCAGGGCGGCGGGGGCGTTGTCTCCCTGTAGAAATCGCTTAACGGCGCACTACTCTCTGGGGGAACAGCTCGAAGCTTCTTTGGCTGAGCCTTACCGTCCCCCGGTGGTCCGACATTTTCACAATCAGTGTATATACCCCTCCGGCACGGCAGGCCTTGTGAATTCCGGGAACACTGAGAACTCCAACGCCACTCCGGCGAAGGTAAAACTTTGATTCAACTGTCGTGCCGATCCCCGGACGGTTTCGGAGCTGACCCTTCACGACCTCCACCCAGACGGCGGCGCTTGAAGGGAGGTCGCTCAATTCGATTAAAACGGGAGGTAGAGACTGGAAGGCCCCCTTCTCGAGACCAGAGATCACGGCCTTGGTGGTAACTGGCGGCGCAATGGAAGAGCGTTTGACAGCCCCCCCCCGCGGAAGTGCCGCGGGAAGGGATGCACTGACAAAAAACACCAAGATGGTAGTGAGGATGAATCCTTTCATTGGTGATGAGGTAAGGGTGGATGAACGGTTGGCTTCGAGGACCGACAGGCTGACTAGGCCCGTCTCGTTGATGAAAAAGGATTATCAAGGTTTGTGTAAATTTTCCAGTACTTTTTTATAAAAATTCACACAAGTAGCGCCTTCATGATCTATAAATAGCTAAATATCAGCTTTTTATGTCATTTGTAGATTATCTTTATTTTTTGATATTTTCTCACAGGTGAAGATTTTGTCCCCTCCCACCAGACCCATCCTGACCCGGGATTCGAGAGCATTGACCCGGCTTCTTACCCCACTAAACTGAAGCGTATGACACTGCAAACAGGCGACTCAGCTCCCGACTTTACCCTCACCTCCCTAGGCAAAGATGGACCAGAACTCGTGACCCTTTCCCAAATCACTTCCGGCAAAAATACCCTTTTACTGTTTTTCCCCATGGCCTTCACCGGGGGCTGCACCACGGAAATGTGCGACGTCTCTGCCAACCTTGACCGCTACACGGAACTGGGCGCCCAAGTGTTCGCTGTAAGCGGTGACAATCCATTCGCTCAGGCAGCTTGGGCAGAAAAGGAAGGCATCACCGTTCCCCTTTTGAGCGACTATGAACATCAGGTCGCTCAGCAGTGGGGTGTCGCATATGACAGCTTCCTTCCGGACAAGAACCTGACCATGGGAGGTGTGACAAAACGGTCCGCCTTCGTCATCGATGGAGAAGGCATAATTCGTTACGCGGAGGTCAATGACAACCCGGGGCAGAACCCCGACTTTGAAGCCATCCAGTCGATCCTCGCGGGCCTCAGCTGACACAACTACTTTAGTCCGGCGGCCGCCAGAAGAGCAGGATCTCCTGACCCACCTTATTCCACGGAAATCGGAGGTACCTCTGGCTCGGGAGCAACAAAAGATTCATCTCTAGCAGGCGGCTGGGGAAAGGACGCCGCCGGGGCTTCCCCCGCCCCCTGAGGGAGCTCCCCCACAGGAGCCTGGTTTTCATTCACAATCACGCCTCTGGAAGCTGAGCTATCGCTTATCATGATCGTCGGAACAAACCCAATCTCGCCCTCCGCTGTCTCCACCCTCAGATAGGATCCCCGCTCTCCAATGACTTTCAAAGGAGTCCCTAGGGCGAGTTGTCGACCCGCCTGAGTGGCAGTATCTGGGAAACCATTAAAGAGCCCTGCATTAGCATCGATTACCTCCACGTAGCTCCCGGGGGCATATTTCGGCTCGCTAAGAGGGTCTGCCCCCCTGCGCTGACTCCCGGGGGAATCCAGTGGGTTATTCAACTCGTCGTAACCACCCGACGTTGGAAGTCCTCCGCAGGAGGAAACAAGCAAAACTAGGGCCCAGCCAATCGAGAGTCGGATTATAAAGCTCACGGCCGGATTCTGCCTCCACCTCAACGCTGGTCAATGGGATTCCCTTTACCGACCTCCCTGCCACTAAAACAAAAAAATGCAGGCTCGTTCTCATGATTCCCGCCAATCTGGGATACAGCCATCTTTCCACCTCACTTTTCATTCACAAAAAACGACCGTTCACTTTCCTTCAATCGTGCCTATCCTCCGTTGTGAGAAATCTTCGATCCATTTTACTCACAGGGGGAGCCGGGTTCATCGGATCAGCTCTCGCGCGGCATCTTATGCGAACAGAGGAACTCGAACGTCTCGTTGTTGTCGACAAACTCGGCTCCGGGGGCCGACGGGGCAATCTGATAGGGCCCGATCAGGATCGCCGGTTTGTTTTCGTAGAGGGAGATATCCACGACCCTGACCTGATTCCCGGCCTTCTGCAGGATCACAAGGTAACCGGTGTATTTCACCTCGCCGCGGATACCGATTCCGAAACTTCGCAGTCTTCCACTGTTGACCTGGCAGTAGCGAATGTTCTTGGGACCGCACGCGTCCTCGATCAATGCTCTGCTGCGGGAGTTCCCCTGCTGCAATGCTCCACCAGTAAAGTCTATGGGACAGTCTCCCCCCCTGGGCGTTCAGTGGAAATTAATCCTCTCAAGCCCCTTGTACCCAACGCCGCGTGTAAGGCCTCTGCCGACCTCCTTTGCCTTGCAGCTGCGCACGATCGCAAACAAGACGTCGTCATAACACGCGGTTCAGATACTTACGGTCCTCGTCAGGACCCCCGCAAAATGATCCCAAGGTGGACTCGGGCCGCCTTTCGCGAGCAACCCCTCGCAATTGAAGGCGAGGGAACCCAAATCAGGGACTGGATTCATGTCGATGATCATTGCCTCGGAATGATCGCCGCTTTTCGACGAGGGCACTCAGGCTCAGTCTACCTTCTTGGAGGGCAGTGTGAACGCACGGACATTGGTATCGCTCGAAGTATCCTGGAGACTCTGGAAAAGCCTTCGTCGTTGATCTCACTTCAGCCCGGAGTTGAAACAAAATCGGTGCCTGCCAGACGTTACGCGGTTGATTTCAGCAAGGCTCGAGCAGGACTGGACTGGCAACCAAAGGAGCGCTTTCGGACCAGCTTTCCCCTCGTGGTCAACGAGATTGCCGGCAACCTCCGGGGGAGCATTTCCGATTGAGTCTGCGCCAAGGAACACTCAGCCAGCATAGACCTCGCCGAGCTCTTCTTCCACGAAATCAATGTCTCGAGCAGGGACTCCAGCCCCTTCGCGGATGCTGCGCAGGGTGCGCTGCGTTCCCCGACGAGTCTGTGGACCCGCTACCTTGTCACGAACGGTATCCACGATCACCGGGGCGATCGCAGCGACTCCAAGAACCCCAAGGGCAAAGGCCACCGGACGACGTGCACTCCGGTGCATCATATCTCCTAGAAAAATTCCAGCCGCTACCCCGAGTGCGATCGGAGCACACTCAACGCTGGCGTCCACCAGGGCTTTAGCAGGATCCTGCTGTTTCTCATTCACTGCTGAAGCGTAACTAATCCTCAGCAGGGGAAAACAAGAAATTCCCAACATCGCTGCTTTTAACGGAAGCCCCTATGCCTTCAATATCAACCCCGATGCCTGATCCATATGCAATGATTCTAGCCGGCGGTAGCGGCACACGTTTCTGGCCACTAAGCCGAAACTCAAGGCCCAAACAGCTCCTCGACCTGCTGGACTCCGGTACCCTTCTGAACCAGACAATCAATCGGTTGGAGGGCCTAATTCGCAGGGAAAACATCCTTATTCTGACCAATGCGGCCCAAGAGGACGCGGTGCGCCATCTCGCTTCTTCCCTACCCCCGGAAAATATCTTCGCAGAACCCGCACGGAGGGACACAGCGCCTGCTGTTGCTCTCGGCGTCGGGTTGGTCGCCGCCCGTGATCCAGAAGCAGCCATGATGATCCTGCCGTCCGACCAGCTGATCCTGGATACTGCTGAATTTCAATCGGTCATGAAAGACGCCATCGCGACAGCCTCCGAGGGTGGAGGCCTCGTCACGGTTGGGATCAAGCCTACCTGGCCCTGCCCATCCTACGGATACGTAGAACGAGGAGAAGCCGCAGTTTTGGACGGGCAAGAACTGACTCATCACCCCCACGAGGTCACGCGCTTTCGTGAAAAGCCTGATGCCGCTCAGGCCGAAGGGTTTCTTGCCAGTGGTAATTTTGCCTGGAATGCCGGTATGTTCATCTGGTCGATTCCAACCGTGATGGCAGAACTTCAACGCCATGCCCCTGAGCTTGGTGAGTTTGCTAAAGAGCTCCAGGAGAGTCCCGACGTGAAGGCCACAATTACATCCCGGTTTCCTCATCTTACGCCAATTTCCATTGACTACGCCCTCTTGGAAAAGGCTTCAAGAGTCCTTAATATTGAAGCCTCCTTTGACTGGGACGACGTGGGATCGTGGATCTCTGTGGCCAAACATCTCGATACTGCGGGTGACGGCAACCAGACCAATACCCAGATCACGCCCATCGACAGCGCGAATAATATTGTCTTCAGCTCGCAAAATAAGCACGTCGCTCTCCTCGGGGTGGACAACCTGATTATCGTGCAAACTGATGATGCCATTCTAGTTGCCGACCGCGAACGTGCAGATGAAATTAAAAAGGTGGTTGGGCTGCTCCCGGAAAACCTGCTCTAGGCAAAGGCTCGAATTTCCTCTGTAGATGACTCCTCATCCGATTCTCGCTATCGACCACGGCCAGTCCCGCATCGGGATTGCTGCTACGGATGAGCTTGGAATCGCCTCTCATCCCGTTGAGACCATTCATATCAGCCAGACTGATCCCTTGAAAAGAATTCCAGAGATCGCCGCACAACGGAATGTGTCGCTCATTATTCTCGGCCTTCCCCTGAGACTCGACGGCAGCGAGGGCGAGGCCGCCCAGCGGGTACGAAGCTTTGGGAATGCGCTCACCGAGAAAATTCCCAACATCCGGCTGGAGTACAGCGACGAGCGGCTAACGACGACAACCGCCTCTGAGAAACTGCGGGAAGCCGGTAAAGACACCAGAGCCCAGCGTGATATTATTGATCAGGTCGCTGCGCTGGAAATCCTGAACGGCTGGCTGGACGAAAATGAATCAGAGTGAGCAAGAGCGGCTTCTGAGGTTCGAGAGTGCGTTTTTGATCGCGTCCGTATCCGCTCAGCGATAGTGAGATTGTATGCGGATCGTCGTTCTCCTGCTCCTCTTCCAATTCACCTCCCTCTTCCCTGCGGCAGCCCGGCCCAATATCCTCTTTCTTCTCGTCGATGACCTCCGACACGACACCTTTGGTTTCGCGGGGCATCAGATTTGTCGTACTCCTCACCTCGACCGTCTTGCCGCGGAAAGCCATGTGTTCAAGAACGCCTTTGTTACCACGGCGATCTGCATGGTAAGCCGAGCGAGCATCTTCACCGGTCAGTATGAGGCTCGTCATAAGATTCATGATTTCCGGACTGAGTTCACGGAAACTGCATGGGCCAAATCCTACCCTCAACTTTTAAAAGCCGCTGGCTACCATACCGGATTCATCGGAAAATACGGGGTCGGAAACAAAATGGCCGAGGCACGCAAGACCTTTGATTTCTGGCGCGGCTTTGCCGGCCAGGGACGCTTCCTCGATCCGAAGCGCCCCAACAATCAGCACCTCACCTCTCTTCAGGGTGATCAATCCCTCGAATTCCTTCGCACCGTTCCGGCGGACAAGCCCTGGTGCCTGTCTGTCAGCTTCAAGGCTGTCCATTGCCAAGATGGGGCGAAACGACAGTTCCCCCCGGACGCACGCGACGAAAATATGTTCTCCGGAACGACGATCCCGGCGGCTCCGCTTTCGGATCCCGCGATCTTTCAGGCCCTCCATGAACCCCTGCAAACATCTGAATCCCGACGACGCTGGGAAATCCGCTTTTCTCCCAAGCTGTATCAGGAAACGGTCAAGGACTACTACCGACTCCTCTTTGGAGTGGACCGGGAAGTGGGTCGGATGAGGGAGGCCCTCAAGAAACACGGGATGGCCGAAAATACCGTGATCATCTTTACCTCTGATCATGGGTTCTATCTCGGGGAGAGAGGTCTCGCTGGAAAATGGTTTGCCCACGAGGAATCGATCCGGATTCCCCTCGTTATTCACGACCCCCGAGATCAGGGCGGGAGGAAACAGCCTCTCGACGAACTCGCCCTTAACATCGATATGGCTCCTACCATTCTCTCCTATGCCGGCATACCCGCACCTGAAGAAATGCAGGGGCGAACTCTCTCACCTCTCCTCTCAGGCTCCTCCGAGGGATGGCGGCGAGATTTTTTTTACGAACACCATTTCATCCCGAACCGGATTCCCGAATCAGAGGCAGTGCGTGGCCAGCGTTGGAAATACATTCATTGGTTGGCTCCAAAACCCGGAGTTGAAGAGCTCTACGATCTTCAATCTGATCCCATGGAGCGCACGAATCTCGTGGAAAGCCCCTCTCATCGCAAGAAGCTCATCGAAATGAGGAAGCGCTGGGAAGAGCTCAGGGAGAAAGCCAAATAAAATATCCACGCGCAGCGCAACAACTGCCGGAACCTTCCGAGGAATTCTGTCTCGCGCTGCTCTTCTCGCTCGATCTTAAAAATCTGTAATCCCGATTTTCGGGATTCAGAGATGTGTGGTAAGTGAAAGAGCCATCAACCCGTTTCGCATAGCCCTCCTGCTGGCTTATCCAGCTCTTCTCTTCGCCTCCCTCCCAGTCTTGGGTGGAGAGGGTAGGCATTGGGCATTCCAGCCACTGCTGCCGGCGACACTACCGAAGGTAGACCATCAAGAGTGGGTTCAGAACGATCTTGATCGCTTTACTCTAGCTCACAGTGAGGGCGAATCCATTGCCTCCATACCTCGCGCGGATCGGCGTACTCTCATCCGCCGCGCCTACTTTGACCTGATCGGACTGCCTCCCGCGCCAGCTGAGATCGAAGCCTTCTTGAGAGATCAATCCCCCAGTTCCTGGGAGAAGGTGATCGACCACCTGCTGGCTTCTCCGCACTACGGAGAGCGCTGGGGAAGGCATTGGCTCGACCTTGCGCGCTACGGAGATTCGAACGGTGGCGACGAAAATCACGCCTATCCGTTCGCGTGGCGCTATCGTAACTGGGTAATCAGCGCCTTTAACCGTGACCTGCCCTACAATCAGTTCGTCCGCGAGCAGTTATCAGGAGACCTCATGGATCCAGAGCGGGCCGGGAGCATTGCCGCCACCGGTTTCCTCGCGATTGGAACTAAGATTCTCGCCGAAAAAGACCCGGTCAAAAAGCGTGCAGATATCGTCGACGAGCAGATTGATACGATGGGGCGGGTCTTCCTTGCCCTCTCCCTCGGCTGTGCCCGATGCCACGACCACAAGTTTGATCCCGTATCGGAGCGAGATTACTACGCTCTTGCCGGGATCTTCCACAGCACCCAGATCGAGGACCGGGAATTGCGCACCCCGGACTCAGCCGCGGCCCGAAAAGCGCGCCACGAGCGGACGGAAGATCTGAAAAGGAAAATCGAACTGCAGGAGCAGGCCTTGGAAGCCCTCCGAAATCAAAAGGGGGCTATCGAATGGGAAGCGGAGGACTTTGCTCGGGGTAATATTATCGTCGACCGTGACAATTACGGAGCGGGAATCGGTATAATCTCGGACCCGGGAGCGCAGCGCAATTATGTCGAATACGACATCGATATCCCGCGTCAGGGGACCTATCAGCTCTCCTTACGCTATGCAGCCGCCTCTTCTCGACCCGGCCGTGTGCTCATCGACGGCTCGGTGGAGTTGAAAGACGCTATCTCTCAGGTAACCGGAGGTTGGATGCCCTCCGACCAGAGCTGGCATGCCGAAGGTCTTCTGCTCCTTCAGATGGGCAAACAAATCCTCCGGCTCGAGTCAGAGCCAATGATGTCGCATCTCGACAAGCTCAAGTTGATCCCCGTTCAGAACCCGGAACAGGCCACTACTCTTCTCAAAAAAATAGAAGGCCTTCAAACTGAGGTATCGGCCCTGCAAACAGGCAAAAAGGAAGAGCTCCCCAAGGTCATGGCTGTGAGAGATGGAAAAATCGCGGACTCGCGGATCAATGTCAGAGGGAATCCACACGAGCTCGGAGACGTGGTTCCGCGAGGCTTCCTCACCTCCGTTGGAGCACCCCGTCGACCAGGCAAAATCACAAACCAAAGCGGTCGCCTTGAACTTGCAGAATGGATGACCTCACCCGCTCACCCCCTCACAGCGAGGGTAATGGTCAACCGGGTTTGGCACTGGCTCTTCGGTAAGGGCCTGGTCTCTACTCCGGACAACTTTGGCACCACTGGAAACACCCCTGAAAACCAGCCCCTTCTCGACTACCTCACACACTATTTTCTCCAGAGTGGATGGTCACTTAAAAAACTTCACCGCCATATTATGCTTTCAAACACCTATCAAATTTCCGGCGGACAAGGAGGTCGCGGGCTGCGACGGATGGAAGCGGAAGTCTTCCGCGATGCGGTCCTCGCAGTCTCAGGATCCCTCGTTCGAGAGGCCCCCACGGGTCCTCCGCCAAAGGTTAAGGCTCAAGACCCCTCACCTGCTGACATAGTCAAAAATCGAAAAATCTATGAGGATGCTCAACACCGAAGCATCTACCTCCCAGTGGTGCGCAGCCACGTCTACGACTTTCTCAGCCTCCTCGATTTTCCGAATCCGACGGCACCTACGGGCCGGCGCAGCAGCAGCACGGTAGCGACTCAGGCCCTTCTCATGCTAAACAGCTCATTTCTTATCAACCAATCGGCCGTTATCGCCCGACAGATTCAATCTCATGAAGATCCCCTGCACGAATTGTATCTGCGCCTCTTCTCCCGGCCGGTGACCAGAGAGGAACGCGGGGAGGCCCAGGTCTTTCTCAGGGAGGCAGGCAACAATGGGCCCCAAGCATGGGCCCTGCTCTGTCATACACTTCTCATCTCCAACGAATTTCTTTACCTGCGATGAGTAGCAACCTTCCTTCCCCGAATCTACTGCCCCGCCGGAATGCACTTGGGCGGATGGCTCTCGGCTTCGGTGGGCTAGCCCTGAACACCCTTCTGGCAGAGCAGTCTCAGGGGGCGAGTCCCCTCCGACCTCAGGCGCTGTTTCCCGCCCGGGCACGCAGGGTCATTTTCCTCTTCATGCACGGAGGTCCCTCTCATGTAGATCTTTTTGATCACAAACCCAAGCTCGAGGAATTCAACGGCAAACCGCTTCCCTTTCCGGAACGCAAGGTCCAGTTCGCAAAGCGGGGCAACCTGCTTAAACCCCCGTGGCCGCTGCGACAGGTCGGAAATTCCGGGCACTGGATGTCCGAGCTCTGGCAGCACCTGCCCAAAGTGGCCGACGAACTCTGCATGATTCACTCACTGTGTGAGACAAATGTTTCCCACGGAGGTGCATGCATGAAAATGCATACCGGCGACGAAGCACTTCTGCGGCCCAGCATGGGTGCTTGGGTCAACTACGGGCTGGGTAGCGACAACAATAATCTCCCCGGCTTCGTGACAATCTGCCCGACCTCCCTGCACGGGGGATCCGACAACTTCGGACCGGCCTTCCTGCCAGCCGAATTTGGCGGGGTCCCCCTCGGAACTCCCGGCTATCCCAACAGTCCCGCAAGAGACGCACGGTTTCACTACATGACCAACGAGCGCATCAGCCACCAGAAGCAGTCTCTCCAACTGGGGCTTTTACGGCGTATTCATGAGCGCCAGTCAGCCAATGACCAAGCAGGCGCTCTGCTCGAGGACCGAATGAAAAGCTTCGAGCTTGCCTTTCGGATGCAGATGGCTGCGCCCGAGGCCACGGACCTCTCCGGCGAGAGCGAGGCAACACGCAAACTCTATGGTATGGACGACGCCCGAACGGAAAACTTCGCAAGGGAGTGCATCATGGCTCGAAGACTGGCAGAACGGGGAGTCCGGTTTATTCAGGTCAGCCATGCACATTCACTTAAATTCAATAATGAACAATGGGACCAGCACTCCCACCTCGAAAAGGGGCACTCCCTCAATGTCGGACAGATTGACAAACCCATCACCGGCCTGATTCTCGACCTCAAGGCCAGAGGGCTACTCGAGGACACTCTGGTCCTCTGGGGAGGAGAATTTGGTCGTACGCCGACAACGCAGCAGGGCAATGGCCCAGTAGGCCGGGACCACCATCCGGATGGATTTACGATGTGGATGGCGGGCGCGGGAGTAAAAGGCGGATTCCGCTACGGCCGCACAGATGAATTCGGTTACCACGCTATTGAAAACAGGTGCACCATCCACGACCTGCACGCTACCATTCTCCATCTTCTCGGAATCGACCACAAAAGGCTTACCTACCGGCATAATGGCAGGGACTTCCGCCTCACAGACGTTTACGGTGAAATCGCTTCTGACATCTTAGGGTAGGTCGACTGCCCAGGCTTCTGAGGCCACGCAGAGACCTCGGTCTGAGGTATAAAACGAGGCCGGCCAAGGAGCAGAAACGGACAAGCGTGAAGGGTAAAGTTGCCGCTTTTCTGCAGGACTCAAATTCAAGGCCTCCGCATGAACTGTTCTCCATCGACAAGCCGTTAACCGGCCGTAGCATCCCGGCGTGAAGATTCTGTCATCCTGTAACCTTCCCTCACCTCCTGTCCTGCTATCGACTCTCGTTGGAGTTCTCACAATTTTTGCCACTTCTCCAATAGCCGGTGCAGCAGAACGCCCGAATATCGTTCTGATGATCGCGGACGATTGCACCTACCTTGATATGGAGGTCTATGGTGGACAGGCCAAAACTCCAAACCTGAACCGGCTTGCCAAGGAGGGGCTTACCTTCAACCGCTGCTTCCAGACGGCTCCGATGTGTTCTCCCACCAGACACAATATCTATACCGGGCTCTACCCTGTGCGTTCTGGCGCATGGCCAAACCACACTCAGGTTTACCCGGGAACCAAATCGATCGTCCACTATCTGGGGGACTCTGGCTATCGGGTAGCCTTGAGCGGGAAAGGTCATATTTCTCCCAGAGAGTCCTTCCCATTTGAGTATTCCAACGACTTCAGCAAAAACGAGCCTGAGACGCGGCCGTTCTTCCCGAACCTGAAGAAATTTATCGCCCAATGCCGTTCTTCGGAGACTCCCTTTTGTCTTGTTGCATGCTCGAACGAACCCCACTCGCCGTACACCATGGGTGACGCCTCAGCCTATCCCCCCGAATCTCTCAAGCTCCCTCCCTCGTGGGTGGACACCCCAGCCACGAGAGCTTCCTATTCGAAGTATCTTGCCGAAATCACCTACTATGACTGGCAATGTGGAGCCTTGCTCTCATTGCTTGATGATTTTGGACTCAGGGACAACACCCTCGTCATCGTAGTGTCAGAGCAGGGGTCGGCTTTCCCCTTCGCGAAATGGACTTGCTTCGAAATGGGGCTCGCTTCCGGAATGATCGCCCGCTGGCCCGGAAAAGTGAAGGCAGGCACTTCCACCAATGCCTTGGTCGAGTATGTTGACCTCCTACCAACCTTCGTCGACGCGGCGGGCGCGACTCCTGAGGATCTCGATGGTAAATCCTTCCTTCCGGTTCTCCTTGGCGATGCCAGTGAGCACAAGAAATATACCTTTGGCTTGCAGACCACCCGCGGCATTATCAACGGTAGTGATGCCTATGGAATCCGGAGTTGTGGCAATGCCCGCTACCGCTATATCCGGAACCTTCACCCAGAGGCAACCTTCACGAACGCTGTTACTCGTAAAGGAGGAGACGGAAAAGCCAATTTCTGGGTCAGCTGGCAGGACAAAGCTGAGAAGGGAGATCCTCACGCTAAGGCGATGGTCAAAAAATACCAGCGACGGCCTGCCGAAGAGCTCTACGATGTCGAAAAAGACCCCCACTGCCTCGTCAATCTCATTGAAGATACTGCCCTTGCAGGAGTCCGAAAAGAGCTCTCAACCCAGCTCGATAGCTGGATGAAGTCTCAGGGCGACAAGGGTGCCACGACGGAAGAAATTGCCCACACGCGCAAAGCCAACTTCAACCGGAGCAAAAAGCGCAAGAAGAACTAGAACCCCTCCCCACAGCTCGCCCTTGCTCTGCCCCTCATCCAAACACTTTTAGCAATTCATGAAGGCTCCCCTTTTCCTAAAAATTTTTGCACTCTGTTCTCTGTCCCTCTTGCATACAAAGGTCTCGGCCACCGAGGCTACCCGCACCGGATCCAATATTGTTTTCATCCTCGCTGACGATCTTGGGTGGGGCGAACTGGGCTGCTACGGCCAGAAGAAAATCAAAACTCCCAACATCGACCGACTGGCAAGCGAGGGGGTCCGATTCCTCCGGCACTACACCGGGGCCCCGGTTTGTGCCCCAGCCCGCTGCGTCCTGATGACTGGCCGCCATCTCGGCCACGCTGAGATTCGCAATAACGGAGACTCCGGGAACGGCAAGCCGTTTCCCGGACAGTGGCCAATCAGCGCAAAGGCCATCACCATTGCTGAGGCATTGAAGGAGAAAGGCTACGCGACCGGAGGCTTCGGGAAATGGGGCCTTGGACCCACTGACACCTCCGGCTCGCCGATTCGACAGGGGTTTGACCGCTTTTATGGCTACAACTGCCAGCGTAACGCCCACTCATTCTTCCCGCCCTTCCTTGATGACGATGAGGGAATTGATCCTATCAATAGCAACCCCATTCGCGGGCATCAGCGAAAGCCCGAAGGCGAGATCGTTGCCGATGATTACCGGGCAAAGACCTACGCGCCAGACCGCATTCTCGAAGAGGCTCTCAAATTCATTGATGCTCACAAAAAGGGCCCCTTCTTTCTTTATTGCCCATTTGTTGAACCCCACGTCGCCATGCACCCCCCAGCAGAGTGGGTCGACCGCTACCCGAAGGAGTGGGACACGGAAAAAGGGCCCTACAGGGGGCAGAATGGCTACCTTCCCCATCCCCGTCCGCGGGCAGGCTATGCGGCAATGATCTCAGATCTCGATGAGCATGTTGGAGCGATCCTGAAACGGCTCGAGAAGCATGACCTCGTCGAGAACACCATTGTCATCTTCACTTCGGACAATGGGACCACCCACCGTTCCCGGGATCCCAACTTTGGTGTGGGCGGCGTCGATGCCGACTTTTTCAATTCCACTGCCGGTCTCCGCGGATTCAAGGGAAGCGTCTACGAGGGGGGAATGCGAGTGCCATGCGTCGTGCGCTGGCCGGGACTGACCCGCCCGGGAACGACCGACAATACTCCTTGCTATTTCCCCGACTGGTTTCCCTCCCTCTGTGATGTCGCAGGAGCCCCGCACCCCGACAGCCTCGACGGAGACAGCCTGTTACCGCTCATTCGCAATACGGGCAAGCCCAAGCCCTTCCACCGCCGTAAGCCGATGATCTGGGAGTTCCATGGATACCGCGGGCAGCTTGCCGTCATGGAGGGCAAATGGAAGGCCGTGCGTCAAAACGTGCGCACCAAAAAGCCCGGGCCGTGGGAACTCTATAATCTCGATCAGGATCCTGCGGAGGCCACAAATCTTGCCCAGAAGCACCCGGCAGTGCTGCGACGACTCGAAAAAGCCTTCCTTACCGATCGCACTATAAGCACCCGCTATCCTCTCAAGCTATCGAAATAGGGCCAAAATCCCTGCTCGGCTACGCTCAAGCGACCACTTCCACTCTCCAAAGAGACATTCCGCCCAGAAGGAAGTTCAATCATCCCAGTTGTGGGGTATAATGACCTAACCGACGGACGAAATATTCCCCGCTTGGCACCGTATTCAGATAGCATCCATGCGATTACTCCACCTCCGGTTTATCCTGATAGCGCTCCTGATGACAGGAAGCGCTCTCGGACAGCCTGATGGCAGGAAAATCTACGTCACTCACTGCGCCTCTTGCCATGGAGACAACGGACAGGGAGCCGACGGTGAATACGAAGAGCCACTTTGGGGGCGCAAGTCGGTAGAGTCCCTCGCTCGCTACATTCACCGGTCGATGCCTGAGGAAAAAGAGGACACGGTGGTCGATGAGGATGCCCATGCCGTGGCCCGGTATATTCACGAGGAATTCTACAGCCCGGCGGCACAGCTCCGCAATCGCCCCCCACGAGTCGAACTTCTACGGCTGACAAACGAACAGTTCAGGCAATCTGCAGCGGATCTCATTGAGTCCTTCAAACGGCCCCAGACTCTCGTGCCAGAACGGGGCCTCCGAGGGCGCTACTTTAATGTCGAAAAGATGAACAAGGAGAAAGAACACGTCCTGGACCGGATCGATCCCACCATCGATTTCAACTGGGGAGGTGGGGTTCCGGCTGACAAAATCAACCAAACTGGTTTTTCGGTCCGCTGGTCGGGCTCCCTTCTTGCCCCGGTAACAGGCCTCTACCAGTTCCGGGTGAGAACCCACAACAGCGCTCTCTTCCTGCTGAACTCATTCCGTGGAGATGACGACAAGAACTCCTTTATTGACGCCTACGTAAGCACAAGGAACGAGTCCCACGAAAAGTCAGGGAGTAAATTCCTGCTAGGAGGTCGGGGCTATCCGGTCTATCTGCGCTACTTCACCTACAAGGAGAAGGTGGCATCTCTACACCTTGAGTGGAAACCTCCCGGTGGAATCTGGGAGGCCATCCCTAATGACTACCTCATGCCTGAGGTCCTCGACACCGTCACGGTAGTTGGAACCAAGTTTCCCCCGGATGATCGCAGTCTTGGCTATGAACGTGGTTCCGGAGTCTCGAAGGAATGGCAGCGGGCCTCCACCTATGCCGCTGTCGAACTGGTCAATCACCTCATCACCTATCTTGGCACGGTCTCTGGACTGAGCAAGGAACAGCGTAAGGACCCGGCGACCCTTCGCTCCTACGCCCACCAATTCGCTGCCCGGGCATTCAGGCGGCCTCTTGACGCAGAGCAGCAGGAGAGGTTCGTTGACAGCCGGTTCAACCATCAGCCCGACCCAATGGTTGCACTCCGGCATTCCATGCTGCTGGTCCTGACCTCTCCCCGCTTTCTCTACCCGGGACTCGCCGATAACAATGGGCGCCCGGACAACTTCACCGTGGCATCGCGCCTGGCCCTGACCCTCTGGGATGGGCTCCCCGACAAAAAGCTCCTCCACGCCGCCGGCGAGGGCTCCCTTCAAAGCCCAGAGCAGATTACCACTCAGATCCAGCGCATGATTCTCAGCAATAAGACGAGGAGAAAGATGCAGGGATTCTTCCGAGAGTGGCTGGCTCTAGACGAGCAGCATGACCTCCGGAAGGATCCCGACCTTTTCCCCGGTTTCGACGAGCGCCTCGTGAGGGATCTGCGACGGTCGCTGGAGCATTTTGTCGATGAGGTGGTCTGGAGTGATCGCTCCGACTACCGGGACCTCTTGCTCAACAAAAACATCTTCCTGAATGAGCGCCTTGCCACTTTTTATGGAGCTGAGCCTCTGCAGGGTGAAGCGTTGCGAAAAGTAACCCTCCCCAACAGGCCTAACTCCGGTATTCTCACTCATCCGTTCCTGCTTGCTGCTCATGCCTACCACAACAACACCTCGCCCATTCACCGGGGTGTCTTCATCAGCCGAAACGTCCTCGGCCGCCTTCTCAAGCCGCCCGTCGAGGCAGTCGCGTTCAAAGACGACGAATTCGACCCGGCCCTGACCATGCGCGAAAAGATTACCCAGCTCACCAAGGCGACCTCATGCATGGAATGCCACCGGGTCATCAATCCTGTGGGATTCAGCCTTGAAAACTTCGATGCCGTCGGTCGCCACCGGCTCAAGGATAATAGAAAGCCAGTCGACACGGTCACCCGCTACGTCAACGAGAATGAGAGAGAGATTCCGATCCGCAGCATCCACGATGTCGCCACCATGGCTGCCGGAAGCCGATTGGCCCACGAAGCCTTCATTACCCAGCTGTTCCACCACTTTACCAAGCAGTCCATCAATGCCTATGGCGCTGACACGAAAGCCTCACTGCATGCAAAATTCGTAAAATCTGGTTACAATATCAGGAGTTTGCTCGTAGAATTAACCAAGGTGGCAGTAAGCCATACAGCTGAAACCAAACCGTTCGCCGCGAAATAAGCGGCTTCATTCCCGGACCAATGACAATACCGCGCAGCCGCCGCAGCTTCCTCCGAGACCTCGGTTTATCGGGTGCATCACTGCCTTTTGTAGCCGGTCTCCCGAGTCTGCAGGCGGCCCAAAACGAGACCAGACGACAACGCCTGATCATCGTGTTCTCTCCCAATGGGACTCTTCCTCCCCATTTTTGGCAGGATTCTCCCGGCCCGTTGAAAGAGCTTAAGTCCATCCTGCAGCCGCTTGCTCCCTACAAGGACCGCATGCTCATGCTTAAGGGGCTGAATAACAAAATTCGTGGTGACGGCGACGGCCATCAGCGGGGTATGAGCTGCCTGCTCACCGGCATCGAACTGCTTCCTGGAAATATTCAGGGTGGATCAGACTCACCGGCAGGGTGGGCAAGTGGCATCTCGATCGATCAGGAGATCAGGAACTTCCTTCAGAGAAACCCCGCAACCCGCACCCGCTTCGGATCCCTCGAGTTCGGGGTAGCAGTGCCAGCTCGGGCCGACAACTGGACGCGGATGGTTTACGCCGGATCGAACAAGCCCGTGGCTCCTGTTGACGATCCCTACCAGATGCTGAACCGTCTCTACGGTCAAAACAAGGACCGGGCAACCCTTGCAGGGCTCCTTGATGATGTAAGCGAAGACTTGAGCAAGGTTTCCTCAAGGATCAGCAGTGAAGACCAACAGAGACTCAAGGATCACCTTGAGCTGGTGCGTGCGATGGAGAGTGAGCTTAAGGCTGCCGAAAGCGGAAACACTCTCGTCCACCCAGAACCCGAGCTGGATCCCAATATCGAACTGGTCAACGACAACACTCCGGAAATCAGCAGGATGCAGATTGACCTGCTTGTCAATTCGCTGGCAAATGACATGTGCAGGGTAGCAAGTCTCCAGTATATGCGATCGGTGGGGCAGGCACGCATGAGATGGCTTGACGTCAACGAGGGGCACCACAGCCTTTCCCACGAGCCCGACAAAAACAATGCCGCTCAGGAGAAGCTTCTCCGGATCAATAAGTGGTTCGCCGGAGAGATCGCCTACCTTGCTTCAAAGCTGGACAGCCTGCCCGAACCCGGAGCCGAAGGCTCGATGCTCGATCATACCACTATAATGTGGACCAACGAACTCGGTAAGGGAAACTCTCATAGCCAGAACGATATTCCCTTCCTTCTCCTGGGAGGTGGATCGGGCTTCAAAATGGGGCTGTCTCACAATTTTGGCGGCCAACCTCACAACCGGCTTCTCATCTCTCTGGCTCATTCCTTTGGTCATGAGATTGAGCACTTTGGCAACAAGTCCCAGAGCAAGGACGGGCCTCTTAAGCTGACTTAGGAGAGGGTCGGAGCGTCTTTCGCACGGTTGGAGAACTTCTCCTTGCGGAATCCCCCGTCCCAGAACACTCCCCGCTCTCCGCTTTAGGGACGAGACCGACCCGCACGCTCTCTTCTCCTAAGGCAACCCAGAACTCCTACGGGAAAACTTTACGGTGAACAGGTGAGCCCGGGCGACGTCATCAAGTTGATACTCCTTTCCGCGATCTGGGGAGCATCGTTTCTCTTCATGCGGATCACTGCTCCCGAGCTGGGGCCCTTCCTCACAACCTTCGCCCGCGTTGCCATTGCAGCAGTGGCTCTCGCGCCTTTCCTTCTGCGAGTGAAGCATCGCAATGCTCTCAGTTCCCATAAGTGTTCTCTTCTCATCCTGGGGATTTTTAACTCCGCCCTGCCCTTTTCCCTTCTCTGCTGGGCTTCACTCCATCTCGAGGCGGGGTTTACCTCGCTTCTGAATGCTACCACTCCGATCTGCGCTGCCGTCATGGGGCTCTTGTGGCTCCGTATTCCTCTCTCGCGACTTCAGGTCCTTGGCCTTGCGATAGGTCTCTCTGGAATCACAATTCTTACCGGCAATCAGCTCGACTTTTCCAAGGATGGGGCCGGGTGGCCTATTGTCGCGGTCCTCTGTGCTACCTGCTGCTATGCCTACGCTGGACACTATGCCAAGATCAGGCTCCCTGGTGTCTCTCCCCTCGCGGTTTCGGCCGGAAGCCTTCTCGCTTCAACACTTGCCCTGCTTCCATTCGCCATTCTCTTCAGCCCGGCACAAGCGCTTGGATCCGCTACTATCTTCAGCCTGCTGGCCCTCGGCCTTCTCTGCACAGCCTCTGCCTTTCTCCTCTTCTTCGATCTACTCAAACGAAATGGGGCGACAGCTGCAACCACGGTTACCTTTGTGATCCCGGTCTTTGGTATTCTCTGGGGATCGCTCTTCCTCGCCGAGGAAATCACCAGCCGGATGACCCTCGGAATGGTGGTAGCACTCCTGGGAACTGCCTTCGTTACCAAGCTGATCCCACGGCAACAGCAATAAGCTTGCCCATCAGTCCGGCACCGTTGGCTCCGTCGCCAGATTACTACCCCTGAAGCTCGAATCAACTTCCAAGGCACCGACGGCTCTCTCCTCTGGAAGCCCCGCGGTGGCTCCCGTTCCTGCGAGCCCATAGATCGCTATTCCAGATAGATGGGGAGTCTTGCTCTCGAATTTCGAGTTCGCACTGAGAAGAAGATCCAAGCTCCCATCCTTAACCTCCGCGCGGTAGGGCCCATAGCGGTTCCACGCACCCAAAGTCTGCTTCCTACCTAGTTCCTCCGGGATCTTCTTGTTCTCCACGTTCAGGCGTAGCGACCGCACCGAATTCCCCTCATCCTCCATCATCCAGACGTAAACCTGATACAGACCATTCTCTCTAGGCCACCGAAGCGACATTGTCGCGTTGTTGACTGAGACCTTACTCATCAGCATACCCTGCAATCCCGCACCCGAGACGTATCCCAGCGGTTGCTGCGTCGAAATTGTTGTCTCTACACTCCCCTCCTTGCCCTCTATTCCAACCTCGAATCCCTCTGACTGGGCCTTGGCGTATGAAAGCCACCTTCCTCCATCTACTGCCACTTCGCCACCGTTCAGATTCACTCCCGCCAGAAAGCTCCATGCTCTTGGCAGAGCCTGTTCATTCACCTCAGTCCACCCTCCCGCAATGATCTGTAAAGTAGCCCCATCTCGTGGACGCACAACCTCGGCCGATCCCTCCGATACTTCCACCCTCGTTGCCTGTGCGCCGCTGAGCACTGTTACTCGCGCGCTTTCCAAAGTCACTGTAGCATTTCCTCCCAGCACTACCATTGGTTGCCCAACCGGTTGCGGCGCAACGTCCAAGGTTATCACGCCCCGCCCAACTCTGACCTGCTTACCTTTGTTTTGCTTTTTGAGCGTAATCTCACTTCCGGATCGAATGTGCAGATACGTTTTCTCCTCAACGTAGGCGACTCGTAAGAATCCCTCGCGAACCGTGATGACATCGCCCTCTCGAAGTTCATAACCGTTTTCAAGCCGGCTCTGGCTACCAACCTTTCGAAGAAGGACGGCTTCTCCCTGTATAAAGTCCACCTTCGCAATCACGCCCGCTCCCTCTGATGGACGAGGCGTCATCCGGTTCATCCCAAAGAAGAGAGCTCCAATAATCCCAAGCAATAACAGGATCGCAATGCCAACAAAGACTTTCGAGGTGCTCTGCTTGGCAGACCGTAGTCTCTGCGGAGGGTTCTGGCCCTGCAGGATTCCCGCATTGGGATCCCCTGCTCCATATTGCTGCCCGTAGGACTCCGCAACATTCTGAAAATACTCGTAGGCAGGATCGCCAGGCTCTGGAGGAATAATTTTGGCCTGTAGAGGCCTGACGGGTATCGCAGATGGCTGATGAGACTGCTGCGAGACTGGTGCGGGCGAAGGGGGCACAAGTGCAGGCGGAGGTGACGCAGGTGCAGGTGGAGGTGACGCAGGTGCAGGCGGAGGTGACGCAGGCGCAGGCGGAGGTGACGCAGGTGCAGGCGGAGGTGACGCAGGTGCAGGCGGAGGTGACGCAGGTACAGGTGGAGATGACGCAGGTGCAGGTGGAGATGACGCGGGCGCAGGTGGTGGTGACGCGGGCGCAGGTGGTGGTGACGTATCAGGCTCACTATCGATCGCCCTACGCGAACCCTCACGATCGTGCTCGCTCTGAGCTTGGTGGCATTCGCCTAAATTATCGGCGTGTCCCGACACCTCCGCCGCTTCGACGGAAGGTCCACCCACCCGCGATAGCTCCTCTCTGGTAGCAGCCCCGACTGGAGGTAGTTGAGCCATTTCGGCACTCTCCTCCGAAATTTGATCCTCCACCCCTGTTTGCACGGTGAGAGGATCCTCTTCGGGGGCTCGAGCTCCCTCATCATCGCCCAGAGTCGCCGGAGCAGCAGCGCTCCCATGCACCGCAGAGAGATCCCCAGATTCGTTCTCAGGCAATCGCTCCTCATTTACGCGCTCGCCCACCATGGGATTCGGCTTATCCGTGTAAAAGTCAGGAGGAGGCTCCTCTCCGACGCCCAGAAACTGCAAAGCTTTCGGCATCTCGGCGGATGCTCCCATGATCAGCTTGGGTGCCGGAGTAGCTCCTTCCGTTTCTGGGTCGACCGCAGTAATCAACTTGGGGCGCTTTCGGGAGCTGGGCTGATCTCCCTCGATTCTCACCACTCCATCCTTGGTTTCACGAAACTTTCCCGTTGCCACAAGATCGGCGTCAAACTTTGCTGCGAATTCGGGGTCTTCCTCCCGCCGTCTGGCCAATTCGGCCAGCGCGTCTTCATCAAGCGCATCCCTTAGAGTGCGCTCAAACAGTTGAGCCCGAGTCATCTCCCTCGTCCATAGCATCTCAGCTCCGCCCCCGCATCCCAAATTGTAATCCCCGCTCACCGGACACAATATTCTGGACAGCTCTGAAGACGAGACCGAAAGATCGAAACCCTGCCCCCGCGCAAACAACTCCGGGAGGTCCCAATTCACTCATCCAAATCTTTAACCTATGTCGATTACCCTTATTACCGGAGCCAGTCGTGGGGTTGGCGAGGCCCTCGCTTGGAAATTAGCTGGAGAAGGCCACACCGTGGCAGCTCTGGCGCGAACCGAAAAGCCCCTTCAAGCCCTCGCAGAAAAAGCTGAAGCTGAGCGTCTCTCGGGGGCAATCATCCCCTGTGCTGTCGACCTCCGTGATCCAGATGCAATCTATCAGTGCGTGAGCGCCCTAGAGAACCAAGGCCCGATCGAGACGCTCGTCAACAACGCCGCCGTGGTTGAGAACATTCCCTTCGCAGAGCAATCGGTCGCCCAAATTGACGCCATCGTCGACAGCAACCTCAAGGGCACGCTCTACTGCACGCATGCCGTCATCCAGCAGATGATTCCCCGCAGGGCCGGTAAAATAATCAACGTTTCGTCAGTGGCAGGGATTCGCGGAATTTCCGGACAAGTCAGCTACTGTGCCTCAAAGCACGGAATGGTGGGCTTTGCAGATGCCCTTACTCAGGAACTCATTCCCCACAATATCCAAGTCGCTACCATCTGCCCAGGGGCCATCGACACCCCACTCTGGGATCCCGAGAAAAACCCCTATCCCGGCGACATAAAGAAGACAATTCAGCCAAGCGAGATTGTTGACCTCATCTCATACATTCTTGCCCAACCAGATCACAGTATCTTCAAGCGAATCGTTGTCTTTCCCAGCAACGAGTGGCATTAAACCCAGTGGTCGGGGTGAATGATGTCACCAGGAGGCTCTGGTTCACCCCCTCCTGGCCTACACCCCAATAGCGTGCGCATTTGCCTCCTTGCTTATGAGCCCCATGGTGAGGTAAGAATACCGGGAACCCCGACGCCTCCCACGATGAAGATCCATCCTCCAACTCCTCGCGTTCCCTCCCTGTCCCTGAAAAGCAGAGCTCTTCTCTCTGCTTGTGTCTGCCCCCTCCTCCTCATCTGCGGTCAGGCTTCTGCCCAACGCACACTAGCCGACTCAGCCGCAGAGTTCTCAGGAATCCAAGGTCAGGAAGATTGGTATTACGGTTACCGCAATCTTACCCTCGACGGCGGCGGTAATGATTACGACCCGGAAAACGACTTCATTGCCTTCCCGGTTGATGGCACAAACTTCGGTTCTGACACGAATGCTTGGAATGGTACGATCTTCGACTTTTTTGACGCTGGTGGAAATACCACCAATCCCCCTTGGACGACTCTTGGCGTCGAAAGCTCCCATCCAAACGGCACCAATCAGGACGAAATCCACTGGACGGTGCGCCGATGGACGGCCACAGAGGACGATCTGACCGATCCAACTCTCCTGCAAGTCGAATGGTTCATTTCCAAGACTGCAGGTAACACCAACGGACAAGGAGTCACCGCCCAGATCCATCTTAACGGAACCATGGTCGGCAAAACCACTATTGCCGGAGATGATACCACGGGCATCACAAAGACCGTATTTGTAACAGCCGATGTAGGTGACCACATTGACTTGGTCCACACGTCTGAAGGTCCAGGAGGGAACACCGCGGACGGAAGTGACAGCTCCCTTCTCTCGATGATTATCTCCACTATTGTTGATAGTGACGGCGACCAGTTACCCGACGCCTGGGAAGAAACGTGGGCTCCCGGGGACCTGACCGTACTGTCGGGTGGGGCAGATTTCGATTCGGACGGCCTCTCCGACGAGGAAGAATTTGCTAATGGAACCGATCCTGGGAATGCAGATACTGACGGCGACGGCTACCCGGACGCCGAGGAGATCGATGGCGGTAGTAGCCCCAGTAACGCCTTGTCCCTGCCGCAGGGAGCCGGGCTTGCTGATTCCCGCGAGCAATTCAGCAACGTCCAAGGAGCAGAAGGATGGATTTCTGGATATCGTAACTATTCTATCGACGGAGGTGGCGACAATTATGATCCCAATAGTGGGTTCATTCAGTTTCCTGCCGAGGCATGGAGGGAAGCTCAGAGCCAGTGGCGCCTTGCCCCGGGAGGAGCTCCTTGGACCACTCTTGGAGCAGAAAACACCCATCCCAATGGCACAAACAGTGCTCCCAATGAGGAGCACTGGACGATCAGGCGCTGGGTCGCCTCGGTAGATAGCCCGACTGATGTGAGAGTCTATTGGACACACAGGGCCGCGAACACTGCGGGAGACGGCACCACAGGAGCGATCCATCTTAACGGGGAGCGCGTTGACTCCATTGCTGTTTCTGATGGCGTGGGCGATACCCGATCCTATTACCTTACGATCAACAATGGAGATATCATCGACCAGGTAGTGACACCGGTGGGAGTCAGTGGCAACCGAATTGATGGGAGCGATGGTTCCGCCAACTGGATGCGCATCGACACGAAGATCCCGGCTGCTCCAGTTCAGCCCAATGGCAAATATTTCATCCCCATGGATGCCGTGGACTCAGATGGTGACTCGATCCCTGATTTCATTGAAACAGATCTTCTCGGCGAAGACCTGACTCAGTTAGCCGCAGGATCAGACTGGGATGCCGATGGGGCGGCGGATGAGATCGAGGTCGCCAGCGGATCGAATCCAACGATCGGCGACACCGACGAAGATGGAGTCGACGATGGAGCGGAAATTGAGACCTTTGAAACTGACCCCTGCAACCCTGACAGTGACGGAGATGGCCTTAATGATGGTGACGAGGTATTTGGAGTGCCTGCGACAGATCCCAACAACGCGGACTCCGACGGGGATGGCTTTAGTGACAGCGAAGAGCTGCAAGCAGGTAGTGATCCCAATAGTCAGGGAGACACCCCACTTTCCGGAACTCTCGCAGACTCCGTTTTGAGCTTTTCTGAAATCCAAGGAGAGAGTGGATGGGAATCCGGCTACCGGAACGTTACCCTCGATGGTGGCGGAATCGATTATGACCACGTCGCAGATTTTGTCCCCTTCCCTGCCGAAAGCTGGAGAGGCACGGGATGGCGTCTGGCTCCCGGCGGAGCCCCTTGGACCCTTTTGGAAGCCGAAAATAGCCATCCAAATGGCACCAATAGCGCACCGAACGAGGAACATTGGACCGTTCGGAGATGGACGGCAGAGGGCTTGGACGGTGAGTCTGCCGTAAGGATCAGTTGGTCAACCCGTAAAGTGAACCCCAACGGCGACGGAGTCACCGGGGCGGTGCACCTGAACGGAGAGCGGCTCGATAGTGCTGTTGTCAGCGACACCGCGGGCGTCAACCGAATTTACTACGCCAATATTTCTAATGGTGACGTACTCGATCTCATTCTCAGCCCTCAGGGTCGGACCAGCGCCATTGATGGAAGCGATGGCTCAGCCAATTCGATGAGAATCGATAACCGGATTCCCGCTGTTGCCATACAGCCCGATGGCAGCCTTTTTATTCCTGCCAACGCTCCCGATACGGATGAGGATGGAATTTTTGACCTGTGGGAAGAGGTCTACTTTCCCGGTGATCTCGATCAGCTTTCTGCAGGAAGCGACTACGACTCCGATGGACTTCCTGACGAGGAGGAGTTTCTCGCAGGGACAAATCCCACCCTTGCCGATACGGATGCCGATGGTCTAGCAGATGGAGCGGAGGCAGTCGCTGGGACTGACCCTCGCAATTCTGATACCGATAATGATTCCTTTGGCGATTTTCATGAGGTCGCCACCGGATTTGATCCCCTGGATGGGTTTTCGAATGTTGCTGAAAACTTCACCGCCATCGCAGATTCGCAATTCGACTTCCC
The DNA here is from genome assembly GCA_002686085.1 of Roseibacillus sp. Classification (GTDB taxonomy): domain Bacteria; phylum Verrucomicrobiota; class Verrucomicrobiia; order Verrucomicrobiales; family Akkermansiaceae; genus Roseibacillus_B. The sequence goes on along the minus strand of NZAC01000002.1, from coordinate 88,101 downwards.
CTTTAGCGACGACCCCCAGGGAGAATATGGGTGGACCCATGGTTACTATGATATCAGCGCGGACGGGGAGCCTCCCGCCAACTCAAACTTCATCCCCTTCCCCTCCGACGGGACGCCCTTCTTAAGTGAGCAAAACTTCTGGGATGGATTCGCTTTTGATTGGAGTGACGCGTCCGGGACTCCCGTTAATCCTCCCTGGACCGCGTTAGGGGCCCTCGACGGACACCCAAGTGGTGACAACAATGGCGTGGTTCATTGGGCTACACGTCGGTGGGAAGTGGATCAGGATGCCGAGCTTGCTCTTCATTACTCGGTCCAGAAAGTGAGTGCCGGAGGCAATGGGGTGACAGCTGTTCTTCTACACAATGGGCAACAGCTGCACAGCACAACGATTGCGGGAGACGATATCTTGGGGCAGACGGCATGGTCATTTGTCGATGCGAGAGCCGGAGACTACATTGAACTAGCCTTGAGCCCGCGCGGTGTTGACGGAAGCGACAACGACGGATCCGACGGTTCCAACTTCTACCTGATTATCGATCCGACCATTCCAGAAAACCCGCTGCAACCCGATGGACGACCTTTCTCTCCGGGTGAGGTGTCGGATTTGCGCCTGATCGATTTTTCTTACGAGGAGGGCAATGTGATCCTGCGTTGGACATCCAATCAGGGACAGGAGTACCAGGCCCAGCAGTCAAGCGACCTCCAGAACTGGACTAACATTGGAGCGACCGCCACCGGAGCCGCCGGAGGAGAAACGGAGATCATTATTCCTGATGCCCCGGCATCCGCACGCTATTACCGCCTCTTGCAGCTTGAACCCTGATATGCCCGCCGGCCGGAACGGAAATCGATTTCCAGAATTCAAGGGCTGGAGGGACTGATTCTACCTAATGTGAGGGAGGTCGGCGTCAAGCCGGCCTCTTTCTGTCATTGCCTTTATCTCAGCCCTGAGTGACGATCGAACAGGGTAACCCCTCCCCATTTATGACACCCCTTAACCGCTTCGTGGCACCCGCGGTTGCCGTAGCCATCATCGCCACTACCGCGCTTCCCTCCTTCTCCCAGTCTCTCGTTATTGCCGAATTCATGGCATCTAACCAGAGCAGTATCCGTGATGAGGATGGCGACTATGAAGACTGGATCGAGCTTCTCAATCAGGGCACTGTCGCGATTAATCTGGAGGGCTGGTTCCTCACCGACAACGCAACAAACCTGAATAAGTGGGCCTTTCCTGATCTCACCCTGAATCCAAATGAGCGCCTCCTCGTCTTTGCCTCGGCAAAGGATCGTCAAGATCCGGATCGCACCCTGCACACAAACTTCAAGCTCGCCAGCGAAGGAGAGTATCTCGCGATTGTCCGCCCAGATGGGCTGACTGTGGAACAGCACTTCTCCCCATCCTTCCCTCTGCAGGCTCAGGATATCTCCTATGGTCTTCAGCAGATAACCTCGGCGACTGCCCTCATCGGCCCTGGCACAGCGATCAGATACCAAATCCCCTCCAACGGCGAAAGTGATGTTCTCGAGGGAACCAATGCGGACTCGTGGATCGCAACCGAGTTTCCGGATAGCCAATGGAGTGCCGGTAGTGCGGGAATCGGATATGCCACGGGCAGCCCCGATGCCTACGATCTCCTGATTGAAACTGACGTCGAGGAGCAGATGTTCAGCGAAGCAACCTCCGTTTACATTCGGATCCCCTTCACTGCTCCAGATCCATCTTCTCTGTCCGCCCTGAATCTGAAAATGAAGTGGGATGATGGATTCGTTGCCTACCTCAACGGAAACCCCCTTCCGGTTGCAGAGGAAAACGCACCGTCAACCGACGAACTGAACTACCAATCGAGAGCGACGGCCAGCCATAGTGATAGTCAGGCCGTGGTGTATGATAATTATGATATTTCTCCCTCTCTCCTGTCGTTGGGGGAAAATGTTCTCTGTATACACGGGCTCAATGTTTCCCCGGGAAGCTCGGACTTCCTGATCGTTCCAGAGCTCGAGGCCCTTAGCTCAAGCGGAACAAGCACCCCTGCCTACTTCGCTGTCCCAACCCCCAACGCGCCAAACAACACTGGAAATTCCTCAGTGGGCCCGCTAATCCGGAATGTCACCAGAAATATTCCTCCGATTACCCTCGCTACGGCCACACCCCCGGTTGTGGCTGACTCAGCTGAAGAATTCTCGGGCAACCAGGGCGCGCTGGGCTGGTTTTACGGCTATCAGGAGGGCGCAGGGCCTTATGACCCTGATACGAGCTTCATTCCCTTCGCAGGTGGCGAACAAGGAGGGCCTTGGAACGGTACAACGCAGGAGTGGTCCGGAAGTGCCTGGGATGCCAACACCTCGGCTTCCTCACCATGGACTTCTCTGGAAGCCACCAGTATGCACCCTAATGACTCTAATCCAGGTCCCGAGCAGTATCCGATTCGAAGGTGGGTCTCTGACACCTCCGGTCTGCACACCATCGCGGGAACCTTTCATAACCTCAGTGCCTCTGGGGATGGCACAACTGGACGAGTTTTCCATGAGGGGAATGAAATCTTCTCCCAGCTCACAGATGGGGGGCCGGTCGATTTCTCAATCATAAGAAATCTGAATGAGGGAGACCGTCTGGATTTCCTCGTCGACAGTGGCCCCTTTGATCAGGATGGATCAGACGGCACCGACCAGACTGTCACCATCTACGAAGGATCTTTCGGCACGACAAGTGTGGTCATCGAGGCAGAGGTCCTTCCGACCATGCACCCGGTCGACACCGTGAGCCTGATCTGGCGGGTCATGTATGATCAGGAAACTACTTCTCCCATGCTGGATGACGGACGAGGGGGTGACGCCTTCGCTGGTGATGGAATCTTCACCGCCACGATTTCAACTACCGATCTCAGCCGGGGCGAAATGCTGCGCTGGAAAGTGCTGGCCACGGACACAGCGGGCGTTACTGCCAGGCAACCCCAGTTCCCTGACCCAAGAGACTCGCCGGAATACTTCGGAACGATTGCTGCGGATGCCTCCGTGACAAATTCCAACCTTCCCATCTTCCACTGGTTTACCTCCAATCCCGGAGGGGCCAACACAACCAGCGGCTCCCGGGGATCGGTCTACTACCTGGGGGAATTCTACGATAACATCCAAGCAGATCGGCATGGCCAGTCGACGGGAGGATTCCCGAAGAAGAGCTACGATTTCGATTTCAATAAGAGCAACCGCTTTCTCTTTCAGGAAGGCGAAGGGCGGGTGAAAGACATCAACATGCTCACGAACTGGGCGGATAAGTCAAAAACACGGAATACTCTCGGCTACGAGATGGTCCGCCGCTCGGGAGAGCCCGCACACTTTGCTTTTCCGGTTCGGATCCAGCAAAACGGATCCTTCTTCAGTGTCGCGGACATGGTGGAAGATGGCGATGACCGGTATCTGGACCGAGTAGGACTAGACCCTGAAGGTGCCCTCTACAAGATGTACAACCGGCTCGATTCCTCGAGCAGTGGTATTAACAAGAAAACCAGGAAAAATGAAAATAATCGTGATCTTCAGGACCTCATAAACGGGCTTGGCCTGTCGGGAGAAGCCAAACTTCGGTATGGCTATGACAATATTGATATCCCCGGAACTATCAACTACCTTGCAGCGCTCGATCTCACGAACAACAGAGATCATGGCCACAAGAATTACTACCTCTACCGGGATACTCTAGGGACTGGGGAGTGGCGGCCACTGGTTTGGGATATTGACCTTTGCTTGGGGCGCAACTGGGTCAGTGGACCAGCGTATTTTGATGACACCTTTACAAATAATAATCTACGGGCCGGAGCCTCAAACCGTCTTAAGACCTTTATCTTCAACGATACGACCCTGAACCAGATGTACTTGCGTCGAGTCCGAACCCTGATGGATCAGCTCATTGGGCCTGCTTCCTCTCCCGTCAGTTACCTCCCCGACAGAGTCGATGAGCTGACTGCTCTCATTGACCCCAACGACAACAACGCTCAGAGAGGAAACGATGATGCCGATCTCGATTACAGAAAATGGGGATCTTGGGGTAATCGCAATACCCTTCGGGAAGCGGCAAACCGAATCAAGGTCGAGCACATTCCGGGGCGGCGCAATCAGCTCTACGGGCTGAGTGAGATTCCTGCCGGACAGCCGGAGACTCCGGTCATCAGGTTCGGGACCGTCGACTATAATCCAGCAGCAAGAGGCGCTTCACCCGACCAGAGTGGAGAATACTTCCTCCTCGTGAATCCCAACCGAACCGCAATCGACTGCTCAAACTGGGAGATTTCAGGAGGCATCTCTTTTTCTTTCCCTGCCGGCACAGTCATACCCGCACGAGGGCGCCTTAACGTAGCGCGGGACGCCCGGGGATTTCGAGAGCGAAGCATCAGCCCCAAGGCGGGCGAGAAACGCTATCTGATCAGCGGCTATGACGGTCAGCTCTCCGCTCGAGGAGAGACCCTTACGTTAAAAAACGAAATGGGAGTAGTAATTGATACTCTTTCCTACCCAGGAAGCCCAACACCCGGACAGGACTTCCTGAGGATAACTGAAATCCTTTTTGCTCCTGCAGCGCCAACAGAAAGTGAACTTGCAATCGATCCCACCCTCACGGCAGAGGACTTCGAATTCGTCGAGCTGACAAATACAGGATCCACTCCTCTGGATATCAGTGGAGCCAGTTTCGTGGAGGGAATCTCACTATCCTTTCCACCACAAACTATCCTCGCAGCGGGCCAGCATATTCTGGTGGTAGCAAACCTGACCGCCTTTAATTTACGATATCAAGGGACAGATAATGTCGCCGGGGAATACACAGGCAAACTCAGTAATGATGGAGAGCAGCTCCAGATTCTGGACGCGGAGGGCGAGAACATACTCGAATTTAGCTACAACGATGCATGGTATGATGCCACCGACGACGCAGGGCATTCGCTCGTTGCGCGCAATCCAGCCACCACTCCGATCACTGACTTCGATCGCCCCGCCAATTGGGGTGTCAGCCTTCAGCAGGGAGGAGATCCCGGCATTTCCTCTTCATTTTTTGCCGTCACTTTCTCCTCGTGGAAGTACCAGAATTTTTCCGAGGAGTCCGTTTCTGACCCGACGATCACTGGAGGGTCGGTAGATCTTGATGCAGATACCCTGAATACCGTGATGGAGTATGGATTTGGTCGCAACCCGACCACCAGTGATTCCGGCAATAATTACCGCGCCTCATTGGTAGAGTATGATGGCGCGGACTATCTGGCTCTCTCCTTCCGAAGACAGAAGGGCGCTCTTGATCTCTCCTACGAAGTTCAATTCTCAAACGATCTGATAAGCTGGATCCCCTCAGAAGAAACTGTCGGCGAACCTCGAGATAATGGTGATGGAACAGAAACTGTGACCATCCGGGACCAGATTCCTGCTTCCGGGAACTCGAACCGATACACTCGCGTAAGGATTGCGATCGGGCAGTAGACCGATCCGCTTTCCTCCCAAATTCCTCCATATTTGGGCGGAATCTCCTCAACCTCATAGGATTGGCTCCGGCAGATAGTTGACGGAAGGTTCTCCTTACTGGAAAGTTCTCTTCACCAATGCTTTCTTCTTCTCGCTTGGCCAGTCTGCTCTTCCTGACAATGCTATCCTCGGCCTGTCAACAGAAGAAAGAAGAGCCGTCACGTCCCGACCCTGCTTGGAACGAATCTCGGTCAGCGCCGGAAACAGTTAATTCAGATCCTGACCCAACGCTCTCGGAGTGGGAGACCGAGGTTTTTGCCTCCGCGACCGGGCTCCAGCTGAAAGAAATCAAGGACTTTCTCCGTGCCAAGATTACAACTCCACCAGCGGGAACGTGCCACCCCCTGAGCGGATTCCTTATGAACTCTCTTCCTGCTGGCGAAGCCTTTCATGTCCAACGGGCCAGCAATATCGAGGGCAAGCCAATGGATCTTTCTGAGGCTCTTCAAGATCTCCGCGGTAAGTTCAGCAACGACAAGGCGACAATGGCCGAAATTAAAGTCGTCAAAGTCGACCTCTCCGGAGAAACAGCAACCACTGCACTCAATGTTCAGATTGCCGATTCAAGGCTGCAGATAAATGCCAGATGGACCGCCCAGTGGACCAAGGATGATCCTCCTGCCCTTCTGGATCTGAAAGTCACAAGCCATGAGGAGTGCCTTCGGGGTACTGGAGGAAGTTTGGCAGATTCCACAGGCGCAGTGCTTGCTTCCTTTGAGGAGAAGACTCAGGTCGTCCATGGAATGGATCACTGGGTAGGCCGGATTGAGACTCTTCTTGGTATCGAAATTGGAGGCTGGCACGGACTCGCTGCCGCCGACATCAATAATGACGGACTTGATGACATCTACCTTTGCGACGGCGGCGGTCTCCCCAACAGACTGTTCGTTCAGCAGCAGGATGGCACGGTTATTGATCGATCCCGGGAATCTGGACTTGGACTTCTCGATCACAGCTTTGGATCACTGTTCGCCGACTTTGATAATGACGGGGATCAGGATGCAGCCATTGCAATGGCTTCAGGGGTTCTCATCCTTGAAAATGATGGAACGGGAACTTTTTCTCCGGTAACCGCAAAAAGCTTTCCTTCTGCTGTTCCATATTCTCTGGCGGCGGCGGATTATGACGAAGATGGAGATCTCGACCTCTTTGCCAGCTGCTACGTGCAACGGGCTGGAGCAAATCGCCACTCCTTTGTGGCAAGGCCACTACCCTACCATGATGCTACCAATGGAGGCCGCAATGAACTACTGAGGAACGAAGGCAGCTTGCGCTTCCGCAATGTGACCAAGGAAGCGGGTCTGCATCCCGGCAACAGCAAGTTCTCGTATTCCGCCAGCTGGGAGGACTACGACCAGGACGGGGATATGGACCTCTACGTCGCCAATGATTTTGGCGGAAATAACCTCTACCGCAATGCTCTCCGAGAATCTGGTAAATCCACTTTCACTGACGTAGCTGCCGAGGCCGGTGTGCGGGATGTCGCAGCCGGCATGTCTGCATGCTGGGGTGACTTTGACAACAATGGACTTGCCGACCTCTACGTCGGAAACATGTTCTCCTCGGCCGGTAACCGCATTGCTTTTCAGGAAAAGTTCAAGAGCGGAGGCAAAGCCGAAACTCGGGCGCTTTATCAGCGCCATGCAAGAGGAAATTCACTTTTTCAGAACCTTGGCCAGGGGCGCTTCAAGGATGTCAGCGTTTCCTCCGGTACCACCATGGGTCGATGGGCATGGAGTTCCCTCTTCGCTGACCTCGACAACAATGGATGGGAGGACCTCCTCGTAACCAACGGATTCATCACTCAGAGAGACCCGGATGACTTGTGAAGTTTCTACTGGCGGCAGGTCGTGTCGCAAGCACCAGAGACAAGTAGTCCGGACGAGGGAACCAAGGGCTACCTTCGAGCTTTCAGCGATCTCGCCCAACGCATTCGGGATGGCTCCTCCTTCAGCGGGAGGGAGCGGCATTGTGCCTTCCTGAACACCGGGCAGGGTGACTTCGCCGACATCTCAACACTCAGTGGGTTTGGAATGCCCTCGGATGGAAGAGGCCTTGCACTTACAGATTGGGACCACGATGGAGACTTGGATCTCTGGTTCTCCAACCGCTCCGCTCCTCGTCTACAGTTCCTTCAGAACAAGATTCCTCCGGAGAGCTCCCGCTGGATTTCCTTCAGACTGGTGGGCAACCCGGCAAGCAAATGTTCCCGGGATGCCATTGGGTCGCAGGTCGAACTCATATTCTCTGACTCTGCCCAGCGCCGGGTAAAGACCCTCCACGCTGGTAATGGCCTGATGAGCCAATCGAGTAAGTGGATTCACTTTGGCCTTGGAGCCGCGGACAAGCGTCTTGTAGCGGCAAAGGTCCGCTGGGCGGGCGGAGCGGAAGAAGAATTTAAAGGGCTCGAGGAAGGGAAACGCTGGATACTGACGCAGGAACGTGGGCAAGCGATAGAGGCAGGCAAGAGAGAGACCGTCAGTCTTCCGGCTAAGCCAATAAGCCTCCCCGAGGCGACGGAGGTCGCTCGCATCCGGCTCTCGCAACCTCTCAAGATTCCCGAGCTCAGCTACCAGGATTTCTCGGGCAAGGCACAAAGCATTACTCGACTGACTGCAAGCACGGCGGTTCTCATCAATCTCTGGGCGAGTTGGTGCACCCCTTGCGCTTCCGAACTGGAGGCATTTGAGAGCTCTCGTAGCTTGCTCGAATCCAAAGGTATCAGGGTTATCGCCCTAAACGTCGACCACCTCAATCCAGATGAACAGATTACTCCGGAGGATGCCGCACGAGCTCTGGCAAAATTTGGGTTTCGAGGTGCGGGAGGGATGGCGGATGAACGACTCCTCTCGCTTCTTCAGCAATCGATTCTAGCGACTGTCTACCGTCATCATCAGATGCCGGTACCAGTAAGTTTTCTGATCGACCGGGGAGGGTGGCTCAGCGCGATCTATAAAGGCCCGGTAGAGGTATCACACATCATATCGGACCTTGAGAAGCTTGGAAGAAACCCTCAGTCCGCGCTTGAGGCTGCCGTTCCCTTCCAGGGAGTATGGGCCAAAAAATATTTTCCTGCGGATCCCGTGGCACTTTCGAGGGCCTCCATGGAAGGGGCCTATCTCGAAGAGGCCCGTGCCTCCCTGCTCAGCTTTCTGGAGAAGCACGAAGCCCCTCCTGGAAACCCCGGTATTCCGGCAGAACAAAAACGAAACATGCAGCTCGGATCCGTACATTTCCAGTTTGGCGAAATTTTTCTTCGGCAAAATCGAGAAGCGGAAGCCTTATCCTCTTTTCTCACAAGCCTGAAATACACGCCAAAGCAGATTGCAGCCCTGAACAGAGTTTCGTGGCTCTTGGCCACCGCCGGCAACTCCTCTGTAAGGAATGGAGCGGAGTCCCTCCGTTACGCAAAATTCATGATGCAGGCTCCGGGTGCTACCGATGACCCAGCTCTTCTCTCTACCCTCGCAGCCGCTCACGCCGCTGCGAACCAGTTTCCTGCAGCAATTCAGACAACCTTGAAAGTCATTGCACTTCTGGAGGCCGGCCAGCGGCCAGACAAGCAGAAGGAGCAACAGGAACGCCTGAAACTCTACCAGCAGGGGAAAACGCTTCCTTCCCCACTGGGTCGAACTGCTCCATGAGAGTGAGGAAGAGGGCCGTATTTCTCCTTTGACCAGAAGTGATGAGGAGAGGAGGATCTCACCATGTTTTTCCGTCAGGCATGTCTCACCCTTCTCTATCTCGCGGCTCTCTGCATCCTCTCCAACGCGACTGAGAACTGGGACCAGTTCCGGGGTCCCGGCGAGGATGGGCGGGCCGAAAATGCTGGATTACCCACGGTATGGAATGAGGAGAGGAATGTCGCTTGGAAAACCCCCTTGCAGGGCAAGGCCTGGTCTTCTCCCGTGGTCTGGGGGGACCGAGTCTGGGTTACAAATGCGAATGTCGAGGGCACGAAACTCTCGGTTCTCTGTCTCAACAAATCCAATGGCAAAGTTCTCTACGATAAGCTGCTTTGGACGGTGGAAAAACCACAGTTCTGTCACGCCTTTAACTCTTACGCCTCACCTACTCCAGCGCTTGAAGACGGATTAGTATACCTGACTTTCGGCTCTCCATATACAGCGTGCCTCAGGGCTTCCGATGGTGAGGTTGTCTGGAAACGTACTGACTTTACCTGCGATCATTTCCGGGGCGCCGGCTCTTCTCCAATCCTCCATGGTGATTCTCTTATCCTAAACTTCGACGGCGCTGATCATCAATTTGTTGTGGCACTCGATAAGCTGACTGGGAAGACGCTCTGGAAAACGCCTCGGAGCGTCGATTACCGCGATCTCGACGCCAGTGGAAAACCGAAGAGAGACGGCGACATGCGCAAGGCCTATGGCACTCCGATAATGGTCAAAACCCCCGGCGGAAAGTCCGTCCTCGTCAGTGCGGGAGCAATGGCTCTGTATGGATACAATCCAACTACTGGAAAGGAGCTTTGGCGGGTGGAGACGATTGGAACTCATTCCACCTCCTGCAGACCGGTCACAGGCCTTGGGATGGTCTACACCACAATGGGCTTCAGTAAGGGCATTCTCCTCGCCGTTCGTCCAGATGGAGAGGGTCACGTTACCGAGAGTCACGTGGCTTGGCGATATACGAAGGCGGCACCGAAAAAGCCATCCATCCTTATCAGGGGCGACCTTCTTTTCATGATCGATGATGGGGGAGTCGCCGCTTGCCTCGATGCCCGGACGGGCACTGAAATATGGAAGAAGCGGATTGGGGGGAACTTCTCCGCCTCTCCCATCATGGCCGGCGGGATGATCTACCTGTTCGACGAAAACGGGAAGGGCACCGTTCTTGCCGCTGAGCGTAATTTCAAGGTCATCTCAACGAACGAACTGGAAGCTGGATGCATGGGGTCTCCCGCGGTTTCCGGGGATATGCTCATCGTGAGAACTAAAAAGGCCCTCTACGGCCTGCGCAACCAGTGAGCAGGTCTGGTATTATTTCCCGAAAGCGTAAAGATGGTTCTGGGTCTGGACATATAAGGTCCCATTGGCCGCCACCAAACTGGAATAAATAGGGCCTGAGAACTCAGCAGTCCCCACCTCTTCAAGATTACGTCCCTCTTTCAGGATAATCACTTCCCCATCCTCTGTCCCAATATAGATCCGGCCGTCTGCCACCAGAGTGGAACCCCAGATTCGGCTTAGCGTATCGTGAACCCAAAGCGCCTTACCAGAGCTGGCATCGACACAATGAATCTGACCAGTGAAATCCGCAATGTAAACGAGGCCGTCCTTCACGGAGGGAGTTGATAGAGAGCGGTTAATCTTCTTGTAGGTCCAATCCGGCTTTCCAGTTTCTGCATCTACGCAACTGAGCATCCCCACTCCATCTCCATTTTCCGGGTCCTGCCCTACCGTCACGAACACCTTTCCCTTATGATAAACCGGGGTTCCCACAATTTCACTCGGACCCCGATATGACGGGTAGTCCCGAGGCTTACCGTCCTCATCAAACCGATATTCCGGAGGATTGGCATCTACCCGCCAATCCTCCTGCAGGACAGGGCTGCCTTCATCCGACTTCTTTCCTGCAGGATCAAATGCATGCAGGAAGCCATCTCCACCTCCGAAGAATATCGCAGGGCGCCCACGCCGTTTTCCAATGCAGGGTGAAGACCAATTGCAATGCATTGTTGCCGCCGAGATGCCAGCCTTCTCGATGCCCTCGAGCTTTCCAGTCATTGCATTCAATGTGATCAAGGCAGGTGCCTTCGGTGAAGGGATATGATCATGCTCTTCATTGATTCCATTCGAAGTTGTCGCCACAATCTTTCCCTCCACCAAAGCAACGGAGCTACTCGTGATATTATGTGGAACAACTCCAAGCTCCTTGATCATGTCATAGGTCCATAAAATATCGGCATCTGTAGGCCCCACATCAGCTCCCTTCTTACCTGGCCCCGCCATATATTGACCCTCGCTCTGAATGCCCTGATTGCCATTGACCAGCCCCTTCAGGTCGAGACAAGCGACCTCTCCCCGATTGGTCATGACATACCCCCGCTCTCCTTCAATCAACGTGGACGAGCAGATCCCAAGGTATTCCCAGTCTACCTCATCCCCGCCCGGAAGCTTAGGTGCGGTCAGCTGCCAGAGAAACTCTCCGTCCTTTTCCCGGAAAGCCATCACTACTCCACGGTCCCCTGCGATGGATGGGTTTCTTGGCTTTTCATTATTCGTTCCCACCAGAACCACTCCACTGCCCACTGTTGGCGTTCCATATGACTCTGAACCAAGGGCAACGACCCATTTGCACCCCTTGGCACTCGCAAGGTTAATCTCTCCTTCCCGGTCCTCCCTCTCCTCGCCTCCGGAAATCTCCATTGGCAAACCCAGCTCAGGGGAAACCATATTCTTGTCTGGGCTCCCCCCCCACTGTGCCCACGGGGCCGCAGGGCAATAATTGGCGCAGAGGAGAAAAAATCCGCTCACCATAAATTTAATGTTTCTCGAGACCATGGCTGTAGTCTGGATAAGTTCAAACGGCCTTTCCACGCCTAAACTTGCAACGCCGTAAAAACCCTCGGTATTCTAGCCAGATTTTTCTCCATTAGCATGACAGCTATAAGGAGCCAATATCGCTGGAATCGTAGAACCTCCGCGTAGAAATCCGTAATCCCATACGGACAGGGTCTCCTCCTTATTCTGCCTCAAAAGCAGAATTACCCACATTGCGACGGGAGGACGGAGATGTCTCTCCTGAGAGTGCGGCGAAAATCTCCTTGGTTCCTTGCCGGGGCACAGGGAAGATTCCAAGGTGAGCAGAATTTTGATCCTGACCGGCATCCTCATGATTTCACTTGGATACGCTGGTGAGGCAACGAAGAAGACTTGGAATCAGTTCCGGGGCCCAGATGGCTCCGGCGTCATGGAGGAGTCCAAACCCCCAGTCATGATTCAGCCTGGCGACTTAGCCTGGAAAGCAGCCCTACCCGCTGGTCTCTCGTCCCCTGTCATTGCCGGAGACCGAATTTTTCTTACCGCTTTCGATGAAGGACGACTCTTCACCATTGCCCTCGATCGCAGAAACGGCCAGGAACTCTGGCGTCGTACGGCGCCAGAAAAACCTCTCCAAAAGGTTCATAAGGCAAACACCCCTGCCTCTCCCTCTGCCCTTGTCGACAAAGAAAAAGTTTACGTCTATTTCGGATCTTATGGCCTTCTTGCCTACCAACACGACGGGACGGAGGTCTGGAAAAAACCCCTGCAGACCTCAAAAAGCCTTTATGGAGCCTCTACATCTCCGATTGCCTATAAAGACCTTCTGATTCTTGTTACAGATGATGATGCTAATCTCGAGAACAGTAGAGTGAGCCGTTCCCGGGTCCTCGCATTCAGCCGGGCTAACGGGAAACTGGTATGGGAAACCGCACGACCTTTCCTGCGAAGTGGCTGGTCGACTCCGACAATCTGGAGACACAAAGATGCTGACGAGCTTGTGGTCCTTGGGCATGGGAGGGTGGTTGGCTACAACCCCCTGACCGGTCAGGAAAAATGGTTCGCAAAAGGCTTTTCACGCGAGACCATCGCCATTCCGGTCCAGGGCAGAGACAAAATCTACATTTCCTCTGCACAACTTGGTGGGGTATCCGACGCCGAGATCGACCCCAAGCCCTTCTGGGACTCCATGTTGAAATTCGACAAGAATAAGGACGGCAAAGTTGGCAGGGACGAGATTACCGAAAATTTTACGTGGCCTCTACGACCTGAGCTCCCTCTGGGACACCCAGGATGGGGGATTCCCCTGCCCTCTGACCCGGCACGCCGGCGCGAGCGTCAACAGGGAATCTTCGGGTGGGCCGACAAGAACCGCGACAACCTGTGGACGGAGCAGGAGTTGTCTGCCCATATCACGAACCGCCCGGGAAGGCCGATTCTCATGGCTATTACTCCTGGAGGACGGGGCGAGCTCGGGAAAGAACATATCGCCTGGGAACTCAACCGCAGTGTGCCAGAGATTCCCTCGCCTCTTTTCTATCGTGACCGGATCTACATGGTTCGAAATGGGGGAACACTTGCGGCGGTAGACCCAGAGACAGGTAAACTCAGCTACCGTGGACGTCTTGGAGGAACCGGACAATATAGTGCATCCCCAGTTGCGGCGAATGGACATCTCTACCTGCTCTCCGATCAGGGAATTCTCTCCGTGGTGAAAGCTGGCAGTAAGTTCGAGATGGCACATCGTTTTCAGCTGCCTGAATCCGCATCCGTTTCCCCGGCTCTCGACCATGATACGCTTTATATCCGCGGAACTGCTCATCTCTGGGCCTACCGCCGCCGATAAGGCTGCCCGGGACCTTCCCCATATTTTAATCCCGCGGATCCAATTCAAAGAGCCCTCCGACCGATTGCTCCGATTGGAAAATTCTTTCGATTTCCTCCGGCAATAGGGCCCGACGCCAAAGCGCAACGTCATCAATCTTGCCAGAGTGATGCTGTTGATCATCAGAATTACGCCCGATGCAAAGCCCCGAGGAAGCTCCGATAGTCTGCCCGTCAAGCAGGGCCGCAGCAACCTTCTCCGCTACCAAAGCTCCGTCGATGAATACCTGAACTCTGCTGCTATCTCGTTCAACAACCACCGCCACGTGGTGCCACTCACCATTCACAAGGCTTTCGTATTTGGCCGTAAGGTCCGAGCCAGAATCACCATCACTCACGCGAAAGGTGAGACCCGTGCCATCCTTCTGAAGCCAAAGCGCCCAACCCGCCTTCTGATCCGAACCGGCCCCCGCAGAGATCAACCGCCTTGCATGGCCGTCAGTGGAACCGGGATTCCTAGTGAACCAAAGACTCGCAGTAAAGGATTGGTCCGCGATCGCGAACTCATTCTTACTTCCGATATCAAGGCTGCCTCCACCAAAGTCATAGGCCTCCCCGAATCTGCCCTCGTCTACCACCTTCACCTCTCCCTTGATCATGGCGTCTTCGATCGGCAACTCATGTTTGCTTGGCACCCTGCTAATCGACTCCTCGGGCAATTGATCGTCTTTGCGTAAGCCAACGAGCTGAGCAAGAATGAGCATATCGGTACTCGCACAACTGGTATTTGTTGCATTGGGCTTACTCTTCTCCCCGTCATTAAGGGCATGAATTGCCAAAACATTAGTCCCCTTCACCAGTTGGCTGACCCGTCGCGCACTAAGCCTGATTGCCTCCGCTTTGACCGCGTCACTATCGTTCCTCTTCTTGGCGGAACCCGAGTTCCATAGGAAAGGAAAAGGCGCATTCCTGCTACCTAGTTCCGAACCGTTCAGATAGGCCTTAAATCCATCGTCGTAATAAATATAAAGCGCAAGTTGTTCGTAAGCCTTTGGGTCCTTTACCTCGAACGGAATTCGCAGATAGAGACTATGTGGGTGCTTCCCCTTTGCTGTTTCAATCCGAGTCTCAAGAAGCTCTTTGAACGCTCCCGGAACATCCTCATAGCCAATGCCATTGCTCCCATCAAGCCAGCCATTTGAGTCGTCAAACCCAGGCCTCTCCCACTTCAGCGCTCCCGGGTCAGCAGCCGGCCGGAGGTAACGCAGGGGCTGACCTTTCATAATGAGCTTCTCCTCGACTCCCCGCTCCGTCACTTGAAAACGCGAAACGGCTGTGGAGGCCCGGCGATCGAGAGGCCAATAGGCGGTCAGGCCCTCGCTCATACTTTCCGGAGCCGTTCGATCCACCTGGTCTTCAGCAGTGCTGCCGGGCGCTGTAGGATCCGTCGAGGTAGACTCGGAATCCCCCGGCGAGGGGCTCCCTGCAATCGCCGCCCCACTACTGCCTGCCTCGCGCACCAGAGAAAGCGTGCCGCCTAGCCCGGGACCAGACCAAGTCAGACTAAGCCCCGGGCTCTGCTCCCCGCCCTGCTGAAAATATTCTACACGGAATGGTGCATGGCCCTTTCTACAGAGAACTCGAGCTGATTCTTGCGATCCTGAAATCGAGGAGACCTGCTCTTCCCCGTAGATAAGAAGAGCTGCACCAGACGAAGCCTCAAGAGAGAACTTGTAGAATCCTCTCTCTGGAACACGCAAGTAGCCCTCCCACACTAGTCCGGAAGGCTCGTTACCTGCAGCTCCGAGATCCAGCATGCCCTCTGGTATTGGCTTGCCTGAATTCAATTCACCAGCCTCTGAACGAAGCTCTGCAAGACTGCGAAAATTTTTTCCGAATCGTTGAACAATCAAATCTCTAATCGGACCCTGCACCGTATCCACTCGCTCAACCTCTTTCGTGGGAGCCGTATTTGTCAGAATTTTTTCAGGACTCCGGGGTATTGTCTCTACGTCGACTCCTGCATCACCCTCTTCGCCCTGCATCATACCGATAGCGATGATCGCTATCAGAATAGTGACAAGGGCAGCAATGCTCAGAACCCAAGGCAGACTGGACTTGGGCTGCGAAACCGAGCCCCCTATACCTGTCGCCGGACGCCCTCCCGTTCCAGGCATTCCCATCACTAAGTGTCCCTGGCCTCCAGCCACGACCTCCCCAACCTTCGGGAGATGCGCGAGGGCAAGCTGTGGCGCTGCGGAAGGACGGGGAGCATCTGCCACCTTCCCAGCATCAACAACCTGCACAAAGTATGGGAGAATCTCTAGGCCGGCCTGCTGGAGGTCCCTCTTGTAGGCTTCTACATCAAAAGCTACCCTGCGGAAGAAAACTGTTTGGGTTGCGTCATCATAGATGACATAGCTGGCTCTAACGTCTGTAGTCCGGGGTTCACCAACAGATCCCACGTTGACGAGATAGCGCTGTCCTCGTTCCAGCTGAAAATCCTTCGGAGGCAACTGCGTTACCGCTCCACCTCGCTTTGATATTGAATACGCAAGCGGCAGATGGGTGTGACCAATGAACCCGAGGGTCTCGACCATTGCCTCCAGATTGGCCTTCGCAGATGAAACCCCCTCCACGTAGCCGAACTCCCCGGGCCGTACTACCTCGGCATGAACGAAGTAGACATCTGGTCCATTCATCTGGAGGGGCACCTGCCCAAGAAATTGTAGGGCGTCATTATCGAGCTGCTCCCTTGTCCATTCGATAACAACCCGCGCGCGATCATTAAAGATCGAAGGATCAAGCCGACCACAGGCTGCCGCATCGTGATTCCCCAGAACGAAATTAGCGGTTACCGCCCTGACCCCTGCGAGCACCTCAAGAGGCTTCGGACCGTAACCAACGACATCACCGAGGCAGACCAGAGTGTCCACGCCTTGCTGCGCGATATCTGCAAGCACCGCCTCCCACGCCTGCCGGTTGGCATGGACGTCCGAGAAAATGGCATAACGCATGAAATTCCGGTTGGTCAGGTGAAACTCGCCGATGGTCTATCCAATGCCGATGCGCTTGCCAACCTTGCACTTTATCAGGGTGCCCTGATGAGAAAATGCCTTCAGGACTCAGAGATTCTTACCTTTGTGAAACTCCGTTGAATACCTACTATATTCGAACTCATTTGCCTCGTTCCGGCTCAGGGAGCTCCGACTTAGGTGCATTTTTCAGCTGCGGGGGAATTGCCGGAACACGAGGCGCGGGATCAGGGCGCCGCGGCGGCAAAAAGGCCTTGGGACCCCGCAATCTAAGCGCAAATGTTTTTTCGACCCTTTCGATTCGCTGCCGGGTTTTTGCGGAGGGAACAGCCTTGTCCTGTGGGGTCACCCATGGACCTTCGAAGGCGACCTTGTTAGACATGTCCCACACTGTGGCCTCGCGCGCTTCTGGGGCACCGACAACTTCAACTGTCCCATCGTTGTCTCGCATCTTGAAACGCTGGCCGTCGTCTCCCAGACCGAACCGTTGGAACCGAGGGTCAGCTATCCTAGCGTTAGGCAAAGCTTGGGGTCCTTTTTGCTCAATCGCCTCGGGCGGGATGACCACCATGGGCAGGGGGGGACGTTTCCCCAAGGTCACTCTCTTCTCCACCTGCTCTCCCCTCTGGATCAGCCTGAGCCTAACGACCTCGCCCTCCCGATAACCGGCAATCACATTGCGAAACTGAAGCACGCCGCTAATTTCTTCTCCCTCGACCCTCAGGACAATATCTCCGATCGCAACCCCTGCTTTATTCGCTGGACTATCATTCTCAACTTCCGTGAGGCGAAGACCTCCGGCGATCCCCAGCTTTTCCACCTCCTCCGCGGTTAGCTCCTCAGCACCCACTCCGAGAAAACCTGAACGAGCACCTGCTCCAGACGGAACCATGGGAATCTCTAGTATATCCGCGCGCGCACCTTTCTCCTGCGCCTTTGACCACGTACTACTGAGCGCGACCACAAGAATGGTTGCGAAAAATATCCGGGTGACTCTCATCGAATTCTGGCCCCGTGGAAGACCTCTGAATGTTACGGCCCCTCAGCGTGATGGAAATTAAGTCAGATAGCAAGAGGTCTATGGGCAGGCTCTCTTCTATGCTCAGTTTACTGCGTTCCAGCGGCCGCAAACGAAGAAAGGCTCACTCCGAGAAAATCCATGGCCGGGCCTGCTTGATGCTGAGTTTTCCTTCTTTTGTAATCTTAAATTCTAATTCCATGGCAAAGTCCTTGGCCTCGTATGAGTAGCCATAAAGTTTCGCAAACCGGTTATGAATAATTCCGAGCCCTTCGCGAAGCTGTTCCAGATGTTTCGCGCTGAGAATGAGCTCCCCCTTGGCGTGATTGGAGCGACGCATGACCTTAATCTTACCTGCATCAAACCAGTCGAGGAGCAGTTCTTCTGGAATGGAGTCTTCTTCCGGATTCGTGACGAGGTCCTCCCCCACCTGGGTATTCAGGTAGTAGGTTCCTTCCGTGCGATAGAGAATGTCAGTTGTTACGGCCACTCCGTTGGCCTCTTCCTCATCATAATTGGGGTGAATCAGTACACCCATAGCAGTAAGCATATGATCAATTCTATAGAATTCCCTCTCCTGTACTGCCCGAAAATTCCACAAGCTAGCGAAGACCTGCTTGATGGAATTCGCGAGATGCCCCTCATCGACTCGATGCGTAAAGGAGTCATAGAGGCCTGCCCCGCTAAATCCGGGCAGGTCTTCATTATTCGTACTTGAGCGGCAGCGCAGGGAGGTTCCTTCCGGAAACGAAGCATGTATTTTGGCGAGCCTCTCCCGCAGATCATCGGGAAAATCGCCTTCTCGAATCAATCTTCGAAAATCGCCCAATGCCTTCCGTAGCGTCTCTGAGTCACCCCCCTTTTCGTGCTCTGAAAAAAGCTCCGCTACCTTTTCATAAAACCCATTATGCTTCATGAAGGTATGATAAAAATGAAACGGCACGGCAAATCCCTGCGGAATCACTCCCTCTGAAAGCTCAAAGGAACTCATTGCCGCAAGATTCGCAGCTTTTACCCCGACGCTTTTCCAATCCCCGAAACCGATATCGTCCAGTGCGCGAATCCGAGTTTCCTCCAGATCACGCGAAGGACTCTGCGGCTTTACTGGACGGAGTTTCGCGAAATGAGCCTCCACCTCATCATCATTGGCCTCGCGGAGAGTGAAACCCCCAGCCTCAACCTTATAATAGACGTATTTACCTGCCAATGAGCTGACCTGCTTCATTTGAGAAGCCTCCGCGATGAACGCATTTGGCACCTTGTCCTGAATCGCTCGCAGATTGACATGCGAGAGCGGAGTCTGACGAACTTCAGTGATAATCCCCGCACTGCGAGGCATTTCGTTCGGAAGGGATCTATAAAGAACAATCTCGCGAGGTCGTGGATACTCATCCAGCTTCATAATTCTCAGCCGTCCAAAACTTTCTCCCGGATTAAGGGGAAGGTAGTCAATATCACCAAAGAGGTCCTCGTCCAGATAGACGCGGAAGGGCGCGTCATCATAGAGGTCTTTTTCCTCGTGATAGCGGATCAGAGCAGCAGGCATCGGATAGTAACCCAGTCTGCCTCTAAGCTCGGCACTCTTCCCGATAAGCAGCTCATACGCTTTCTTAATTGTTTCGTAGGGGTAGCGGTCATTGGGGTTAAACTCAAAAGTGTAAAGACCCCTGTCACCGTTCGACCCCTTCAGTCTCGGGCGATAAACGAGCACTCCCCTCATCTGCCCTCCTTCCCCGGGACGGGCTCTTGGAAGCCCCACCGCCGACATGAATCTCATATGGGCTCGATGTGTCTTGGTATTAATGAAATAGAGTTCCGGATTTTCTCCATCCGCACCCTCAATCTGAAATTTGACGAACTGATTTCCTGCGAGGTGGGTATCAATCATGACCTCTTCCCCCTGATAGCTGAGTGTTTCGAAGGATTTACGGTCAGGAATAGTGGCCGCCCCATCTTCTATCTCGATCTCATCTGGGGACTGTCGATCCACGTTTTGGGGCTGTGGCCCAAATCCCGGACCTCGTCCTCCGCGGGGAGGGCGAGGAGGTGCCAGTTCTCTCATTTCAATCCTTCCATCACTATTTGTATCCAGCTTCGCGAGGGCACCGGAGGCCTTCTTCCGCTCTTCGTCAGAGATTTTCCCATCCCTGTCCTGGTCGAGAGCCGACATCAGCGGAAGACGCATCAGGAATCCATCTCCTCCTGGTCCCCCCCTGTTACCATGGCCCCTGCCTTCCCCCCCTCCTCGGGGTTCTCGACCCTGCGGGGGCGGAGGCAGGATTTCTTCCCCTTCGAGAATCTGGTCCTTGTTCTTATCAAGAGTTTTCAGCTTCGCAGGCGCGTCTTTTAATTCTTCCTCGCTGATAATGAGGTCCCCGTCGCTGTCCAGAGCTTGCACTACAGGAAGTCTCCGCAGGAATTGTTCCGGACCTCGCCGTGGTCCGCGCTCGCCCCTTGGCTCATCACCCGGACCATTTCCGCCACGATTGGGAGGATTTTCCTGCGCTGTAAGTGCAGGAGACAGACAACAAAGCAAAAGACAGGCAAGCAAAGGGGGAAGCTTCATGATACAGGCCAAACGGAAATTCGTCTCAGAGGAAACCCCGAAATACAGCCGAAGTTGCCCTCCCGGGAGCCTTTATTCTCAAATCGCCCTTATTATGGCGACTGCCTCCACTCCCACTCTTTACGTTTCTGTAGGCGCCCGTGGTGAGCTTTCTGATTGCGCCAAGCCCTGCGAAGGCCGAACTTTATCCATGAAACTTGAACCTATCTGTCACAATGGCTCGATTCCCTGTCGTATTCTTTAGTCTTCTTCTGCCCTTTGTCTCTCTCGGGGAAACCGGTGCAGATAAGCCGAAAAGCAAAGGTGAGACTGCCTGGCCCAGTCACTACTCAAAAGGGCGCAAGACCTTCGATGGAACCGGCAAATACTACATGGGAAGAGAAATCTCCTATGTGATGGGGCACCAAGCCATCCGCTGGCTGGAGCGAGGCAATCGTGAGGAAGAGGAAGCCCCCAGCAAAGCCATAGCCGCTCTGAACCTCAAACCAACCGATGTGATTGCGGACATAGGAGCGGGTTCAGGCTACTACACTTTTCGTCTCGCTCCGCTGGTCCCGAAGGGAAAGGTCGTCGCCGTCGACATCCAACCCGAAATGATCACTTTTCTCGAAAGAAAGGAGAAAACACTGGGGCTGGCCAACGTTGAGGCGCATCTCGGAAAAGTAGATGACACCATGCTCAAAGCAGGCTCGATCGATGCTGCTTTAATGGTTGATGCTTATCATGAGTTTTCTCACCCCCGTGAAATGATGCAGTCTCTGTTCAAGGCCTTGAGGCCTGGGGGGCGCATTATCCTTCTGGAATACCGTGCTGAGGACCCTACCGTTCCGATCAAACCGCTCCACAAAATGACGGAAGCTCAGTCCCGCAAGGAAATGGAAGCAGTTGGATTGAAATGGAAAAGCACTGATTCCAAGCTACTGCCTTGGCAACACTTCATGGTCTTTGAGAAATCGAAAGAAAAGTAGCCGCCCGCTCTGTCTCCCGGATGCGCCATTACTCTCATTTGGTTCTTGCCGGAAACGATTAGAATCTGTGAATTATTAAGAAAACAAAATGAATTCAGGTAATAAGATCCTCAAGCTTGTGCTCCTCCTTGGTAGTCTCGTCGCCTTTTCGATGCTGACCTCATGCGAAACCATCTCCGGTTTCGGACGTGACCTGCAGTATGCGTCCGAGGCGGCCAAGAACAGGTAAGCCGCTAATTCTTAATTCTCAGCCCTCGACGCTGAACGATCAACCTTGCCGAAGCGCAGGGGTCCGGAAGGCTGCGGTTTCCTGAAGAGATGGGCTGGAGAACCTCGGAGCCACCCCCCGGAGGCTCCCTGTGAGTTTGCCCTAACTCCCATTATCCCTAGAGTCTGAAGCGTGAGTGCTGCCCCCGAAAGCCCTCCCCGCTCTTGGGCTGAGGTCGACCTTGGTGCCCTTCGGCACAATTTCAGGGCGGCTCGGAACCTCGGTCACCAGCAGATAATGGCCGTGGTCAAGGCCAGTGCCTATGGCCACGGGCTGGAACCAATAGCAAACACCTTGGACCAGGAGGACCTCACGTTTTTCGGCGTAGCCAATGTTGGCGAAGCGAGGCGTCTTTCCGAAGCTGGGATCCAGACTCCCATCTACCTCCTCGGGGGAACGTTTCCTGCCGAGCGAGAGGAAGTCGTAGCCCGTCAATGGCTTCCCTGTCTGAACACCATGGAGGAGGCAGAACACTTCGACCAGCTCGCTCGCGCCCGAGGCTCCATCGTGGAAGCTCATATTACCGTCGATACCGGAATGGGTCGCGGCGGATTTCTCCCTTCGGACACTCCCTCTGCCCTGATCGCCATCCGGGCACTCCCCGGCCTTAGAGTAACCGGGATAGGGTCCCACCTGCCCTGCGCCGATGAGGACGATGCGTTTACCATAAAACAGTTTAACTCTTTCGACACCTTGATCGAATCCCTTCCTGAACGGGAAAAACTCACGCACGTTCACCTCGCTAACTCAGCAGGACTTCTCGGATATCAGTCCCGTACCACCACGCTAGCCCGCCCCGGGCTGATGCTCTACGGAGTGTCCCCCGTTACCAGCGCTGATATCTCGCTACGGCCCGTGATGGCCCTGAAGTCCAGGATCGCAGTCATTCGGGATCTACCCTCTGGCCATGGCATCTCCTATGGACGAACTTTCGTCACAACTCGCACGACAAAGGTGGGGACCATCGGGATCGGATACGGGGATGGTTATCCCAGGGTTACTACAGAGCAAAGCCCGGAAGTTTTTGTTCGAGGCCGACGAGTTCCTCTACTGGGAAGAATCACCATGGATCAGGTCATGGCAGACCTGACTGATCTTCCTGAGTGCTCTCCCGGTGATGAGGTTGAACTCTTCGGTCCAAATATTCCTGTCGAGGAGGTGGCGCTCAGAGCTGGAACGATCCCGTGGGAAATTTTTACCGGGATCACCCCTCGAGTTGAGCGGATTTATAAAGGATAACGCCCCAAGAAAAGACGTTTACTCGGCCTCTTCCTCACACTGAGTTTCAAATTCTGGGCGCACTGGAATGCCACGTTCCTGAAGGTATTTTTTGGTTTCCGGGACCGTGAACTCTCCAAAGTGAAAAATGCTGGCGGCCAAAACCGCGTCAGCATTCCCATCGCGCAATACATCCACCATGTGATCAAGGGTCCCACAACCTCCACTGGCAATCACAGGAATTCCGACTGCATCACTAACAGCACGCGTCAGCTCAATATCATAGCCATCCTTGGTCCCGTCCGCATCCATACTGGTGAGAAGAATCTCACCAGCACCACGATTATACACCTCACGAGCCCACTCGATCGCATCGAGTCCCTCCACTGGATTCCTCCCACCATGGGTATAGACTCCCCACTTGTCAGAACCCTGCCGCTTGGCATCGATCGCGACTACGATCGCTTGGCTTCCGAAAGTGCCTGCTCCCTCATCGACAACCTCCGGACGGTTGATCGCAGCGGTGTTCACGCCAACCTTGTCGGCTCCTGCGAATAACATTCTTCGCATGTCCTCCACCTCGCGGATACCGCCCCCTACCGTCAGCGGAACAAAGCAGCGCTCCGCCGTTCTACGCACAACCTCCAACATCGTGTCACGTTCATCAGAAGAAGCTGTAATATCGAGAAACACGATTTCATCCGCCTCCTGGTCGTTGTATGCCACTGCGCAATCGACAGGGTCTCCAGCATCCCGGAGACCGACAAAATTCACCCCTTTTACGACACGACCATCCGTGACATCGAGGCAGGGAATAATGCGTTTGGCCAACATGCGGTGGCCCGAATATGACCAATCCCCTTCATTTGCCAACTCCTCGTCTACCTCACTACTCCACGTCTGGGGAAAGATCAGCCTTTCAGCGGTTGCCAAAGTAGATCATGGCCACGACCCCGACCAGGAAACAATAGTAGCCAAAGTATTCGAACTTGCCCTTCTGAATGGTTTTGAGAACGAGATAGACCGCAAAGAGGCCCGAAACAAAGGCCGCCATAAACCCAAGAAGATAGGCAGCGGCGGCTTCCCCCTGCATGACATCTTTCAGCTCACGAAGCTTGAGGAGCGTTCCCCCTCCAATCGCGGGCAAGAACATGAGGAAGGAAAATTCTGCCGCCTTCGAGGCCTTGCCTCCCGCAAGGAGACCTGCAGTAATAGTAGCCCCACTCCGCGAAATTCCTGGCAGGATAGCTAGCGACTGCGCTACGCCCATCCAGATCGCCTGCCGCATGCCGAACTCCCGGCTCTCCCGGGCAAAGAGTTTGGGCAGGAGAAGAATCACACCGGTGACTAGAAGGCATCCGCCTACAAGGACCGGATTATCGTAGGCTCCCTCAAAAAGGTCCTTCGCAGAGAAAAACGCCACGGTAGCCGGCACAGTGGCCATGATCAACCACAGGATCATGGTTCGATCCTCTTTCCGTTCCTTCTGCCACAGGCACAATAGAAGTCCTGCTAAGCGTCTCCGGAAATAAATGACGACACTAAGAAAGGTTCCCAGATGGAGTATTAGCTCGAACGTAATATCCTGTTGGGCTCCCTCTCCGGCCTCCCGCATCCCGAGGGCGTGCTGGAGTAGTGCGATATGCCCCGACGACGACACTGGAAGAAACTCGGAGAGTCCCTGCACGATTCCGACCAGAATGGCTTTCCAGATCTCCATTTTCTAGCCCTTCATAACGATTTCCAGTCTTTCTCCGCTGAAGCTTTTCCGTAGTCCAAGGATACTATTTGAACCGGTCCCAACGACTCGGTGGCATATCATTTACTCTTCCCTCCTCCCTCGTCTTCACCTTTTTCCTCCGCCCGAAACGTCGAGAGAATCAGAAAAAATGCAGCCACGCATATACACGAATCTGCAACATTGAAGGAGGGCCAGTGCCCATGCGGAGTCAATTTGGTTTCCAGCCCGATATTGAAATCGAGGAAATCAACAACATAGCCCTGCGCCAGCCGGGCAAAGAAACCAGCATTCTCGTAAGCAGGAAGAAAAAATCCCTGGAGCATCCGGTCAGTCAGGTTGCCCAGAATCCCCGCCATCATGAGCCCTGCAGCCAGCCTAAGGGGGAGAATATTAAAAGCACCCCGCCGCCAGAAGAAGGGGATCAGCCCAAGTGCGACTACCGCAATGAAGAAAAAGACAAAGGGCGCCCATGCCGTATCATTTCCCATTCCGAAAGCCGCCCCCTGATTATGCACTCGGACAATCGTGAAGAAATCCTCGATCACAACGTGATTCTGATGAGACACGTTAAATCCGGGAGCTGGCGCCTCAAATTTAAGAACTACGATCCACTTCGTGATCTGGTCCAGCGCATAAAGGGGCAGCACCAGTAAGAGCAGGAGGCGGGGAAAGGTCTTCATCACTCAGTGCTGGACATAACCTCCTCGCACCGGCGACACAATCCTTCTTCGCCTGTCGCAGCTGGTGGTTCATAGCGCCGGCAACGCGGACACATAGGATACTCGGTCTTCTTCGCCTTGGCGGAAATCCGGTCACCCTCGACGAGCTTAAGGTCTGAGATAATGAAGAACTCCGTGAAGAAATCACGATCACTCAGGAGCTCACGCAATTCATGATCCGCGGGGAGGGTCAGCTCGACTGCTGCCTCGTTATTCTTGTTGAAGACCTTCGCCTGTACTTCTACTTCAATCGCGTTCTGGATGACTTCTCGGAGCTCGAGCAGCTTATTAACCTCGTCTGTGGCTTCCCGGCCATCAAAGCGCTGGTCCGGTGTGGGGAAATCCTGTTCGTGTACACTTCCCTCCCGTCCCGCATGCTCCCATGCCTCCTCCGCAGTGAAGGCCAGGATAGGAGCTAAAAGCCGCGTTAGAACATCGACGACGCTGTTCATGGCCGTCTGACTTGCCCGGCGACGATCAGAATCTTCCCGGTCACAGTAGAGTCGGTCCTTGGTAAGGTCGATATACACCGCGCTCAGTTCTCGGGCACAGAATTGATTGATTACCGTGAATACTTTCCGAAATTCATAGGCGTCATAGGCTCGCCGGCATTCTCTTACCACTTCATTCAGACATTCAAGAATCCACCGGTCCACCAATGTCATCTTGCCCGGATCCACCGAGTTCCGCTCCGGATCAAACCCGTGTAAATTACCCAGCAGGATCCTCAGAGTGTTACGAATCCGGCGGTAGGGCTCTGCAACCTGCTTGAACAGATCCTCCCCGAAGGGCACCTCACTCTGCCAGTCAACGCTGCTGACCCAGAGTCGCAGGATATCCGCGCCGTACTTGTTGTAATAGTGAGCTGCATCAATAGGCTTGCCGGACTTCTCGGCCTCGCTCTTGGAGAGCTTTCCCTTTTTGTCCTTATCGACCACGAAGCCGTGGGTCATCACCGTTTTATAGGGCGCACAACCACGATAGGCCACGCTCAACATAAGGGAGCTCTGGAACCATCCCCGATGCTGATCAGTCGCCTCGAGGTAGAGATGTGCCGGGCTCTCTAACTCTGCATGACGGTCCAGAACCGCAACGTGGCTGCTTCCCGAGTCAATCCAGACATCCAGAGTATCCCTGCATTTACGAGTGCCCTCTGGTAACCCCAGGCGACTTACCAGATCAGCCTCTTCGAGCTCAAACCAGATATTGGTTCCCTCCTTCTCCACCAGATCTGCGACCTTTCGAGCGAGGTCCGCATCAAGAAGCACTTCGCCCTCAGCAGTGAAGAACACGGGAAGCGGGACTCCCCAGGTCCGTTGGCGGCTGATACACCAGTCCGGACGGGATTCCACGGTTCCGTAAATCCGATTCCGTCCCCAGTGAGGCAACCACTCTGTTTGATCAATTTCGGAAAGCGCGGTGTCTCGAAGCCCATCCAACGAGATAAAGAACTGTTCAACGGCGCGAAAGATAATTGGCGTCTTGGAGCGCCAGCAGTGCGGGTAGTCGTGCCGGTATTCTTCTCGACCCAGAAGAACAGACAAACCTGCCAGCATACCTATAATCTCTTCATTACTCTCGAAGACATGCCGCCCTACAAGATCAGGGATACCGACCTCTTCTGTAAATTTCCCATCACTATCTACCGGTGAGACTACCTCAAGCCCATACTCCCTGCCCGCCACATAGTCGTCTGCTCCATGCCCCGGTGCTACATGTACGATGCCTGTCCCCGTCTCGGTCGTGACAAAGGACCCCAGAATGATTCGTGAAGCGCGTGGCAGAAAGGGATGCTGGGCCTCAAGGCCTTCGGCGAGAGCTCCTTTGAATTCAACCATCTCGCCATGCGGGGCGAACCCAGTCTTGGCGGTGAACTCTTCCAAGAGGTCCTTCGCAAGGACAAGCCGGTGACTCACTCCCTCCTGATTCTCAAAGGCTCCGGCCAGGTAGGTAAAATCCCGGTGCACCGCTAGTCCTACGTTGGCGGGCAGGGTCCATGGCGTTGTCGTCCAGATAACGAACTTGTGAGATTGCTCCGAGACTGAACCCGTCGCTTCACAAAACTTACTTTCCGACTCTTCCGTTAAGGCAAAGGGCACCCAGATCGCAGGACTTATCTTCTCCTTGTACTCCACCTCTGCCTCTGCGAGAGCCGTATGAGCACCATAGGACCACTGCACCGGCTTCTTGCTCTGATACACTGCGCCCCTCTCGACCAGCTTGGCAAAAACACGAATAATTTCCGCCTCGTAGCTGGGATCGAGGGTGAGATAGGGGTTTGCCCAGTCCCCGAACACTCCAAGGCGCTGGAAACTTTCCCTCTGGGTGTCGATCCACTTCCGCGCAAAGCGCTCACAACGTCTCCGAATCTCAGCAGGCTCCTCATCCCGTGCCTCTTGTACCACCTTGAATTCAATGGGAAGGCCATGACAATCCCAACCCGGAATGAATGGGACCTCATACCCCGACATGGTCCTTGATTTCGCAACAAGGTCCTTGAGGACCTTGTTGAGCGCAGTCCCCATATGCACATCCCCATTCGCAAACGGAGGCCCATCATGCAGGATGAATTTTGGCGCTCCCTCCGACCGGCGACGGGCGATGATCTTCTGGTAAATGCCGTCCCTCTCCCACTGCGCGAGGCGCTCGGGCTCGTTTTTCACGAGATCCCCTCGCATCGGGAAACTCGTCTGCGGCAGCGATAATGTACCCTTGTAGCCCTTCTCCGGAGCGCTCATCGGCCTTCCTGTAGCGGCGCACTCCCGCCGCCGCAAGCCCTGCGTGCCCCGTCATTGCAGGTATCCAAGCTGGGTTTTTGACTTTTTCACGAGGATATCCCAGACTTTAGGCATGAATCTGATCACCACGCTTCTGGGAGCAACCGGCTTACTTCTCGTGGTTGCCGTGGCCCTCTCCGTCATGAAAATGGGTAAAGGTGATGAAGAAGCGGAGATCAGGAAGCTGCGGGCGGAGCTCGACCTCCTGAATGCACAACAGGCCCAACTCACCCAGACACCTTCTGCTTCATTACCAAATCCTCTTTCCACGCCGAGCCTCGATCCGTCACCGGAAATCACCCCACCAACGGGCATAAGCCCTTCTCCTCCCGAATCTGAGTCTACTCCCAGAACGGCCGAGGCGAGCCCCGAGGATATTCCCTCCGATCCAATTACGGCACCAGACACTGCGGACGGAACCTCCGCTCCAACACGAGCCCAGCTGGAAGAGGAGCTCGCAAAAGCAGAGCAGGAAAATGAGCTTTTGAAAAGGGAAGCTCGGGAGGGACTAATCTCCAAGAGCATGATTGAATCTGCGGAAAAGCAGAAAGCCCGGGCCTCAACTGTCAAACAGGCCTGGCTTCAGGCCAAGGTCATCGAGTGGGTTGCCAAGCAACCAGACCAGCAGTCGGGAGGGTTTGCCATCATTGAGCTTCACCGGGATATGCCGCCTGGGACAATTCTCGCTATCCGCAGGCAATCTGGCATTTACGGCCGTCTCATGGTGGATCACATCTATACCGACAAGAATCAGGCCTCTGCAAATCCTGTCCGCGGCACATTTCCTGATGGCGAAGCGCCTGAGATAAACCCAGGGGATGAGTTGATCATTGCTCCTTTCGGAAGCTGAATTTGCCGCCCGGTCCGGTTCAGGAGATCATTCCCGACAACCAATCGAGAAAAGGACCCTCCTGAGCTCCCAGCTCAATTGCTATTTTTTCCCGTGTTGCAAGGCATGCAAGACGCTCAGGGATTTCCACAGCGCCAGAGCCTAGTTCCTCCTCCATCACGTCGAGAAATTTGGAGGGGTGGGCTGTCTCCAGGATAACCATTTCGTCCTCTGGGGAATCTCTTCTCCACTGCTTAGCGGCGAGATAGCCCACTGCTCCATGAGGATCGATCACGTAGCCAGTGGTCTCCCTGACTTCTCTGATAGCTTCTCTGGTAGCATGATCATCAAAGTGAAAACCAGAAATCTGGTCGGTGACTCGGCTGTGCTCCCGGCCATGCAGCTCAAGGATCCGGACAAAGTTGCTGGGAGCCCCGACGTCCATTGCGTTAGAAATAGTACGAAGGCTGGGCCGCGGCTCATAATGACCGCTTCTTAGGTAGGCCGGAACCACATCATTGAGGTTTGTAGCTGCCACAAAATGGCTGACAGGGAGACCCATCTGGCGGGCCAGAAGTCCTGCAGTCAGGTTCCCAAAATTACCGCTCGGGACGACAAAAACAGGCTTCGATTCTTCAGGCATCTGCTGAGCTGCGCGGAAGTAGTAAAACGCCTGCGGAAGCAGCCGGGCAATATTGATCGAATTGGCAGACGTCAGGTTCAGTTTCTCCGAAAGAGCCTCATCAAGAAACGCTGCTTTGACCAATCGCTGACAATCATCGAAAGAGCCCCTCACCTCGAGCGCCGTGACGTTGTCCCCAAGAGTAGTGAGTTGTTTTTCCTGAAGGGCACTGACTTTCCCGCTGGGATAAAGCACCACGACCCTTGTCCCTGTCACCCGGTGGAACGCACTGGCTACTGCTCCACCGGTATCTCCAGAGGTTGCCACCAGCACCGTCAACTCGCGATCATCTTCGCGAGTCAGCCAGCCCATGAGCCGCGCCATGAAACGAGCACCGAAATCCTTAAACGCCAGCGAGGGGCCATGAAAGAGCTCCAGAATATTCATGCCCTCCGCTATCTTCACCAGCGGAGCATCAAAATTAATAGCCTGCCCGACCATGTCACGCAGATCCTGCTCCGGAACGGACGCGTTAAAAAATGCTGACGCTACCCGGTAACTGAGTTCTGCAAAAGACCACTCACGCCAACCCGGCTGCAATACTTCATCCGGTCGTGGCACTTCGCTAGGCATGTAAAGCCCGTTATCTGAAGGGAGCGACCGCAAAACCGCCTGCTTGAGATCGACGAACCTGTCAGCTGAGGCAGTACTATAGAATTTCTGGGCCACGGAAAACGGATGGGTATTTCGTTTCTACTTCAAGACACGGCCCCCCGGGCTTACAGGGCATTAGTCCACTACATACACTCCGCGAGGATTGATTCTCGATACGTAAACTTGGCTACGAATCGGAGCCTCTGAAAACACGCGCGAGACCTCTTCCCCTACGCGGCGAGCAGTTTCTTCCCCTTCACACAGGGCGAATACACTCGGCCCCGCACCCGATATGCTGAACCCAAGAGCTCCCGCAGCCATGGCGTCTCGCTTGGCACGGTAAAACTCAGGAATCAGTTTCTGGCGACGCGGTTCAGCAATCACGTCGTGTATTGAACGACTGATCAACTCATAGTCGTCTTGGATCAATCCACATAACAATCCTCCCAGGTTTCCTACCTGCTGTGTGACGTTGTCCAGGGGCACCTCAAGCGGCAGGATCTCTCTCGCTACCTTGGTAAGAATCTCAATATCAGGATGTACCACCGTCGCCCAGAGGTTCTCCGGCCCTGGTAATTGCGCCATGTCCAATTCCTGATTCGACCGGATGAATACGATCCCTCCAAGAAGGCATGGCCCTACATTATCCGCATGCCACGCCCCATCCGCGCTCGACTCTCCAGCCATCGCAAAAGGGAGAAGCTGCTTCTTGGTCAAAGGCTCCCCAATCAATTTATTTACGGCATAGACTCCAGCAACCGCGCTGGCAGCACTGGAACCCAGACCGCTACCAAAGGGCATCTTCTTGTGAATCTCAAGTTCGACCCCGCGATCTAGCATTCCCAGATGGCGCAGCAAATCCTGAGCCGCCACCCCCGCAGTGTTCTGGGTTACCTCCATGGGAAGTTTGCCATCATCCCCGGTGATTTTTACAATACGTAAACCCGGTTCAGGCGAATGCCTTGCGACTACTTCATCTCCAGGCGCTTCAATGGCAAAGCCCAGAACATCATAGCCACACGCTACATTTGCCACCGTGGCAGGGGCAAATACGCGAACTTCCGTTATGTCTTCCTGAGCCATTTCTCGTCGGGGGGCGGAGCTCCTAACAGCTTTTCTCGCAGCGAACCAGTGAATTTACCGTTTCCCTTTACCCGCCAGTTGCCACATTCCGCTTACAAAAAGGGCACAAATGGTATTCCCCGTGATCGCCTTGCCTTTCGCTTATATCTTCCGTCTCCCACGCTCAGGCATTCGACCCGCACTCTCGTGAGTCCCTGGTCCTTGAATCCCAGCTTCTTTGCTGCTCGAGGAGTGACATCGATGATCCTTCCCGCGATAAAAGGCCCGCGGTCATTGAGCCGCATCGTTACGGATCTACCATTTGTCAGGTTTGTAACTTTGACCCTGCACGGAAGCGGCAGAGTCTTGTGGGCTCCACTAACATCAAAACGCCCCACCTTTTCGCCCAGCGAAGAATCGCCTCTCTTAAAACCAAAAAAACTGCTCTCGTCATACCATGAGGCAATTCCCGTCTCATCGTAGCTCAGAGCCTCCTCGACGGTCATGGGGTTATATCGCACGCCCTTAATCGTGTAAGAACGGGTCATATAGCCGCTGTAGCCACCCCCGCCACAGGAGGTCAAAATTAATGAGCCGAGGGCAACAGCAAGCATGAGGTATTTCCGCATGCCGTCATAGTGACAGAGTCATACCACTGTGACAATTCATCAGCAGCCTGGAAAATCAGCCCCCTTCGGGAGACGTCTGAAGGGTTTTAGGTGTAACCCTAATCCAAATCGACTTGGACTTGCTGCTGGATAGATGGAAGAATCCGGGCCACTTTTTCCTTCATCTCTTTTCCCGGCTTGAATTTCACCACTGCCCGGGGCGGGATCGGAACATCCTTCCCTGGATCCTTTGGGTTCCTCCCGACCTTGGCCTTGGTCTGGCGAACCTCGAAAGTGCCAAAATTCCTCATCACCACCGTGTTTCCCTGCGCAAGGTCCAAGGTGACAGCATCGAGGGTTTTTTGAACCACGTCAAAAACCTGTTGCTGCGTTAATCCCGTCTCATTGCTGATCCGGACAACCAAATCTCTTTTCGTAATCGTAGACATTAAATCGCTTACAATTTCTATATACAGCACACCCCGTGCCGCATGTAACGACAGAAGCCACTACGAATAAGAACTCACTCATTTTCTGTTCTGGTCAACTGATTTGTGGTCTTGAAATGAAATTTCGCAATCTCTGCCAACCGCTCTCTTCCATGCAGTGCGATAAATTCCCGGCCCGATGCGAGAACGGGGGCACCAGCCCCCAGAGGAAGAGCAAGGCCCCAAGTTTCGGATGCATTCTCGATCCACCGGACAAAAGCCTCCCGTGCTAAAATAGACGCCGCTGCAACAGCCACATCGCTCTCACCCTTCGTCCGCTGCTGAAGCTTCACGTTCACCTCTTGGCGCGCGAGAGCACGCTCGAGGACGCGTGGGTTGGCGAATTGATCACTCAGGGCTCGAGGGCATCCAGGAACAAGTTCGGAGAGCTCCTTGATCACCTTTGCATGCCCCCAGGCCAGTAACTCATTCAGGTTAGCAAATCTTTCATAGAGTTCGTTATAGCGCTTGGGACCCACCAAGATCACCGACACCTTCACTCCCTGAGTTCTCCTGATAATTCCCGACAAATTGACGATCCTATCCCTGGAGCTCACTCTTTTGGAATCCATGACACCAGCCTCCATCAGGGCCCGCGTGCTCTCCGAGTCGGTATAGGCTCCCGCGATGACCAGAGGGCCGAAATAATCACCCTTTCCACTCTCGTCGATCCCGAAATGAGGCTGAAACATTTCGGGGTTATGCACCTCTTCATAACCTAGGCGGGCCTCGCCAAGGATTTCCGGTTCCAAGATGAATTTTACGAACTCCTCCGTATCTTTCCCTTGAATCAGTACTTTGGGCCCTTTCTCGTAAACCGTTACATTGAGCTTTCCTTTGCGGGCACCGTAATAGGCATAGGGCTTTACCAGCATCTCAAAGCCACCCCGCTTGAGAAGCTCTCGCAACTTTTCTACATCACCTTCCTCGATCT
Organism: Roseibacillus sp.; assembly: GCA_002686085.1. GTDB lineage: Bacteria > Verrucomicrobiota > Verrucomicrobiia > Verrucomicrobiales > Akkermansiaceae > Roseibacillus_B. The sequence continues at coordinate 54,765 of NZAC01000002.1, read as the reverse complement.
CCTGAGTATACGTTGTTAATCCCACTTCCCTGAGTTTCTAGATTCGACCTCGCTTACGCAATGTCCGATCCTCAATCCGTGTCCAAGCCCATAGCCTCCCGTCACGCCCTCCGGAACGTGAGGGCCTTCCGGCGGACTCTGCTAAACTGGTTTGCACGTTACGGAGCAGACTATCCCTGGAGGAAAACGAGGGACCCCTACGCAATTCTTGTTTCCGAGATCATGCTCCAGCAAACCACAATCGGGTCCGTAATTCAAAATCGCCGCTTCGAGCGATTTCTGGATACCTTCCCCGATCTACACTCTCTGGCTGAGGCCCCGGAACGTGATCTCCTCAGAGCTTGGGAAGGTCTGGGTTACTATAACCGTATTCGCAACCTCCAGAGAGCAGCGCAGAGTATCCTTGCTGAGCACGAGGGGGTATTCCCTGCCACCCCGGAGGGGCTGGAGTCCCTGCCCGGGGTTGGCCGTTACACGGCCGGCGCTGTCGCGAGCTTCGCGTTTAATTATCCTGCCCCAATCGTTGATGCGAACGTCTCCCGGCTCCTGAGCCGCCTTTTTGATTGGCGCGAGCAAATCCAGACCTCCGGGAGCCAGACCAGGCTCTGGTCCTGGGCGAGACAACTGCTCGACTGCGATCAGCCCCGGCCTTTTAACTCCGCACTGATGGAACTCGGTCAGACGTTTTGCACTCCACGGTCCCCCGGCTGCCCCCGATGTCCTGTCAGGGATTTCTGTCTCACTCGTGAACCGGAAAAGCTTCCTCTTAAAAGGACCCGACGTGCACAGGTGAAGGTAGACGAGCACGTTCTGTTCGTGCAGAAGCGCAGCGGCCCAGTGCTTCTCGCGCAGGAGGAAGGAACACGCCGGAAGGGCCTCTGGAGGCTCCCAGAGCGGAGCCATCATCAACTCGCCGACTTTCCCCTCCTAGGCACACGCAATTATGGTATTACTCACCATAAGGTTACCATGCATATCTACCGTTGCAGCCCATCCCAGCTTCCTCCGCAGGAGAAAAAGACCACCGAAAAATTCCACTCCTCACGGGAAATTATCGACCTGCCCATGCCCTCTCCTTTCCGGAAAGCCCTTCAGGCGCTTCTTCAAGCATAGCCTGTTTTTGGGGAGATCATGCTGTTACCCAAGGGGAAGGGCCGCTAATCCTAGACGAGTATGAGACCCATCTCCTCCCACACGAATTGCGAAATCTGCCATCGGCGTCGTTTCCTACGCCAGGCAACCGCAGGAGCAGCAGCACTTTTCACAGTGCCAGGTGCTCTCGCTGAGGCCCTGCAAAGAACTCCTACTGATGTTGAAGGCCCGTTTTACCCGGACAAGCTGCCTCTGGACACTGACAATGACCTCCTTCTCGTGAACGACAAGATCACGCCTGCGGTCGGGGCGGTGACCTACCTTGGCGGTGTGGTTATGGATACAAAAGGTCGCCCCCTTCGCAACGCCCTCGTTGAAATATGGCAAGTCGACAACAAGGGAATCTACCTCCACTCCAAGGCCCCAAACCAGGACAAGAGAGACAGCAACTTCCAGAGTTACGGGCGCTTCCTGACCGATGCCAAAGGCCGTTACCATTTTCGCACCATCAGGCCTCCTGCGTATCCAGGGCGCACTCCACACATTCACTACGGAGTCACTTACCGGGGGAAGCGGATTCTCACAACCCAGCTCTACGTCGAAGGAGAAAAACAGAACGCCAAGGACTTTCTCTACCGGAGAATCGGAGGTGGCAATCCAGAGCTCCAGAAACTGGTCACTATTCCTTTCAAACCGCTGGCAACATCCAAGCTAGGTGAACTCACCGCACGAATGGATCTTGTTGTAGGTCTTACTCCTGAAGATTCCAGCCAACCTAAAAGGTAATCACCGGCAAGGCCTCTCACAGGGGGAAGATGCCGGAAGAGAAAGAGACAAAACCTTGCATCTATTCCGCTGCCCCCCACCTCTTGCCTCGTGAACTCCGTCATCCAGAAAGCCTTCCTTCTCGGAGCCGGGCTCGGAACGCGATTGCGCCCACTCACTGACGTTCTTCCAAAGCCCCTGATCCCGGTATTTAACCGGCCCCTGATCGAATATGCCCTCGACCAATGCCTCGCCGCAGGGGTCACGGAATTCGCAGTGAATACCCACCACCTCCCCGACAAATGGGCAGAATGCTTCCCTGACCAGTCCTACCGCGGGGCACCCCTGACATTTTTTCATGAACCCGTTCTGCTCGAAACCGGGGGTGGGCTGAAAAATATCGAGGAATGGACTCAAGGTGAGCCCCTGCTTGTCTACAACGGAGACATTCTGGCCACTCTGGATCTCGAGAAGCTGCTAAAGACCCATATCCGCTCGGGAAAGACTGTCACGATGGCGCTGCGCTCCAAAGGCCACGAGGCCCACGTTGCAGCCGAAGGAGAATCCGTGACGGATATCCGGGGAATGCTAGGTCGTTCCGAAGGCAATTACCAGTTTACTGGGGTCTACTGTGCCAATCCTGAAATCTTCTGCCAGATACCCAAACACAAGAAAGTTTCGATAATCCCCTCTTTTCTCGAATTGATCCGAGCCAGGAAGATGGGTGCTTCCTTCCACGACGAGGGAATCTGGCTCGATCTTGGTACACGTAGAGCCTATCTGGAAGCCCACCTCTGCTCTGAGCTGGGGACACTGCGGCATCCCGAATCCTCAGTGGCCTCTTCCGCCCTGGTAGAAAGCTCTGCCCTAGGGCCGGGATCCCGAGTCAGCAGGAATGCCAGTGTCCGTTCGTCCATTCTCTGGCCCGGTGCAGCAGTTGAGGAAGGTGCGCAATTGACAAACTGCATCGTCTATTCTTCCACTCCTGTGACAGGAATCCGGCACGACTCTGATCTCTGAGTATGCCGGGTCCAGATTCCAAATACTTCTTTCCTGAAAAACTCCTGACCAGATCTCACTCATCCTGGCGTTAGTAATACCGCCGACACCCGCTTCTCCCCATGGCTGCCGACACCCTCCTCACTGCCGTTCGTGCCCACCTGCAGCTCCAACCGGATCACACCGTTATTCTCGAGCCGATCAAACGGGGGGCTTCTGGGCGAACTATTGTTCGGCTCAAGGCTGACGGGCATCCTCCTTTCATTGGGATTCACTATACGATGGAGCGTAAGGACAATCGCTTCTTCCTGCCTGTGGCACACTTCCTGAGAAAGAACCGCCTGAATGTCCCCGAGGTTCTTTACGATAATCCAGGTCGTCACATCGCTCTAGTCGAGGACCTTGGCGAGAAAGATCTGCTTTCGCTGGCCGATCAACCATGGGAAGTGCGGGAACCCTATTACCGGAGTGCGCTCGAACAGCTGGATCGGCTCTTTTACATCCGTCTGCCCCGAGATCTCGAACTCTCTCCTCCGTTCGGTCCTGAGATCTACGCGTGGGAGCAGGACTACTTCATCGATAACTTTGTTGAGCGGCACCTTGGCCTCGACGGAACAGCTCTCCGAGACCACGAAGAACTTTCCCGACTCAGCAAAAATCTGGGAGCATCCCATCGCAACCTCGTCCATCGAGACTTTCAGTCACAAAATCTTATCCTCCATGAGGAAAAAACATGGATCATCGACTTCCAAGGCCTCCGACTTGGGCGGCAGGAATACGATCTTGCCTCACTGATTTACGACCCATACCTCGATCACTCAGAGGAGGACCAAAACAAACTTCTCGATCTCTGGGAGGAGATTTCTGAAGAACGGCCCGTCCCTGAGCTGTTGCGCGATTGCGCCATTCAGAGGCTCATGCAAGCTCTGGGTGCCTATGCGTATATTCTCCATGAGCAGAGAAATGATTGGTATGCGCAGCACATCTCAGCGGGAGCGAAACTGCTTCTCGCTCAGATAGAGGATAGTCCCCTGGACGACTTGCTCCGCCCGATTCTCGAGGGCGCGGTCGAGAAATAAGATTTCGTTTTTCATAATTCGGCCTCACGCTGGTCACTTCCAGTTCCACGGGATGCGCCGCGCCCAACCTCTCCATCATGACCCCCTGGATCGTTCGCCTGATTCTTGCTTTTGTAGCCCTTGAGGTCGGAATCTGCGTGACCCTCCTCTCCGAGGACTGGCGACCTCTCCGGGATCAGGAGGACGCACTCTTCCAAAAGCTCCTAACCGAGTCCCGAAAAGACGAAACCTTCGTTGTCGACAAAACCCAGCCAAATCCCCGGACCCGGGTTGTTCGCCCCCTCGTGAAGGGCAAACCCCGGCCTTATCTCCAGATCGCTGTCGACGAACAGGCTGCAGCCGATCTTCACTATCCGCTCGAGCCTGAGGACTGGTGGGGCCTCTTCAATCATGCCCACTCCCTTGGCTGCCGGGTCGCAGCAATCGAGGAACCCCTCTCGTGGGAAGGAGAGGGGTTGGCTCATCTCGGGCGGCTAGCCAGCCTCAATACAGCACTTACACAGTTCGAAAAAGTCGTCGTCACCGTTGATCTCGAGCGCCTCCCCCGATCCCAGCCAATTCCTTCATATCTGAAGGCCAGCGCAATCCCTGTCTCGAATGTAAAGGGAGGAGCTGACGGACTTCGACTCTTCAATAGTGTCGTTTTTCCGACCTCTATTGACTTCGCTCCCAACACTCAGTTCTCCTTCCGTCCGGATGAGAGCACTGGCACTGGCAACCTTGCAATCGTCCGCTGGGGGAAACACCTGATTCCTTCTTTTCCTCTGGCGGTCGCCATGGCGCAGGCAGACATCTCACCAGAAGAGGTCCATCTCTCTCTGGGCAATCATCTCCGCCTGGGAGATGGCCCCATCGTTCCAATTGACGAATTCGGAGCTTTCAGGATCGACCGGGCAGACCGCCCCCTTTTCCTCGAGCGTCTTGCCGTCGAGGCCTATTCCCCCAGCCAGATAGAAGAAACCCGCCGTGCTATAAACGAATCTCTTGGCACGGTTCCTCGTTCCGTTCTTTTTGCCGACAAGCAAACTGAACCTTCCTCCGCGGCGGGAAACTCAATCCTGCGAACGATTGCGACTATCGACACCCTTCCCCGCCCGGAAAAAATTGAGCGCTATCGACGTATGAGCCTGCGAAATGAAATTCTCCTGCTCAGCGCGATCGCTGTCATTGCAGCTCTGGTAGCCGGCTTCCCAGCTTTTCTACGACATTTTTGCTACCTTCTCATGCTGGTTGCGTCACCCGCCCTTCTACTACTGATGCACAAGGACTCCGAACAATGGACCCTCTTTGCACCTGCGGTAGCGACCGCCCTGACTGGGTGGGTCCTCGCCCTGCGCATGGCTCGCTACCTCCCTTCCCGTAAGCGACCGAAAAGATCGTCTGACGCACGCCCTCCCGGAACGGCGACAGCCGATTAGCGCGTCTTGAAATCATTTTCCACTTTCCGCCCGGGCGGACCGCCCCTAGGTCTATTCCCCGGAACGATTGTCTCCCCTCAAGAGAAGGGCCTCTCTGTAAAAGGCCTCATTCCTGTGAATACCAAAGAAAAAGCCGCAACTCTGGTTGAAGCCCTGCCCTACCTGCAGCGCTTCCGGGGAAAAACATTTCTTATCAAGATCGGTGGATCCGCAATGGACAGCCCGGACTTGGTAAGTTCTATCATGCGAGACATTGTCTTTCTGGAAGTGGCCGGTATCAACCCGGTAGTCGTTCATGGGGGTGGCAAGGCGATTTCAGCCGCGATGGAGGCCGCCGGCCTCGAGGCCAGATTTGTAGAGGGCTTCCGGGTCACCAGTTCGGAAGCAATCTCGATTGTAGAGGCAACCCTTGGCAACACCATCAACCCGGCCCTCGTAGACCTTCTGAGTAAGCACGGAGGGCACGCCACCGGAATCCCAGGAACCGAGGTGTTCCAAGCAACACGTATCACGGAGTCGGAGCAGGTAGCTGTTGATATCGGTCGGGTCGGCAAGGTTGAGTCCTGCCACACCGACAAGATCCTGAAGACCATTGCCTCGGACGCGATTCCAGTTGTTTCACCCCTCGGCTGTGAGATCGGCTCCGGGAAGGCTCTCAACATCAACGCGGACCTCGCCGCCGCAGCTCTAGCGTGTACCCTTAAACCTGCCAAGTTGCTTTTTGTCTCGGACGTCCCCGGACTTCTTCGCGACCCACAGGATCCCTCGAGTCTGATTCCTTCCGTGGATCCCTTGGAGGCTACCGCCCTTACAGATTCCGGAGTCATCTCCGGTGGAATGATCCCGAAAGTCCGATCCGCAATCAAAGCCCTCGAAGCGGGAGTGGAGAAGGTTCACTTTATTGATGGACGAATTCCACATACTGTTCTCCTTGAAATCTTTACCCCCGAAGGAATCGGAACCGAAATTACTCACTAGTGCCAAAATCTGGGCCCGGACCGGTCTCGCGGTTTCCGGCACTTGACTTTAGAGCTTACCTTTCCCGACCCTGACCTCCTTCTGATGAATACGGCCGAAAAACTCGCCCGCTACGTCCTCCCCACTTATTCGCGCTTTTCCGTCAGCCCGGTAAGAGGTGAAGGCACCCTGCTCTGGGACGCGGACGGTAAGCGCTATCTCGATTTCTGCTCCGGCCTGGCGACGTGCACTCTCGGCCACGGAGACAACGCACTCTCCCGCGCTATCGCGCGTCAGGCCGGCGATTTAATTCACTGCTGCAACCTCTATCAGATCGACAAGCAGGCAGAGCTGGCAGAATGCCTTGTAGAGGAGTGTCTCGAACTCCAAGGGCGAGTCTTTTTCAGCAACTCCGGCGCCGAATCAAACGACGGTCTCGTCAAGCTCGCCCGGCGTTTTGGCGGAGCGCGGACCGGGGACAAGGCTGAGTCTCGTCATGAGATCATCACCTTCCACCAGTCCTTTCATGGCCGCACACTTGGAGGAATCGCAGCGACCGCCCAAAGCAAGGTGAAAGAAGGCTTCGATCCCCTCCTTCCCGGGTTTCACCATTGCCCCCTCAACGATTTGGAATCTCTTGCCTCCGCGATAGGACCTACCACCTGCGCCATCATGCTTGAGCCTATTCAGGGAGAGGGCGGAATTCATCTGGCAACTCCCGAATTCCTCCGGGGGGTGCAGGATCTTTGTGAACAGAAAGACCTTCTTCTTCTTCTTGATGAGGTCCAATGCGGTCTCGGGCGAACAGGGAATATGGCCGGCTGGCGTAGTATCGAGCCCAACCTGACTCCTGATGCTGTTTCGTGGGCAAAGGGTCTGGGAGGAGGCTTTCCCGTCGGGGCTTTCTGGGTATCCGACAGGCTTACCTCTCAAAATACGCCTCTTTTCGAGCTACTTGGGACCGGATCTCACGGTTCCACCTTCGGAGGAAGTCCCCTCGCCTGTGCCGCGGCGCAGGCTGTTCTTCGTGAAGTCATCGATAACGACCTCCCTCAGCGCGCCACCCTGCACGGACAAACCATCCGAGCCACCGTCGACGGCTGGCAACACCAGGCCATCACCGAAGTTCGTGGAAAAGGCCTTCTTCTGGGCGTTGGCCTCCAAGCTGCGGCATTCGACGCTCCCGAGGGCACGCCCGCATCGATCTACCTCTCCAAGGAACTAGCAAAGTCCGGCCTTCTCGCCCCTCCTGCTGGACCTGATACCGTCCGCCTCATGCCACCGCTCACGGTTTCAGAGGAGGAAATTCACGAGGCTCTCGGGATTTTCAAGCACACTCTCGATCGGCTTAGCAATAGGTAGGGCCGGGATTTTCTTCTGCTTTCCTTGATTCTCTGCCGATTCTCCCTCACGGTCTCCCTTCCCTTTTTCCGATGGTTGGTGCTGTCCGGCTCCTCCAATCAGCAGATACTGAAAACTTAGACCAAATGGACCATCTTCTCTCAATAGAATCGATGTACCCCCAGAACATCGTGAAGTATATTGACCATGCGGTGACTCTTAAGACGCGCCGGGGCAATCACGAAGAATTTCCCCTCTCCGGACAAATCTGGGCTCTCATTTTTTCTAAGTCCTCAACCCGTACTCGCGTCTCCTTCGAGGTGGGTATCCGTGAGCTCGGAGGATCACCCCTTTTTCTGAGTTCGAACGATATTCAGCTCGGCCGAGGGGAACCAATTAAGGACACCGCCCGCGTTCTGGGCCGCATGGTGCACGGTGCGATTATCCGGACCTACGCCCAGAGTGATGTTGAGGAATTCTCCTCCTTCGCAGGCATCCCCACCATTAATGCGCTTACAGATGACGAACACCCCTGCCAGATCCTCGCCGACTTGCTCACCGTCAGGGAAAAACTAGGTGGCTGGGATGGCAAGAGATTTGCCTTCGTAGGTGACGGCTATAGTAATATGGCCCGTTCGTGGTGCTGGGCCGCCAAACACCTCGGATTCCAACTGACGATCGGCTCGCCCTCGGATTACCAACCCCCCTCAGATTTTCTCGGTAAAATTGATGCCCCAAATATTAGCGTCACCTCGAATCCTGCCGAGGCTGTGGCAGGAGCAGACGTCGTCAACACCGATGTTTGGCTCTCCATGGGGCAGGAGGGCCAATCTGAAAAAGAGGCACAGTTCAAATCCTACCAGGTCAACAGTGAACTGCTGGCCGAGGCCTCTGAGGGACATATTGTCCTCCACTGCCTCCCCGCGTATCGCGGAAAAGAAATCAGCGAGGACGTGCTTGAGAAGCACTCCAAAACGATCTTCCAACAAGCCGAAAACCGCCTTCACGTGCAGAAAGGGATCATGGCCCGGATGGCTAAGCATCGTGTCTTATGAGAGCGGGCCTGCTGGGACTCTTGGGCAAACACGCCCCCACCCTGATTGCTTGAAGCCAAATCACTTCATTTTGTCGTGCTATTGGGCTAAAGTCCCTTTCTTATCCCTTTCATCCTCTGAGCCATATTAGGGCAAAGACCCGAGCGTCATTCCCTCCCGGATCGTATGTCCATCCAACAGACTAGGAACTTTTCCATCATCGCGCACATCGATCATGGAAAGACGACTCTTTCAGATCGCCTGCTCGAGCAGACTCAGACGATATCAGATAGGGAAAAACAGGACCAGCTCCTCGATTCCATGGATCTTGAGCGTGAGCGGGGAATCACGATCAAATCGCATCCGGTCACAATGTATTACGAGGCGAGAACCGGCGATCGGATGAAACTGAATCTCCTCGATACTCCCGGCCATGTGGACTTTTCTTATGAGGTCTCAAGAAGCCTCGCAGCATGCGAGGGCGCACTACTTCTCATCGATGCTGCTCAAGGAGTAGAGGCCCAAACTGTTGCCAATGTCCACCTCGCGATGGAGCAGGACCTCGTCATCATTCCGGTTATCAATAAGATCGACCTTCCGGCAGCAGACCTAGAAAAATGCAAGAGGCAACTGGAGGACATTCTCGCCATCCCTGCCGAAGACGCGATCCCTGCCTCCGCCAAAGCAGGAATCGGAATCGAGGAGATTCTAGAAGCTGTCGTGGCACGGATTCCCGCTCCTACCGCTCCCGAAGACGGCCTTCTCAGAGCCTCGGTCTTCGACTCCGTCTACGACCCATTCCGCGGCGTGGTATCCTACGTGCGCCTGATCTCAGGCTCCATGAAGCGCGGAACGCGCATCAAACTCTTTGCCACGGAAAAGACCTACGAAGTCAAGGAGGTCGGTCACTTCACTCCTAAGATGACCAGTGAAGACTCCCTGGAAGCAGGTGATGTCGGTTACGTCATCGCCAACATGAAGTCTGCCAGCGAGGTTAAAATCGGAGACACTATTACCGACAACCGTCACCCGTGCGCAGAGCCACTACCTGGCTTCAAGGAAGTCCAACCCATGGTCTTTTCGGGAATCTATCCCGTCGAGTCCTCCGATTACGAGGCTCTCAAGACTGCCATGGGCAAACTTCAGATCAATGATGCCGCATTCACTTTCCAACAGGAAAGTTCTGTAGCGCTGGGCTTCGGGTTCCGATGCGGATTTCTCGGCCTTCTACACATGGAGATCGTGCAGGAGAGACTCCGCAGGGAGTTTAACATGGACGTGATCTCCACCTACCCGTCCGTGATTTACGAAGTGAGCAAAACAAGTGGCGAACAGCTGCTTGTTGATAATCCCTGTCTTCTCCCTGATCTTTCTGAAGTCGACGAAATCCGTGAGCCCATGGTCAAGGTATTCATCATGACCCCTTCTGAATTCATTGGCGAGATGATGGCTCTCGTCATGGAAAAAAGAGGCCAGGTCGAACATACCGAAACGGTCGATGATACCCGGGTCATGCTGCATACAATTCTTCCCTTGTCAGAGATCCTTGTTGATTTCAACGATCGCCTGAAGTCCGCCACCCGCGGCTACGGGTCGATGGATTATGAGCATCATACTTACCGGCCCGCGAATCTCGTTAAGATGGACATCCTGATCGCGGGAGAACCCGTCGACGCCTTCTCTACCATCGTTCACCGTGACAAGGCGACCGGCTACGGGCGCCGTCTGGCGGAAAAGCTGACCGATGTGATACCCCCCCAGCTCTTTCCCGTGGCTATTCAGGCTGTGATCGGTGGGAAGATTATTGCCCGCGAAACTATTCGCGCCATGCGCAAGAATGTCACCGCCAAGTGCTACGGAGGCGACATCAGCCGGAAGAGAAAACTTCTGGAGAAGCAGAAGAAGGGAAAAGCAAAGATGAAGGCCGTCGGGAAGGTCAACATCCCCCAGGATGCTTTCATCCGCGTCCTCAAGAGTGGTGACTAGGCCTGCGCTGGTCCACTGCCCTCGCACCGCAAATTGCTGTCTTCCCCTTGCCCCGGCGGAATACCCGTGCTAGTTACCCCCTCACCTCGGAAGAGCCGCAATCAAATGAACTTTCAAGGGAATCCCCAAGATTCCTGATCCTCCTCCCGAACTACCCGCCATGTTTGCTCCCCGCTGGAAAAAAGAGTCCAAGCTCCTGCACAAAGGCGCCCGGAAATTTCTGAATTATAAACGGGACCTCCTCGAAGCTGACAAGATCGAGGCAATCGAAGAGGCTAGGAATACATTGCGAGCAGCGATCAAGGCGGGCAACCGAGATGAAGCAGCGGCGGCAGAGAAACTTGTCAGCAAGGCTTGCGAGGGAGCCCTCCCCCGTTACAGGCGGCCCAATCCCATCGAGGAAAACATCGAAGTGTTTTTCGTTGCAATCGTCATCGCTCTCGGGATTCGTGCCTATTTCCTTCAGCCATTCCGTATTCCAACCGGATCAATGCAACCCACCCTCAATGGGATTATTGGCCACAACCTAAGGCAGGATGAATTCCCCGCGTTCCCCGTGAAGATCTGGCAGGCGGTTACAGGAGGAAGGAAATACATATACAAGAGGCTCAGCGGAAATGAGAGACGTGAGATCATGACCCACCCTTTCCGCAAAGACCCCCGCGGAGCTCCGATGCCCTACATCGAACAAAGGCAGAAATGGCAGTTTTTTACGGAAACCACGATTCATTTTGCGGATGGCAATGTTGCCAAAATCAAGGCTCCCCGAACCGCTCTGGAAAAAATGGGAGCGCTGGACCCCTCTCACCTGAGGCATAGCCCTGATGGAAGCACATGGTGGCTGGAGCCAAATACCATTGTTTCCGGTTATACGACCAGCGGAGATCTCGTCCTCGTCGACAAGGTATCCTACAACTTTCGACGCCCGAATCGTGGAGAAGTGTTCGTCTTTGACACACGCGGCATCGCCGGCATCCAACAGCGGTCCAACAGCCCCCAGGGAGCGGGGTCACACTATATCAAACGCCTCGTTGGCGTCCCAGGAGACAACCTTCAGGTGGTGGGCAGTGATCTTTACGTCAATGACAAGCCCGCGGAGGAGAAGAAAATTCGTGAGGTTATGAGGGGAGAGGGGCGCCACGAAGGGTGGCCGGGCTATCAGCTTGCCGCCAGCGAAGGGCGGACTCGATGGCGGCGTTACCTCGACGACCCTGACGATGTCCTCAAACTGAAGAGCCGGCAGAACCAGCTCGACGCCGGCAAGGGGCCAATCGAGGCCGCTCTTTATCGCGAATATGCCGCAATGGGCGACAACACCAGCAACTCTCTGGACTCCCGCTACTGGGGACACGTCCGCGATTATAACCTCGTAGGGCCAGCACTCCTTTCGCTCTGGCCCCTGAGCTCGGGACACTGGGGCCTTATAAAATAGCCCTGCAGGCGCTGGACTTCTCTCCACCGGTGGAGCAGCTTTTCTGCAGGTCCGCGAAACCCGGAATGCCATGTTGTCTCCCCGCTGGAAGAAAGACGCCCGACTCCTATCTAAGGGCGCGCGCAAGTTTCTTAACTATAAGCGGGATCTAATGGGGGAAGAACAGGTCTCTCACATCGAAGACGCCCGTTTGAGCCTTAACCTTGCAATTAAGGCTGGCGACAGGGAGCGGATTGCAGAGACCAGTCAACTTCTCACAGAAGCATGCGAAAATGCTCTTTCTGGTTATCGGCGACCCGGATTCATCGCCGAAAACCTCGAGGTCCTCTTTGTCGCTATCGTAATAGCACTGGGAATTCGTGGCTATTTCCTTCAGCCCTTTCGAATCCCAACCGGGTCCATGCAGCCCACTTTAAATGGCATCGTTGGACATGAGCTTACCAAAGATGAGTTTCCCTCAGTTCCCATCAGGACCTGGCAAGCCGTCATGAATGGCAGACGCTACATCCACAAGGTGGTCAATGGCTCATCTGACAGACGCTATCTGGAGCGTATCAGCGAAGGGCAACGCCTCCAGTTCTTCACCGTCACAGAACTCCATTTTCGAGGCGACGCTCAACACGACCCTGAAGTCCTGAGACTCCCGGCTCCCCGGAGCGCTCTCCAGAAGATGGGGCTTCAGATTAACACCGACTACGAAATGGGCCTTTCTTATGTTCCCCCACATACCACCGTTTCCGGGTTTTCTACTACTGGAGATCTCGTCCTTGTAGACAAATTCTCCTACAATTTTCGCCGGCCACGCCGGGGTGAGGTGTTTGTCTTTGACACCCGTGGTATCGAAGGAATTCATCAACGAAGCCAGAGAGAGCAGGGCGCGGGCTCTCATTATATCAAGCGCCTTGCCGCAATACCGGGTGACAAGGTGGAGATTGATGAGCCCCTTCTGGTAATCAACGACCAACCCGCTACCGAGAAGTATCTTCGTATGATCGGAAATCGAGAGGGGATCTATTCCGGCCCAGCCGGGGTCGGCTATCAACCTACAAGAAATTACCGTGACCCCCTGCCACAGTTCATTCGTAAACGGGGCGACAGCGTTCACCTGAAGACCCGTGACACCTTGCTTGCAGAGGGAAACACCGGAGCTCAACTCTCTCTCAACCGCGGCTATTTCGCCCTTGGAGACAATACGGACGACTCTCTCGACTCCCGCTACTGGGGCCCGGTAAGAGAATACAACCTCGTCGGGCCCGCTTTTCTCTCCCTGTGGCCGTTTACCTCGGGACACTGGGGACTGATCAGATAAGAACTTGAGCACAGAATGACGAAACCTGCTGAAATCACCCGCCGCGCCAAGTCTAACCTGGCTTTCGCGTTCATGTGCGTCCCGCAGGAGCGTCGGCCAGACCTTAACGTCTTCTACGCGTTCTGCCGGGTCGTCGACGATATTGCCGACGACACTTCCCGCCCGCCGGAAGAAAAGCGCATAGCTCTCCAAAACTGGATGCAGGCGATTGAGCGGGAGGATCACCCGAAGAACAGCCTCGAGGCGCAAGTGGTGGACATGCGCAAGCGCCACTCTATTGAACCCTCACTTCTGCAGGAGATTATACGTGGCTGTGAATCCGACCTCAGCCCTCAACGCTTTGAAACGTGGGAGGATCTTCAACAGTATTCCTACCGCGTAGCTTCAACTGTCGGCCTGATATTGTTACCCCTTTTCGGCGCCAGCGAGGAGGCTCGTGACTACTCGATCAGCCTGGGGCACTGCCTTCAACTCACCAATATTATCAGGGACGTGGGAGAAGACCTCGAAAATGGCCTCCGGATCTATCTGCCACTCGCTGACCTCCACCAATTCCAATACACCGAGAATGATCTAGCGGAGCGCGTCTACGATGAACGGTTCCTCTCCCTGATGAACTTTGAAGCTGACCGGGCTGAACGCATTTTCGAGGAAACCGCCAGCTTCCTGCCTCCAAGCGATCGTAAGGCGCTACGAGCCGCCGAGGTCATGAGGAAAATTTACTACAGTCTCTTGCGCCAGATGAGGCACGATAAGTTTCGGGTTTTCGATAAGAGGTACCGTATTTCCACCTTGCGAAAGTTCGGGATTATGGTTCGCCAGTGTATCCGCTGATAGACAAATAAGGGTCGCTACGGTGTCCATATTTTCCTACTCTCGGGCACTTAAAAGATTCAAATACCACCTCCGTAATGACTCATCCGCGAATTTCTCTAAGGCGTAGTATTGTCTCTATCGTTGCCTCAGCATCATTGCTGCTACTGAGCTCCTGTAGTAATCAGACAGCCTCGGAATCTGGATCCGGGGAACCCTCTCCAACCGCTCCCAGCGCAAAGCCTGAAAGCTATAAGAGAGGCTTTAAGGCAGATAATCCAAATCACATTATCAGTCCGTTCCCTCCTCATAATCTGATCGATATCAGTCGAAACCCAAAAACAGGGAGACCCTTCCAACAAGGCGATTTTGCTCGGGATCCAAGCACGGGAGGGATCTTTCAAATCCCCTGAACCCAGGCTCCCGGTGCCAACGGGTTCTCCCGACAACACGGACGCTCCGGCAACCGGCTGGCTACTACGCAGCTCCTAAGGTCAAACTTCACCCCTCTCTTCCTTTTCGAGCTCAATCCGATCAGCAAGATTCCTCGCTTTCACCCGGCGATTGCGCTTCGCCCAGCGCTCTGTAGCCATTCGTCGTTTCTGGCGCCTTCTGTTGAGCTCCTCGATTTCCTCCTCCAACCTCAGATAACTCTGATAGCGGTCCGGGTCGAGACTCCCCTCTTCAACTGCCTGTTGAATCACGCACCCCGTATCTCCCTCGTGCTTGCAGTCCGTGAAGCGGCACTGCGCCGCAAGATCCTCAACATCCGCGAAACTTTCCCTCAGAGTGAACTCATCAGTCCACATCTGAATTTCCCTGACTCCCGGGTTATCTATCAACAATCCCCCATCCGGAAGAACAACCAGCTCACGGTGACTGGTTGTATGCCGTCCTCTGCCCGTCACCTCATTTACCTCGCTGGTCTCCTGCCATTCTCCCCCCAACAGCTGATTTACCAGGGTGGACTTTCCAACTCCACTGGAGCCAACAAGCGTGATAGTTACTCCAGGTTTTAAATATCCACGCAGCACTTCCAGCCCCCGACACTCCCTCGCACTCGTCACGTGAATCTCCGCGACCCGGCTCAGATTCCTCAGTTCACCGGCTGCATCAATACAGTCCTTCTCCGGAAACAGATCTGCCTTATTCAGGAGAACAACCGGCTTGGCCCCACATCGCTCGATCAGAGTAAGGTAGCGCTCCATTCGCCGCAGGTTGAAGTCACCACCGGGATCCGTCACAACAACAACAATATCCACGTTAGCTGCCAGCACTTGCTCCTGCGCACTCTTCCCCGGCATCTTCCGGGAGAAACGGGAGAACCTCGGAAGACGCTCCCGTATGATCACTTCATCGCAATTCCCTCCCCTATCGAGCGCCACCCAGTCCCCTACGGAGGGCAAATCCGCATCGTTTTCTGCCTCGTGCCAGACTTTTCCACCCAGCACACAATCAATCTCCTCTCCTCCTTCCAGCAGCGCGGCAAAATTAATCTTGGTTTCCCGCACAAGCCGAGCCGGTATCAAACCGCGCTCTGCGAAAGGCGCAAACCCTTCAGCAAAAGCCTCGTTCCAACCCAGATCCTCCAGTGTCATTTCGTTTCAAGATTCATGGGGATCCCGCCCCCTGAAAATCGAAATCTTCATCGAAGTCGATTGCAATCACTTTCCGTAGGACTTAGCTCAAGGGAAAGAAACCATGCGCGCCTTGATAAAAAGCAAGCCGGGAACAGGTCTCGAGCTTGTAGACCTTCCGGTTCCGGATGTTGGCCCCATGGATGTTCTCATCAGGATATCCCGGACCGCCATCTGCGGCACAGACCTCCATATCTGGAAATGGGATCCCTGGGCACAGAAGACCATCCCAACCCCGATGACAGTGGGTCACGAATACTGTGGCTACGTGGAGAAAACGGGTTCCGGAGTGACCGATCTGCTCCCGGGCGACTATGTCTCTGGGGAAGGGCACCTGGTGTGCGGACGGTGCCGCAACTGCCTCGCCGGGCGCCGTCACCTCTGCCCCAACACCGTCGGGGTCGGCATTAATCGTCCCGGAGCCTTCGCCGACTTTCTGGTTCTACCCTACCGCAACGTCTACAAACTCGACCCCACAATCCCCGAAAATCTGGCCGCAATTTTTGACCCCCTTGGCAATGCGATTCACACCGCCCTTTCATGGGATCTTGTTGCAGAGGATGTCCTCATCACTGGCGCTGGTCCCATTGGGTGTATGGCTGCAGCGGTCTGCCGCTTTGCAGGAGCTCGCCATGTGGTGATTACAGACCCGAATCCTTTCCGCCTTGATCTTGCGAGACGGTTGGGAGCCACGCGAACCGTGAATATCAGTATCGAGTCTCTCACAGACGTTAAGAGTGAACTCGGCATGAAAGAAGGGTTTGATATCGCTCTTGAAATGTCAGGACACCCCGCCGGGATCTCCGATATTCTCGACCATACCTCTCACGGAGCTCGTGTATCACTCCTTGGGATTTTCCCTGACAAACTTGAAATTGATTTTGAAAAAGTCATCTTCAAGGGACTTGTCCTCAAAGGTATCTACGGCCGGGAAATGTTTGAGACCTGGTATAAAATGAGCTCCATGGTCCGTGCTGGCCTTGATCCTTCTGCTGTAATTACCCACGAATTCGACGCTTCTGACTTCGAGAACGCATTCGAAACGATGCTCTCGGGAAAAAGCGGCAAGGTGATTTTACACTGGTCCTGAGATCTAGCGGAATTGAAGAGGCTTCCCCGCTCTCTCCCTGAGAACATTAAAATCTCTTGGAACAGTCCGCGGCAGTGTAAGGCCGGGGACCCTGATTGCGATCGGCGCTGACTTGAAGCACCCTGGAAAATCGGGCATATTCCACACTTTAGCGCTCGAAAATGAACATATGATGCTCATTATCGATCCAAGTGGCTAACTATGATCCAGTCCGCCGGGGCAGCCTCTATAAAAGGCTCGTTATCCCCCTCTCCGGTTTCGTCCTCCTTGCCTCGCTGGGCCTCGCAATCTGGATTTCATCGCTACAACGGCGCGAATCCCTAAGGCGCTTCGAGCAAACAGCAATTAATAATGCCGGTTTCATGGGGCAGTTACCCCTCCCTCGCTCTAACGAAATGGCGAACCGTCTCTCTACGATTCTAGAAGTCCGAGTTGCTTTTCTGCGCGAGGATGGGCGAATCGTACATTCCTCGAAGGAGCAATGGCCCTCCGAGATTGAAAAACAGCTGAAGACCTTCTCTGAAAATTCGACCACTGCTACCCGGATAGGAAACTACGACGTAGCTGTCACTCCCCTGGAAAGCTCACAAGATCACCTTATTCTCGTCAGGGATAGAGAGGGAGGCCTGACCGGCGTCGGTATCTGGATTTTAATCCCCACCCTCTTTCTTACCGCGGCTTTTGGAGGCCTCGTCTTTATTCTTGCCGACCGGATCGTTCGCCCACTGACCCTGTTAACCAGATGGCTCCCCAACCTGAAAACCAACGAAAAACCAGAAAATCCTATCCCGGCGTCTCTCACTGCCCGAAGCGATGAGCTCGGACAACTCGCTCGGTCCCTCGAGGATACCCATCAGTCACTGCTCCGCGAACAGAAACTCAGGCATCAGTCCGAACGACTTGCCACTCTCGGTAGAATCGCAACGAGTCTTGCGCATGAAATCCGAAATCCAGCGGCGGCAATTCGCATGCATGCCGATCTTATCGAACCCAGGATTGAGACGGAAGGAGCTGAATCGGTAAATCTGATCCGGGAAGAGGTAGAGCGTATTACTGACCTCGTTAATCAGTGGCTCTTTGTGGCCCGGGCCCAGCCCCCGGATCGCAGACCGCATGACCTTGTCGAAATGCTGGGAGATGTGGGCCGTAGACAGAAGCCTGCCCTCACCCATGCAGGCACTCCGCTTGAGATCAAAGCACCCAGACCGGCGATTATAGATTGTGATAAACTCCGGATTGAACAAGTGCTTCGGAACCTGATCGTAAATTCCAGCCAGGCAATGGCCGAAGGGGGCCCGATCATTGCTCAAGTGAGAATGGCTACAGGCGAAGCGCGTCTGACAATTCGTGATTCCGGACCAGGATTCAGCCCCGAGGCCCTCGCCCACTTTGGGGAGCCCTTCTTCTCAGAAAGGGAAGGAGGCATGGGAATCGGTCTCACCCTCGCGCGGGAAGTTGTTCAGGCTCACGACGGATCAATCGAGGCCTCTAATCATGCCGGAGGAGGGGCTCTGGTGAGCATCACTCTTCCCCTTTCTCCATCAAATTAAAGGCAATCATGGACTTACCGTATATCCTTATCGTCGAAGACGAGCATGCCCTTTCCCTCGCTCTGGCCGCCGCCGTAAAACAGGCCGGATTTCAGGGAGAGCCCGCTCCCACCGCAGCCCGGGCAAGGAAAGCGCTTCAATCAAAGAGGAGCTACCATGCAATGATCCTTGATATTGGCCTTCCAGATCAGAATGGCCTTGAATTTCTCGAGTCTCTGCCAGCCACGCAAAGGCCTTCGACCATAGTCATCACTGCCCACGGCGAAATCGAGAATACCATTACCGCGCGGAAGCTTGGCGTCATTGATTTCTTTCCCAAGCCCTTGGATTTCGCGAAGTTTCAGGGAGTCCTTCGCCGAGTAGCGAAGTCAATCCCCAGCAAACAAGACACGACAGATCCAGCCCCAGAGGCAGTAGCGTTTGTTGGAGCCGCCCCCAGCATGCGCCCGGTATTCCAGCAGATCGCACATTGTTGTGCTTCCGATGATCCCGTGCTCATACGAGGAGGCACTGGGACCGGCAAATCTCATGCCGCCCGACTTATTCAGGGCAACAGCATGCGAAGTGGCCCCTCAGAGACACTGGTTATTGGACCATCCACCTCTAGCAAGCCCTTGAATTCTGCACTTAAGAAGGCGCAAGGAGGAGTCCTTATCCTCGAAGAGATCGCCTCTCTGAATCCAGAAGCCCAGTCGGAACTCGTTCGCCAAATTGAGTCCGGATCTCCTCGTGACTTCCCCCGCCTGATCGCTACCACACGCGAAGATCTTCGAAGCCTTGCACAGGACGGCACATTTCGCAGTGATCTTTTCTATCGCCTTCAGGTTCTCGAGCTACGTTTGCCTTCTCTGCGCGATCGCATGGAAGATTTACCTGCTCTTGTTTCTTACTTCATCGGCCAACTGATACCTGACCGCAATCTATCCATCACAGAACCGGCTCTCGCCCAGCTTATGTCGTACGACTGGCCTGGGAATCTCAGGGAACTACACAACTCAATAGCGTTCGCTCTTACCGTCAGTTCGGGCGCCGGAGCTATTGAGGGTAGCGATCTTCCCGATTACCTCAGGGGAGAGACCCCCAGCAGCGATGCCAACGCCCCTGCTCTTCTCGTCCAGGCCCTTGACAGTTGGCTTGATGCCCGACTCAACGAAGAAGAAGGACCTATTTATCGTGACCTTGCCGAAAGTTTGGAAGCGACCCTCATAAGACGTCTTCTGGAGCGATATGATGGCAAACTAGCGCGCATGGCTTCCGCTCTGCAGGCGAACCGCACGACGCTTCGAAGACGTCTGCAAAACCCCTGATTGGCCATTAGGTGGTCAGACTCTGATCAAAAACTGTCCCCACGACATATATCCGGCCCCGACGCAGAGATGAGCTTGCCCCACCATGCCGGGCAATCATGCTCCCTCCCGCATGCACTTTTACTCCCAAGGACCGATCCTTCCAACCATGATCACCGACCGTATCGTCCCCCTGGCGCTGACTGCCCTTTTCCTCTTTGATCTTCCGCTCTATTCGGCGGAAACGCTTCTTCTCCCTGACACTGTTGTCACCGCAAGCCGTATCGGCGAAGACTCCCTAGAATCCATGAGCTCCCTAGGGGTCGTAACAGCGGAACAATTTCGCGAGCAGGGATTCCGTACAGTGCCGGAAGCGCTTGCCAATACTCCCGGGGTCATGGTCCAGAAAACCACTCACGGTCACGGCAGCCCCTTCATAAGGGGATTCACAGGGCGACAGAACCTTCTCCTCGTCGATGGAGTCCGGATCAACAATAGCACCTACCGCAGCGGTCCCGTCCAATATTGGAACACCGTGGATGGATTTTCCATGGACCGTCTCGAGCTCGTCCGCAGTCAGGGTTCCGTCCAATACGGAAGTGATGCACTTGGAGGAACGATGAACATCCTGACTGCCGACACGGGCTATCTTGCTGCGGATCCAGGCTGGTTTCAGCAGGGCAGTGCGCAATATCGCTTTGATACAAACAGCAGCAGTCATGTTGGACGCCTTCAGACCCGGTTTGGAGATGGCAAAAACTGGGGTGCTTCACTCGGGTTGACGGGAAAGAATTTCGGAGATATCCGGGACAGCGGGGTAGGTCGCATGAAAAACACGGGATATCCTGAGCAGAATCTCGACCTCAAGGTAGAGACTCTCCTCAATCCTTCCACCCGCCTTAGCTTTGCCCATCAATATCTCAATCAAGACAATGTCTGGCGCTGGCACAGCACCATCTACAACGACACTCCATGGAACAATACCAGCACCGGATCCTACGCAGCCCGCATCTACGATCAGGAGCGCAGCCTGACCTATCTCAAGGTCACGGGTGACCTGATCGACAGCCCCGTGCAAAATTATAGCGCGACTCTGTCCTTCCAGCGCTCACAGGACAGCGCGTTCCAGGACCGCAGCGCCACGGATGTCCGGACTCAGGTCATTGACGTCGACACCATCGGCCTCGATGTCCAACTCGAAAGCGACCTCCTCGGTGGGAATCTGGTCTATGGTATCGACTACTACCGCGATAGTATCGAATCCGGCGGCACCCGTACTGGGCGTGACCCCAGAAGCCGAAGGCCAGTCGCTGATGACTCGACCTACCACCTCCTTGGGGCCTTTGCCCAGTTACGCAAACCGCTAAACCAAAGGCTGGAGACTACCTTCGGAGCGAGGATTACCCACGCGGAAGCAGAGCTTGGTAAGGTCTGGGACCCCGATAACAATACGGATATTTCGGCGGGTGCAGATTGGAGCAATATCGTCTTCAATGCACGTGCCCTCTATCGGCTCGACGACAGCTGGAACCTCTACGGCGGTGCAAGTCAGGGATTCCGGGCCCCTAATGCCCATGACCTTAGCGGCAACATCACTTCCCGGAGTGGTCAGGAACAGCTGGGAACCCTCGACCTCGAGCCAGAAAAATCATGGACCTTCGAACTCGGGTCACGCTTCACAAGTGGTGACGTCAGTTTCGGGGCTGCGGGCTTCTATACTCTGGTCGATGACCTTATCATCAGTGTTCCCACCGCTCCGGGCGGAGATACCGTCGAAGCAACCAATGCTCAGGAAGCTGAAATCGTTGGGATCGAACTTGAGGCCGCTGTGCGTTTCCTCGATAACCTGACCCTCTCGGGTCACCTTACCTGGCAGGAGGGAGACACCACCAGCCCCTCCTTTCTCGGAGGCCCAAGCGAGGAAGCTCCAGTCAGCCGGCTGTCGCCTCTGGTGGCGAGCCTTGCCCTCCGCTATGACTCTCCGGACCAACGGTGGTGGGTGGAAGGCCGAATCACTGCTGCCGACAAACAGGACGAACTCAGTGCCCGCGACCAGAGGGACACCCAGCGGATTCCCCCCGGAGGTACTCCGAGTTACCTCGTAGCATCAATCCGGGCTGGGCTGCAGGTCTCAGAGAATCTTGAGCTTACCGCCGCTCTTGAAAACATCACGGACGAGGACTACCGAATTCACGGGTCTGGAGTAAACCAGCCAGGGATCAACGCTATTATCGGTGCGAAAGTCAGCTGGTAACCTATCGTATTCCTCCAGAGTTCACCCCGTCAGCAGCTCCATGTTCCCCTCGCTGCTGCCAAAGCCTGCCGCATCCACCCCATGGCGGTGGAGCAGCTCAAGGTAGAGGTTGCAGAGCGGAGTGGCTCCCTTGAGAACTGTGTGCCCTTGGTGTCGATATCCGCCCCCTGCCACAATAGTGGGAAGATTATCGCAGGTATGATTGGAGGCGTCACCAAAGTTACTTCCAATGACTACGGTGGTGTGATCGAGCAACGTTCCCCCATTTTCCTGGATCCCGTCGAGCTCCGAGAGGAATTTGTTGAGGTGCTTTACGATGTCGATCTCGATCCTGCTTAATTTCTCAAGCACGCCGGCTTGACCCCCGTGGTGAGATAAGGTGTGCCAGCCACCGGTTGCTCCTGGCACACTGATCGCGCCATAAATCCAATCGAGCGAAACAGTGATCACACGCGTTGAATCTGTCTGAAAAGCGAGCTTCGCCAGCTCAAAGAGATTACTTACCTTGGTCGAGAACACAAACTCCTGGTCGTTGCTCAGGCTGTCCGGCACCTTCGGCTTTTGCGCCTTGAGCCAGAATTCCTCGTGCGCTAGCTGCGCCTCAATTTCAGCTATCACCGTGCGGTAGGAATCAATCTTCTGCTGGTCCCCGCCGCTCTTCTTGAGCTGGGCCATGTCGCGATACAGACTCTTGACGATCCGTTGGTCATTCTCGATCTGCCGCCGCTTCGCCGAGAGATCCTCCTCTCCGAAGAGCTTGTCAAAGATCGCCCGCTCATCGTGCATGGGCGGAATCGCCACTCCACGATCGTTCCAGGAGCACCCCCAGCCGCGATCGTAAATACTGAACGAAAGAAATGGAAAACGCGTGTCTCCTCCCATTTCTCGCGCCAATACCTGGTCGAGTGAAATACTGTTCACGAAGTTTGTCGCCTCGGGGCTCGGTATCCCAGTAAGAAACGACTTCTCCGAGTCGTGATTGCTCGTGTCCATCCCCGGGTGGAACAGATTCTGAAAGACCGTCATCTTTTCCTTCACCGCCAACTCCTTGAGATACCGCGAGGTTGTCAGATCACCTCGTTTGACCGGGAAGAAATTTGGTTCGTAGAACCCGAGCGAGTTGCAGATGAAAATTATCCGCCTAGGCGGGGCCTTCGCCTCAGAAGAAGTGGCAGCCCGAGCGTTCAGTGACTGCAGCGCCAATGGCAGCGCCGCTCCAAACTTCAGGAAGGTTCTCCGATCGCAGGGGCTCATGACTTCGATTCGCTCAGAGAGTACTCCAGCACTTCAGTTACCAGGGTCTTCAAGCGGATGTTCTCCGGCTTCCGCCCGACAAACTCCCACAAGTGAAGACGCTGAACAAGGTCCGGTTCGTGGCCGTTGGCATACTCAAAAAACTTCTTGGCGAAATTATAGGCGATCTTGCGCTCGTCCGCGAGGAGGACCTTCTTCAATCCGAAGATGTTGCCGAACTTGTCGCCATTGATCTCGCCCGAGGCGTCCACGGAGCCTCCCATCTTGAAATAGCCCTTGGGACGATACTGAAACGTCCCACGGTGAGCTTGCTTAATCTTGTAGGTATCGCGCCACTCCCCCACCGCATCGAAGTTCTCCAAGGCAAATCCATACGGATCGATGCTCTTGTGACAGGCGTAGCACGCCTTGCTCTTCTTGTGTTGCTCAATTTGCTCCTTCAGCGTTTCGGCGTGATCGTGCTGCGGCTCGAGGGCTGGGACACTCTCGGGAGGCGGTGACAACGGCGTCCCTACAATGTTCTTGGAGATCCACGCTCCTCGTAAAATCGGTGAAGTATCAAACCCGTCGGTGGTTACCTTCAGCACGCTCGCCATCGTCATGAGCCCGCCACGGGGACTTCCCGCCGGCAAGCTCACCTTGCGCATCTCCTGCCCGACCACACCCGGGATTCCGTAGTGCCGTGCCAAGCGCTGGTTGAGGAAAGTGAAATCAGAGTCAATCAGGTGCCCTGCGGACATGTTCTCCTGAATGAGGTGCTGAAGATATCTCCGCGTCTCGATCGGCAGGTAATGATTCATGAGATCATCAAAGAGAGGATAAAGTTTCAGCGAGGGCGTCACCTTGTTCAACCCACGCAGATTCAACCACTGGTCGCTGAAGGAACGAATCATTCGCTCACTGCGTTCCTCTGCCAGCATCCGGGCAATCTCTCCCCGCAAGACTTCACCCCTGAGCTCGTTGGACGCCGCGAGCGTCAAAAGCTCTTCATCCGGAACCGAGAGCCATAAACTCCGCGCGAGCTCCGCCGCCATCGCATATGACGAGTTGGAATGCTCCCCCGGCGCCAGCAGGAATCGCGGCGAACAGAGCACCGCCTTCAGCCCGAGCTTTGCAGCCTGCGCAAAATCGCTTTCCTTGAGACCAGTTAACGCCGCATCGAAGTAGGGAGCGAGGTCCTCATCGCTGAGCTTCGAGGAAAAGGCCCGCTCCGCGAACCGGCGGATCACCCGCTTCAAGTCTTTCTCCGACCGGGAAACAACGGCGACACGAGAGATCGTAACCGGCTCCGCGATTTCTGTAATCACATCCAGCTTCCCCACCGAGGCGATCGATTTGTTGTCCAACTGCACTGAGTCAGTCACGAGGAACTTAATGAAGCGGCTCGTCGTCTCAGATGGAAAGATGATCGGCTGTTCGTTCGCGAGGCGCACATCAAGCCCCCCGCTCATTACCTTCTCTCCCCATGACTTTCCGTCAGCCGAGAAGTAGATGTCATAGGACTTCACGAGACCGTTACCATTGCCTCCCGTCCAAGTCGCAAAAGACAGCCCCTTGATCTCTGCGCCTCTCGGGTTCTCAAAAACCACAAAGTGGGGCGGTTTCGCCACCTTCGGCGAGAAGCGCGTGTGCCAGAAGGTCAGGTTAGACCCGTCCTGCATCTTCTCCTTCTCCATTCCCTCCTGAAAACTGCTCACCGTGACCTTGCCACCAATCTGCTGCAAATTCGTTTGAAACCCTGTATTCTCAAGAGTCTCCCTTGACCCTGACCGCAGGGGCATTCCATCAAACACCATCTTATAGGAGGTCGGCGGCCAGGAATCCAACAAGGGACCACGCGCCTTCATCTGCTTGATGTAGATTCCTTCCTGCGGATTTCTGCTGCGAAAGTTATGCCGTGAATAGCAATGCACGGAAACGTTTTCCCCCGGCCTGAGGAACGCCCTTACAGTATGTGATCTCACCTCACGGTCACCCACCGAGATCACCCCTACCAATCGCTGTGGCTGCGGCCGGTCATCGGCGTAGTAGTACTTCCCGGCATGCACCTGCAGACTGAGCTCGTTGGTAATCTTCGCCACCTTGGCAGCGTCAAAGGTCAATTCATACCAGCCCGCCACCGGCGGATCAAAGTTGTCGATAAAAAACGAGTAGCTGTTTCCGTTGTTCGCCCGCGTCCACGAGAAGAGCGTCCCCTCTTTATACGGTCTGTGATAGATCCGGTAAGTCTCGTGACTGTCCCGGATCTTGCTCGTCACCCATTGCTGCTCTGCCGGAAAACCGTTCTCCGGAAAGGCGGCTTCGAGCATTTTATCAGCGATTGAAAAGTAGGAAGTCAGCATCTCTCGGCTCAACTTGATCCTCCGGTCCGAGTCGAAGTCATTCGTGCCGCGGTCTTCCGGAATCTCGCTCGCAAGATCCAGGCTCGTGCCCAAGAGGTCGTTCAAGGAATGCACGAACTCATGTCGGCTGATCCGGCGAAACGATTTTGGTAAGGCTTCCTCCCGTCTTTTCCCCAGCCAGTTCAAAACGGCGTCCTTCTCTTCCGCAGTCGGCTGCTCCTTATCGGCCGGGGGCATCTTGCCGGCAAGGAGGTTCTCGAAGACGAGCGTGCCGTCGAAATGCTCCTTCGCGAGAGCATCCTCGAGACTGAGTTCCCCCTTCTTCGTCGCAGAGTCGTGGCAGTCGAAGCAGTAGTACTCCAAGATCTTGATCGCGTGTTCCTCCCTTTGCTCGTCGGCAATCACTACTCCATGCGGGAACACGGCTGCAAACAGGATCGCGATCCGCCCCAGCCTTGGGTGTTGCATTCCTGCTCTCATGATTCAGTGATCGGCTGCCATGATTTCCTCGGGCGCCTTCTTCATGCGTTGCGCGATCTCCGGATAACGGGCAGGGAGATTGCCCGCCTCGCCAAGACCTTCATCGGTGAAGCCGAAAGGCCGGCCAGGCACACGAACCGGGATGAAAAGAGGGACTGGTTTCACACACTATCCCTGTTTCCTATTTACTCTCACGATCTACTTCCCTGCAACCGGGATCTGGCCCGGCCTGAATGATCAGAGCGTCCAACCCTTCCGGTAGGGACGATGAAGGAGAGCGCTGGCCCCGGCGTGATCAGGGATCTCCCCGGTCAGGGTGTCATAGTGGAAGGGTTCACCCACGATCCCAGCGATATTGGTCAACTGGATCAGCTCGGTGAGCGGGCCCCCAATCGCAAAACTGGAAAAGGTCTCCCCCTTACCTTTGCAGGCCTCAATCCATTCCCTGTGGTGACCAACACCTCGCGGCAAGGTTTTCGGTGGCTCCTTAATCGAACCCTTATCTTTGGACAAGATCTCCGAACTCGTATTCCATGGGTTTGACGAATAAATGCTTCCCTTGGTCCCGATGAGCAAGGATCCAAAGGACCCCGGCTGCTTTCCGTGAAGCAAGTCCGCTGAAGGGCGCATCTTCTCGCCGCTAGAAACGGTCAACTTCACCGCCGGAAGGTCACCACGGGCGGGAATGTGGAAATGCACCCGAGTCGAAGCCGGGTAGCCCTCCGCATGAACCCCGGTAGCCTCACCCTCGATCCGGATTCGCTTGGCCTTGCTGGAACCACCGGGCTCCCAGAGCTCTCCAAGGTTGAGGCAACGAAAGAGAAAATTCCCGGTATGACAGCCCATATCTCCCAGACTACCACTCCCAAAATGCCGCCAGCCTCTCCAGATGAAGGGAAGGTAGCTGGGGTGATAGGGCCGTTCGGAGGCTGGTCCAAGCCAGAGATCCCAGTCGAGGTTCTTTGGAACCGCCGGGGTATCCTTGGGGCGGGTCATGGTGGCGCTTCCATCACTGACCCAGAGATACGCGTTCTTGACAGGCCCCACCGTTCCGGCAGCGCCCCATTCGGTAGCCCGGCGCACACCCTCGGAAGCCGATCCCTGATTACCCATCTGAGTCACCACCTTGTGCTTGGCAGCCGTCAGGCGCATCATGCGGGCCTCGTGCACGGTGCGAGTCAGCGGCTTCTCACAGTAAACATGCTTGCCCTGCCTCATGGCACCAACCGCGGCGACGGCATGAGTATGATCCGGGGTGCAGACCACAACCGCATCGATCTCCTTATCCATCTCTGAAAGCATCAGCCGGAAATCGGTGTAACGCTTGGTCCCGGAATACTGCTTCAACATCTGAGCCGCCCGTTTCTCATCAACATCACAAACCGCCACAACGTTCTCTCCGGAAACCCCGCGGGTATTACTGACTCCTTGTCCCCCGACCCCGATACAGGCCACATTCAGTTTTTCGTTCGCCTTGTATCCAAAGGCAACCTGACTACTGCAGATCAGAAGACCCGCTCCCGTCGACCCCTTGAGAAAACCCCGCCTGTTCAAAGATGTTTGCTTGCCCATAACCCCTTGTTCCCCAATCCCGGCCGGATCGCAAGAAAACTCCCGTTCCATGGCGCAACCCAATCACACGATCGCAGGACTACCCCTTTCCGCTCCCTGCGACTCATGAACTCCGGGGCAGGTTCCCTGGAGGCGGCGGTCGGATTCGAACCGACGAATAACGGTTTTGCAAACCGTCGCCTTAGGCCACTTGGCTACGCCGCCGTCTCAGAGCGTTCCGGGTGGTAATCCCGTTCCCTCCCGCTGTCAATAATTGGTCTTCAATCACCGAGTTGAGGCTTTCCCCTCTCTGGGATCTTCTCACAATTCCTTCATGGGTCTCGCGCTGGGGTAGATATCCCACGGCAGGGTTGTCCTCAGAGAGAAGGCGCTTGCTCCCGGTCGCACGTGCTAGAGTGCCTAACCCGAGGCCGCAGAGTGAGGCTCCTCCCAGCTCGAGGAAAGACCGGTTGGTAGGCCCGGAGCAGGGCCCATGCTTCTCGANTTGCGGCATTACGAGCCACCCTGTCAGAACCCTGCCTTCCTGCACGTATAAAGCGAGGNCCTCATCNGAGGACTCCTTCCAATGCCCTCGAGGGGCGGATATGGAANTCCCATCGTTGCGANGNCCCAGAAGGTCGTCCTTGCACCGTTCGCGAGGATTTGTACTCGCTCAGAATTTCGTCCGGACTAGGGTCCGCATTCAATCCATGAAGAAGAACTCTCTCAATCGCCGAAGCTTTCTCTCCACCGGAGCGGCTGCAGCCAGCAGCTGGGCGGCCGCCCCGCAGATTCTGCAGGCACAGGGAGCAGTCTCTGCCAACGACAAGCTGAACATAGGAGTGGTCGGGGCTTCCGGGCAGGGTGGATTCAGTATCGGCGGTCTCAAGGACATCGCAAATATTGCCGCCCTCTGCGACGTGGACCAGAACCGCCTCGCTCCAGTCGCGATAAAGTTTCCCAAGGCCAGAACCTACAGCGATTTTCGCAAGCTCGTAGAGCAGAAGGACCTCGACGCCGTGGTGGTAGCAACTCCCGATCACACTCATGCCGTCGCCAGTGTCGCAGCCATGCGAGCTGGCAAACATGTTTACTGCGAGAAACCCCTCTGCCGCACCATTTCGGAAGTTCGTCATGTCACCGATCTTGCACAGGAAACAAACCGGGTCACACAAATGGGCACCCAGATCCACGCCGGTTCAAACTACCGCCGGGTTGTGGAGCTGGTTCGTTCCGGCGCGATCGGCGAAATCAATGAGGTCCACGTCTGGGTTGGCTCTAGCACCGGTGGGCGAACACGTTACCAGCGGTTTCCGGCAAGCGTGCCAGGGAACCTCGACTGGGATCTCTGGCTCGGTCCGATTCCTGAGCAGCCCTATCACCCCGGCTGGACACACTTTCACTGGCGGCACTGGTGGCACTTTGGCGGAGGCACCCTTGCCGATATCGGGTGTCACTACATGGACCTTCCTTTCTGGGCGCTTGACTTAAGCCATGCCACCTCTGCCGAGGCCGAGGGCCCACCTGTCGACAAAGACTCCGCACCTATCTGGTTGAAAGTTCGCTACCAGTTTCCTGATCGGGTGGTATCCGGACGGCATTGGAAGGCCCTCCCCCTGACCTGGTATCATGGCCGCTATCCGAATCATATTCTGACTCCGGAGCAACATAAGCGGTGGGGCTCTGGCATTTTGTTCGTGGGCTCCAAGGGGCAGCTTATCTCCAACTACGGAGGCCACGAGCTACTTCCGGAGGATACATTTAAAGACTTCTCTCGACCCGAGCCCTTCATTCAGGACTCCAAAGGTCATCATCGGGAGTGGATCAATGCGATCCGGACAGGCGGATCAACCACCTGCCGATTCGACTACTCGGGGCCACTGAGCGAGACCGTCCTCCTTGGCAATGTGGCCTTCCGTGCTGGCCAGAAGATTGAATGGGATTATCGGGCTATGAGAGCCACGAACTGCCCTGAGGCCGAACAGTTTATCCAGCACCGATACCGGGGTGACTGGAATCGCTGGTTTGAGGGGTAGAGAGGATGACAGCCCGCCGCTGAAATAATGACCGGCAGATTCTCGTGCCTGCCATCATATCGTCGTGTTCCTTCATGGTTTCCTTCTGAAGTTGACTCTGGCGCCTTCCCTGCATGGAGTTGTTGGGATGACTTATTGCGGATGGATAGCCTTCCTCGGGACCGGGCTTGCTCTCGCCTCGTCGGTGGTGGCGCGTGAAGATGACGAGTTACAAAAACTTGCGGAAGAGGCCTATCAGGCCGGACATATCGAAACCGGCCATCTCCACCTTAATCAGGTCATCGCTCAAAACCCCAGCAATATGGAGCTCACGCTGGAGACCCTTGAGGAAATTCTGAAGCAGTCCCGACGAAGTGACGTCAAACTTCGCGCCGAACAACCCAATGTGCCCTTTTCCGAAAACCCGGCGGCCGAGAGGGCCGCGCGTGAGCTGTGTGCCCTCGAAAAGATTGGTGTCGTTTCCGCCAACCACCAGTCCGTAAAGCACGCCGCTTCCATTCTTCTGGATCATCACTTTTACCACCGAAGACTTTTCGAAGCTCAGGAACTTATAGACCGATACGCCGCAGAAAATTCCCACGATTTCTTCTGGCGGATTCTGCAGGTGCGAGTTTACCAGCGCCTGAATTCAGCCCGGACGAGGCCACTTTTCGATGATCTCAAAAAAGAGATGGACCTTCATCACCCAGATCCGAGCATCAGGAAACTCTGGAAAGAGTTCGACCAGGAGTGGGCCTCGGCGGAGGGATCTCTCCCGCTCGCTATACTACCGCTCTTCGAGGGAAGCCCTTTACCCCACATGGAGCCAGACGACCCCGATCTGGAATGGGATACCGTTGCTACCCGTTCAGCAAGGATTGTGGCCCCCCTCATCGACCGCTTGGCCGCCAAGGCTCTGACAGTGCCCCAGATTGTGCCGTGGCGGGACAAATCCGGACTCACTGATCCGATCCGTGCTCTCGATTTACATCTCCTCAGCCAACCCGCGGCAAACCTCCTGAACCTGCGTCAGGTGCAGGAGGAACGCTATGAGCTGGAGGACTACCGTGACAGCCCGACTGATGCGGACATTCTTTACCAGTTTCGGCGTTACCCATGGTCCTCCTCATCTCAGAAGAACCTGCGCGACCTCGCCAACCGGGATTTATTTCGCGGTCATGCCCAATCTGCGTTGCGCAGTTTCGAAGACCTCCTGAGCCATACCGTAGACGCAGACACAAAGGACGCATCGCAAGTCGGAATCTGGACAGCCCGGAATCAGATTGAGTCTCCGCAAACTGCTGCAGATCTTCTCGGCAGCGAAAATCCGGATCGGGAACTGTCGTGGCTGGGCGAGCCAACGAAGGCCATCGAGGTCTGTAAGCAGCTTCTGAAGAACCGGACTACGCCTCCGAAGCAATCTCTACCTGCGCTGGAAACTCCCCTGCTCGAGCTCACCCAGCGGGTCATCCGCATCCCTCCACGAGCCACCTGGAGCAGCTCCATTCCAAACAAGATCGACCTCACTGTTACCGGGGGAACCCTCCTAGTCAGCGGGCGGGATATGCTCGCTGTGTTCGATACCAAGGATACTCGAAACCCACTGTGGACCAGCTTCCAGCCCCCAGCCGTCAGCGAGAGCAAAACCCCGGATACCAATCATCCCGGATTCTTCCGCCCCCCTTTTTCCGACAGGAACTTTTACACCCGATGGGGCTTCAGCACCCAGCCTCCACGGGGAATTGCTGCTATCGACAGCTTGAGCGGCACGGTGCGATGGTCCACCGGCCAGGACCAAAAAGACCCGCAACGCCTCCTCAATGTGCCACTCGGAGACCCCGTGCCAGCCAATGGTCTTCTCTACCACCTTGAATGGAGCTCTCCAAACGACGTCAACCAGGGCCGGGGCAGGGAACTCAATCTCGTCTGCCTAGATCCCACCCGGGGCAGCACCCAGTGGAGAGCGCCAATTGCCAGCGCTGGACGCGAATCTGATCTCACTGCCAGCCTCGAACGAAGCCTGCCTGCATTCGCAATATATGGAAATAGCGTAACCGTCGCCGACGGTGCCGTCTACAGCAGCTCCAACAGTGGCCTCATTGCGCGTTCCGACATCCGCGATGGCCGCACTGACTGGATCTACCACTACGATCCTATTCCCCCCACCGATCGAACCGTCCTGAATCACGGGTCTACCCCCATTCTCACAGACGACAAGGTGATCTGCATGCCAAGGGACGCCCGAGGGATCTTCGCCCTTGATCGGCAAACAGGGCGCCTACTCTGGGAGAACACCCTTGTTCTAGGGGTTCAGATAGTAGGCAGGGTCGAAGGCCTTCTCATCGTTCGCGGTCGCTCACTCCTCGCCGCGATCGATCTCCACACGGGAGAAGCGCGCTGGTATCGACCAGCAGATCGGACGATTGGCCGGCTTGTCCTCCTCAACAGCTCAGTTTACCTTGCCCAGCTCGACGGGCTCTACCAGATCGATGCCACAACCGGGCGCACGACAGCGGGTCGGCCTTGGGACCTCGTCGATGAGAAACCGCGCGCATTTGCCATCGACGGGAAGAACCTGTTTCTTGTTACCGATAAGCCGGCCGAATCGGCGCTTCAGCAGGCAGCCGCACCCTTGAACGCAGTCGAGCCCGGAACTGACGGTGAACCTAGCCAGCCTTTCCGACAGACGTGGTCCCTTCCCCGCAATAATCCAAGGATATCCTTGCCGCCTCCCGGATCACCCCAGACAGACAGTATTTACATTTTCTCAAGTGGTATTCTCGAGCGGGTAGAGCCGGGGAACAATGGCCGTATCGTCTGGCAAAGGTTCATCGATGGAACGGATCCACAGATTCATCTCATCGGCAATATCCTGCTGACCATCGACTATTCGGTTGGTAAAGCCCCCGGTCTAGTCAATCGACTTGTTGCCTTCGATGCTGCCACCGGCAAGACCCTCTGGGAGCACTCCATCAATGCCCCAGTGTCCTCAACGCTCAACTGCGGAAACACCCAGATTTTCCATGATTCTATTGGGCGGGTCATCGCCGTCGATCTGCTTACCGGCACTCGTGCCTGGCAACGCAATTTCGGCAACGGATTCCAGATGCGCCTGGCTACGGATGGAACCAAACTCCACATCTTCTTCGTCTCTCGCCTGCGATCCGCCAACCATGTAGTGGTAGACCCCCCTACGGGCTCCACCCTCAGCAACAGCAAGGTCGCTGCCAAGACCTCTGCCGATGCCCGCAATGCCAAACCCGTCGCGGGCGGCTACTACGAAGTGGCCATAAACCCTGTCAAGGCCCGCTACCTGCGTCTCACCACCCTGTCTGATATCGGTGGGCGTGGCTGGGCTTCTATCGCAGAATTGCAGGTGGGGGGAGAAGACGGGAACAACCTTCCCCGGCAGGGATGGTCCGCTACCGCAAGTAATTCCGAGACCACGAAGAGCTACGATACAAGCCCTCGATGTGTTATTGACGACGACCCTGTCTCTTGGTGGCACTCACAGTGGGTCGACAACATTCCCCAGCATCCGCATTCCGTCACCCTTGACATGAAGGACGAAAAGATCATCAGCGCTATTCGTTACCTGCCCGCTGTCATCGTCAACAACAACGGCATGATCGGCGAATACGAGCTACACGTCAGCAACGACGGCCAGAACTGGGGAAAGCCGGTAGGTGAAGGGTTCATGGTCAATCAAACTCGGGTGGACCACGTCTACGCCTCAGATAAATCGATTGTCTTCGAAAGCCGATCCACTCCAAATCAGCCGCTCAACGTATACCGTTATCAACTGGATGGCAACCCCGCCATCCTGGTGCGCAGGGACTCCCATGTTCTTTATATGAAGGAACCCTACTTCATGATCCACGAAGGAGACAACCTGGTCGTCCGCCACTTTGATGACCCCGAATACCGGTTTGAACTTGGCCCTCATTCCCAGTTCGATCTTTCCGCCCTGTCTCTTGAAGGTAACCGGCTTATCATGGGGCGGAAGTCTGTCCTTGTCGCCGATCTTGAAGAAAAACGCTTCATCATCGAGCCCGGATCTCCAGAATCGGCGCACAACAAGGTCGGAGTTCTCATTCGAAGTGGAGAGCACGGGCTCCTCAAGATCGTCAAGGATGGCGATAAGGGGCAGACGGCATATCGCTTTAATCTGGAGAGCGGACAGCTCAGCCCCGGCCATCCGCTGGCAGTCGCCGAGGAGTTTATCCCAGACCAGGGCATTCCGTGGTTTGCGGGTCCGGTCCTGCTCCGTGATACATCCTCTGTGAGTGCTTGGGTTGTGCCCTCTCAATGATACGAGAAGGGGCCGGAGTCGCTTCAGACACCGCGCTCCTGTGACCTCACTGCTCTGATGAACCGGATTCCCCCTCTGACCGCCGTATACCTGATCCTGCTGGGAGGGATTCTCCTCCACGCAGAAGAGCGCTCATGGCGCAGCGCTAATGGGAATCAAAGCTTCCGAGCAGAATTTGTCTCATCTGATGGGTCCAGTGTGCTTTTACGAAAGCCCGACCGCAACACCGTGACGGTGGCCCTGAGCAACCTGCATCCCTCCGACCGTGACTGGGTAAAACAATATCTGAAGCGGAACCAAGCCAAACCAGAGGCTGAAATCGCAGGTGCTTGCTTTGACCGTCTCACCTACACTGATAATCGCGCGACGGTGATCCAAAAGCTCCGCGATAGCCCATCAGTCAGCAAGACGCTCGATGACCGGCTTGTTGGTCGCACTGGGCTGAACGGGATTTACCGCACCTCAGTCGCCGGGGAAGAATACCGGCTGTTCTTTCAGTGGAGCGACAATGACGAGCTGCAGGAAGTGACCCTTCGCGGAAAGAGTGCGGCTTCCGCTGAGTACTCGAAAAGCCTACAGAAGCAATGGATGGGTCTTGTTTCCAAGCTAACCGCAAGCCACGGCTCCCCGCTACAGGCCTCCCGATATCCTTCTCGGGAGGAACTCTCGGATGGCCAACTTTTGGGCTCACATCTCTGGCATACGGCAGATGAACACTCCATTCTTCTGTGCACCGGGCAGGCCAAGGATGAATATCTCGTGGCGGTCAGGTTTGCTGCAGAAAAGATCCCTCCAAAAGTTCTTGAGGAAGTCCCCGCAGAAAAACCAGAGAGATAACCCACGGGACCTTGAGCCATCTGCGGTCGCAGGGCCATGCTGCTGCTCTTCCCAGCGAAAGACCTCGGACAGCACCCTCTATGGAGTCTCTACTCTGACGTATTTGGTAACCCGTCCGTGGACATTCCACTCCTGCGCGTAAAGAGCGCCATGCACATCGAACGTGCAGCCATGCACCGCAACCAGATCTCCCTCATGCCAGTGCTCCGGAGAAATCTGGTTACTCGCTTTCTGCCGATCCTTCCGCTCATCGCCAAGTCGAGAAATCAATTTGTAGTCCTTGCCGTAAAGAGAAATCCGCCCATCCAGCTCCCCTACTGCAAGAACGTCCCCGTGAATATCAGCAGCACACGGCCGACCGAGCTGGTCATCGATGGTCCCAATGAAATTTCCTTCCATGTCGTAGTGTTGCAACCGGTTGTTCTGGCGATCACTGATCAGCAGGGTCGGCTTCTCTCCCCGGGAATCGACCAGAATATTGTGACAAATATCGAACTTTCCCTCCTCCTTACCCTTGCCTCCAAAACTTTTCATATAGTTCCGATTTTTGTCATAGAGGTGCACAAGCGATTTACCGTACCCGTCCACGATTATCACTCTTCCATCGGGGCTTACATCCATGTCCGTAGGATTATATTCCCCCCTGCTTTTATACATCCCGGGGACGTCTGGGGGGCCAATAATCTGCCACACCACAGTTCCGTCGGTCTTGACGGCAACCACGCGCTTAATCCGGGGCATCGCAAGCAAAAGGATTTCCTCACCCTCAAAGCGCCGTACTTTCATTCCATGGACTCCTTTGAACACCTTTCCACCCTTGGTTCTTATGTCCCCACGGTAGTTGCCATCCGAGCCAATGACCTGGATCGTGTTGCCCGTCGCAATGTAGACGTTTCCCTTGCTGTCAGAGGCAAGATCGCCATGAAGATTCCCAAGGCTCTTCCCCTCCGGATAATTGGGCCATCCAGGAACCGTTTCGTAGATACCAGCGCCCTGACCAGTGCGGGCAGGCGCCGTTTCCTCCGCGCCATGGGCCGGAGACAGAAGAAGGACCAGTGGCAGAAGAACCGAACAAATTTTCATAACAATAAAATGGTCTGTTCGGAGCAGTGAACCCCACATCACACCCAAGGTCGATGCCTCTTTATCTTGCTCCAGTCACACTCCTGGGCTAGCGCCCTCGCCGGGACGATTTCTCCCGCAACAGTACAGCGACCTTAGGCCTCCGTTGCTGGATCGAATCGATGTTCAGGTCGAGATTGGAACCGCCGATGACCCCCTCATAAAACTGGCGTAATCCGCTACTCCATTGACCGGAAACTGTATCAACTGCTGCTTCCCCACGCTGGTTTTTCTTAGTGAGCGATGCTCCGTTTGCCAGAAGGAATTCAATCATGTCTTCCCTGCATAGAAACGCGGCCAGATGCAGGGGAGTATTCCCGTCACGATTGTGATAGGAGACACTGACCTTGTGCTCCTTTACGAGGAACCTTGCGATGTCCATCCGGCCGTGGAAGACCGCCGTAGAAAGGGGAGTCATCCCTCCATCTCCATAACGGCGGGCATTCGTAGGCGCTCCAGACCGAATTGAGCGTCGGACAGCCGCGATATCACCACGCTCAATCGCCTCAGCTAATCTATCCCGCAATCCTGAGGGATCATTCGTAGAGCGAGCCTCGCGAGGCGCCGCCTCATCACCTCCGGTATGGAAGATAAAATCATTACTGAAAAGACCACTGGGGTTCTGAACTTGAAGAAAATGCATTCCCGGAGCCGGGAGGGTCTCTAGTTCGATCGAAATCCGGTCCGTCCTGAGGTTCCTTACCGTTGCGGGCACTCTCCTGCCATTCACAATGACCGCCGCTCCATTCCTGACATGCCGGGCACCCAAGACCATCGTCTTCTCTGAATCATTAAGTCTCGGAAAGCGCTGTCTTCCTACCTGAGCGTGGAGAGACCCCCGCGTCCAAAGGGCCGGCTGCGGGTGATCGTAGTCGTCATTGACTCCGTGTCGCCCGGTAAGCGTCCCTACGAAAGTTCCTGCCGCCGCCGCTTCCAAAAGACGTTCTCGACTGATAGTCCTAAGCTCCTTACCCGTGGTGGCATAACTGGTTCCATCGAATTGCAAGACTACCGAACGGCCTGCCCCTTCCTGCATTTGCACCCCATCACACTGCAGGATAATGCCCTCTTCCCGAGCAGAAGTTTCCAGAGCTTCTATCAGATCAAGGGTCAGCTTTTCGCCCACGGTCGCCCGGTTCAGAGTTACCTGCCTCGCAAACGACCCAGAAAACCCAGTGCTCCCTTCGGTCACCATCTCCCAGACCGGGTCAAACTCTTCGCGTCCCTGCCATGAGAATTTCCAAATCGCTCGCTCGGAATTCCCCGCCTCGGCAACTCGCCGATAAAAATCGAAATCGATAATATTCAACCTGCCCTGCGGCAGAATCAAAAAACGGTCGTACGCACCCCTCCAGGTAGGGGCATCCATCCCCGTCCCAGGTGTGTTGGTGCTAACCAAAAAGGGCATGCGGTGACAATCCCCACAAACATTCATCCCTTTCGATTCCTTGTTACCTACGATGTGGAACTGCCTGAAGCCTTCTTCTGCTCTCTTGGTAAGCTTGTTATCGAAAGCCCGTCGCTGCGCTGGTGGGTAAGTAATATTGAGAAGAAACTTTGCCATATCGTCCCTCTCCTTTGCCGACAGAAGACCAGGTTTGCCCTCGTCGTTTTCGGTGCTCGTTCCTACCATCAACATTGTTGTCGCAAGACTACCGTCGATGACGTGACGCGTCGCACTCTCTGGTTTTGCGGGATCGCTGTTAGGAGCCTCATGACTCCGTATATTTGCACTGTTGTTCCCTCCATAGGGATCCCCGGGAATACCGTCCCAATGGAAGGGCGCTGTATCCCGTAAGCCCCGCACTGGCATCGTGGAACGCGGCATGATCTGATTCCCCCCGGTCACAACCGGGGTCTTCAAAACCCAGAGAAGCTGGTCGGTGTGGCCATCCGGATGACAACTGGCACAGGAGAACGTCGCCGTCGTGGAAGCAGAAGCTTTGTTGAAAGCGATTCTTCCCATCTTGAACTCCGGGTGAGTGGGGTCTTCAAGAACGATACTCGCCTCCACCTTCGGATCGGCCAAATTACTAAGATCCAGCACCGAAACCGTGTTCGCCACTGCGTTGAGAACCCACGCCCCGGTCGGGGCGCCCCTTTCGCTCTCTACAAGAGCAATACCGCGGGGAACGGAATCGACCTTAACCCGC
The DNA here is from genome assembly GCA_002686085.1 of Roseibacillus sp. Classification (GTDB taxonomy): domain Bacteria; phylum Verrucomicrobiota; class Verrucomicrobiia; order Verrucomicrobiales; family Akkermansiaceae; genus Roseibacillus_B. The sequence goes on along the minus strand of NZAC01000002.1, from coordinate 16,657 downwards.
CCCAGGATCGATCCGGTGGTCGCATCCAGAACACATACCATATCGGATCCTGCGGCGCTTACCACCAATGTGGCATCATCCCCGCTTACCTGAAGGCCATAGGGCGTGGCCAAAGCCTCACCCCGTTTCGGATGCTTAGGCGGCCGAGGCTCCAAATCATAGAACTTGGGCTTGGCCTTTTCTCCTGCAGGAACCTTTGTGATCTGATTGAGGAAGGCACGGTTCCCCAGCTCTGCAAGACCATGCTTCCCTGTGCCTGCCCGGCCATTGATGTCGTTCCGGGCATCTGTCTGCGCAATGAAGACATCTCCTTTCGAATTTACTGCCAGTCCATAAAGCAGTGTTCCGAGAGTATCCACAGTCCTGACGAGGCGGTCGGTCTTCGTATCAAAGATATAAAGATCCCGGTCTGGAACACGAGGGTGCTTGACGATATCGGTCACGTGCCCGAGGGAGAGCACGTTGTTGTGGGCGATCGAGTGCTCATGCGCATTGAAGGTGACCAGGTCACCATCCAGCTTGTAGCCCCCGGAAAGCTGGGTCTTATTGTTGGATTCGAAAGGAACAACATAGAGTAACCCGTTTTTCACCATGATGGCTCGTGGGTCCTGCGCCGTAATCCTCAATCGCTTCTCAACCTTACGGGTCCGCGTGTTGACCACCGCGATCCGATTTTCTGAAGAGAGCGCAACATACGCCTTGTCGTCACTTGCGAACGCTATTCCAACGGGCTCGTCAAACCGGGTGGCCCTCGTTCGGGAGTCAATGTCCTGAATAGTGGCTACAACATGGAACCGCGTGGCGCTCTCTCTCGCGAGATCGATCACACTCACTGAATCAGACACGTGGTTGGAAACCCACAGCTCCTCGCCGTCCGGACGCAGAGCTAATCCGACCGGATCCACCCCGACGGAAATCCGTCTTACAATCTTACGGGTCCCCCGATCAATGACATCGACGGTATCAGCCGGGGTATTTACCACGAACACGTAGCCCTCGCTAATGACAAGCGGCTTGGAATGCGGGCTCAGGAAGGAAGGATGCCCGACCTTCGCCGGCACGGCCGGAGCCCCAATGGCAAGACCGCTCACCAACAGGAAAGCACATACAGGCACTAGAACCCTCATAATGGGTAGGTAAACTCCTTCCCGGAGAGAGGGCTCACCGGGGAATAGGGCTGTTGTCAAAGTGCCAGCCCTAGCGGCCCTTTCCAAGGCGCTTCCGAAGTTCCGCATTCTCACGTTTCAGAGCCTCAACGGCACGCCTTAGAGCCTCCGCGTCTCCACTCGGGCTCTTCTTCGCGGGAGGACGCGGCTTCAGAGCCTCCATCGCGCGTTTGAGATCCTCTGCTTCTCCGCCCGGGCGCTTTTTCGCAGATGGACCCTGCTTTTCCTGCCCACCAAACATTTTTTTCTTCAGCTCTTCAAGTTTTGCCATGCCATCCCGCTTCGACATTTTGCCCTCCTTGACCGCTGCCCAGATTTCTTCCTCCATGGCACGGAACTTTCCTCCGCGCTCATTCTTCCCCTGGTCTCCTCGACCCTGCTTCTCTCCTGACCCGAACATTTTTTTCTTCAGCTCTTCAAGTTTTGCCATGCCATCCCCCTTCGACATCTTACCCTCCTTGACGGCCTCCCTGATCTCTTCTTCCATGGCACGGAACTTGGCGGCGCCGTCGCCTTTTTTGCCCTCACCCTCGGGTCTCTTCGCTTCTCCCTTGCCACCGACAGCCTTCCTCATCTCGCCCAGACGCTTCTCTGCGTCTTCTCTGGAAATTTTACCCGCCTTGACAGCTTCCCTGAGCCGAGCCTCACCCCGACGATAATCCTCAACACTAAGACCACGTCTACGGCCTTCCTGCACCTTCTGTCCAGCGGCAGCCTTACGCATTCCCTCGAGACGCTTCCGTGCCTCTTCACGGGAAATCTTACCCTCCTCTACCGCTGCTCTGATTCTCTTCTCACCACGCAAGGGCGTATCGGTATTCTGCTCTTCTCTTCCGGCTTTCTTGTCTGCGACCATCCGGCGCATTTGCGCAAGCCGCTTTTCTGCTGCTTCCTTAGTAACTTTACCCGCCTTGACGGCCTCCTTGATCATCGCCTCACGGCGACGATATTCCTCAGCAGTGGGTGTCCGGTCACCCGGCTTCTCAGCTACCTGAGCCTTCCGGATTCCCTCGAGCCGTTTACGAGCTTCTTCCTTTGAAATCTTACCTTCCTCCACCGCAGCCCTGATTCTCTTCTCACCACGAAGGGGCGCATCTGCCTTCTTCGTGTGTTGGGGCTCATCGCTAGACTTATTGCCGTGATGATCGGCTTTCAGGAGGGAAATCCCTCCTCCAAACAGCATCAATGCTACAACTGAGAATGTGATAGTCTTCATAAATTTGGATGTTCTAAGCTTATATCGTAGCATAGCGGGTTACTCGCCTGAATTCCGCAACATTTTCACGCTCGGGGTAACCCGGTCATGGGGCCCAGACAAGGGAGAAAGGCATTTCAGGAGGGCTCCTCTTGAGAAATTTGACTAATGATCATCAAAAGAGCTGAAGCCCGGCCTCAGTTGTCGTTATCAGACGGTCAAGGTAGCAACGTCCACACTCTCCGAGGAGACCGTCGCAGCGCTACGCAGCAACCTGGTCAGAACGTTCCGACGGTCGAACTGATAGGCGAACCGGCGAGCACGCTCCGAAAGAGCTCTACGTTCATCGTCTGACATGGAAGCGACCTCGTTGAGACAGTCTCTGAGAGCCTCAATATCGCCCGCCGCGTGCTGAAGACAGTTCCCCCCGGAAGCCTCCGGAATTCCTCCAGTCTCGGTAGTGATAACCGGCCCAAGTCCTCCGGCCAGCATCTTCTCCGCAACCGCAATCCCAAACGTCTCGACGAACTCAGGTTGCGGCTTACTCGGCAAACACCAAGCGTAACATCCATACATGAGAGCCCCTTTCTCTTCATCGCTGACATCATCCAAGACCTCTATCGAAGGGTCTTCGCAGACAAGGCCCCTAATCTGTTCCTTCATTGGACCATTGCCACAGATAATAAGCTTCTTCACCCCATACAATTCACTCTCGCGATATGCTGCGATCAAGTCATCGACCCCCTTCGCTGGAGCGATGCGTGAAAGAAACATGACATAGCCATCCCTCTCAAGCGCCCGCGACGAAAGAACCTCGTCAACCCGCTGGAGATTCTCCTCGATTGATATGTATGCCACTGTATCAATCGCAGGGTAACTTATTTGTACTCTTTTCCTCAGCTGATTTGCAAAGTCCGTGCCCAGTTCAGCATCTACCGCCTCCCCTGATTCAATAATCATATCCCTCGTGAACTCACTGACTGCTACCGGGAGGTCATGATCGAGGTAGTTAGCGAGGACCATCTGAGCTGCGCCGGTCTGTCCGGCCTCCAAGGCGTTCCTAACTACATTCGTGATGTCTGACCCCACAGCCTCGCCAACGGTAAAGACATCTGGAGACCTCTCCACGTTCTCAAAAGTCCGCACCGCGTTCATCACCATCTGGCCGTGAGGCACAAGGTAAAGGTCCATTAACATGACTCTCCCGTGCAACCCATGGAGGATGTCCACCAGCTCACCACTGAGAGCGTATCCCAGCCGACCATCAAGCACCTTGTAATCCCCGACAGGATTCGGGCGGCAGACCTTGATCCCCGCAGAATAATGCGAGACCGTCTCAAGTGGTTTCAATGGAAGCCCGCTCTCCTCAAGAACATCGATTGGATAGGTGACGATATGGACTGATTCCAAGCCCATTTCGATACCGGCTTCAGCCAGATTGCGCGCCTCCGTGGAGTGCCCGCAGATAATTGGGTCCGCTCGGACGACCATTATAAGATGTGAAACCTTGACGAGATCTCTCTGATGAAAGGACCCGCTGCCGGCAGTTAAATGCTCAAGTGAAACGCTCATTGCTTTGCTGCTTTTACGAACCCAACGCAGTTCCCATGCCAGCTTCCAGCTCACGCCCCTGCGGGGCTGCTTTCTCAGGAAACAAATGACGGAGGGCGACTCTCTTTAGCCCACGAAGACGGCTTCTCACCCATCTCCAAAACCAGCTCTGAACCGCCGTGGAACTCACTCAGCCTGAGGTAGGAACGCTCAAGGGCTCGGCCATTCAGCCACGCTCTCTGAACGTAGATATTATCCTCGTGAGCACCCTTTGCCTGAACAACAAAATCTCCTCCATATAATTTCAGTTTTACGCAGGGAAAGACCGGACTGCCGATCAGGATCACCGGCATTCCCGCTACAGGAAACAGGCCCATCATACTCCAGACCAACCAAGAGGAAAGTCCTCCCGAATCGTCATTTCCCGGCAACCCTCCAGGCCCCGTCGAAAACTGATACCGAATCACGCCTCTCACCACCTCTGCTGCCCGGTCAGGACGACCCGCATAATGGTAAAGGTAGGGAGCTTCCATATCCGGCTCATTGTTGAGACCCTCGAAGCGGTGGACGGTTTCTCCGTGTAACGGCTCCTGGAACCCAAAGAAGCGGTCGAGGAGGTTCACAAAAGACTTTTCACCACCAGCCAGTTTGATTCTTCCTACCATGTCGTGGAGAATCCGGAATGAATAATTCCAGTTCTCCCCCTCGTAATAATCCGAATCCTCTCTGAGCAACCCGGTATTTTCGTCCATCGCGTTGGACCAGCACCGGAGCAGAGGCAGGCTGTGATCGTAAATCCCCTGGTAGCCAAGTCGTTTCGCCATCTGGGCAATCCCAAAATGGGCTCCGGCGAGATCCAGAGTGTGCGAGAGCGGTTGCACGATCCTGTTTCGAGCGAACTCAGCAAACCTTCCCGTGGCAACTTTCTTGCTCAGACTCGTACCCCAGAGAAGCCGGAGGATCCAATCCCAGTCCGCTTTTACTCCGCGCATCTGCGCATCCGCGAGGATAATGTGGCACAACCCGGTTGCTTGCTTGTTAAAACGCTCGGGAGCGTTGTCCATCAGGTAGCTTACCGGGAACACTCCCTCGCGGGTGGCGACTTCACCGAGAAACTCAACGAAGCTTTCACCCCACTCAGGCCACAAGGTCATCAGGAGAGGAAGCTGCGTCTTATATTGGTCCCAGAGAGTGGCGAGATCAAAAAAGAAGGGGCCATCTTGGGAGCTGAAGGGGTTTTCATTTCGGAAATCTGCAGGCTTGAGTGCAGAATGATAAAAGGCGGAATAAAACATCTCCCGTAATTCCTCCGTTCCTCCCCCAACCTCGACCTTACCGAGGACAACATCCCAATGCTCCGCGGCTTTACGGGCAATCTCCTCCAATGGGTCTGAGTCGACTACCGCGAGAGCTTCTCTACAGCGTTGACCACTGCGCAGGGAAAACCCAATCCTAACCTCCAGAGGCTCACCAGCACTTCCGGCTTCAAACCATACCCCGAAGGGAGGCGCTTTCTCTGCTGAATGACCCGCGGGCAGAACCTTTGATGTCTGCCCTGACAGCTCCGCTCCGTCCTCCCAGAGCCCCCCGCGGGCAGCCCCCCCCACCTCGATTCGGAAATAGATCGGAATCCCCTCCATCACCACCATCCCTTCCGCGGAAGAGGGCCCCTCCAATCCAACCCGTCCCTCTTGTGGGTAGCTTCGCATGTCATCCACAAGCAACCCCCCAGCAGAAAGATCGATCGCCACTTTCCCCCTCACATTCTCAGGGAATTCGTAACGGTGAACCGCACTACGCTGCGTACAGGTGACCTCACAAAATACATTTTTCTCCTCAAATCGCGCAGAGTAATAACCTGGCCAGGCCCGCTCGTCCGAGAGCGCACAGCGCTGGCCCAATCCCTCAAGGCCCTTACCTGTGAGAGGAGTCGTCAGAAGATAATTGTAATAGACCCGAATGCGGCCGGTCCCTGATTGCTGGAAATGCGCGATTCCGAGGGCTTCATGCCTCTCAAAAACCACCGGAGGCGGATCTCCGGTCAGGGAAACACCATAACGACCATATCCAGTGACGTAGGCCCCGGAATAGGCACAGGCAGACACCATTCCAAATGGGCAGACCGCCCCCGGATGAGTGTTACCGACAGGGGGCTTAGCCCGCCACCACGTAGCCGCTACTCCCTCCGCATGTGGCAGTTGGGACTGCGAATTCCCGAGGAAGGGATCAACCCACCTTGAGTTTCTTTCCCCTTGCCGTTGCTCGAGCATGTCTTAGTGAATAACTCATTCCTGTTTCTTCCAAAGTCATTGGAGCAGAATGCGGTCCAAATGCCCACACTTGCCAAAAAGAAGGAACCGGATACAACCCAGCTTATGAGCAAAATGGTGCGTCGCACGTTTCTGGGAGGCCTGACCTCCGCATCCGCAGCCTCTCTGGTTACGGGATCCGCACATGGCAAGAATTCTCCAAACGAGGTGCCCAATCTCGCGGCAGTGGGTGTTGGGGGCAAGGGCTGGGTCGATTCCAACGGCGCTGCGAAACACGGAAACATCGTAGCCTTCTGCGACGTGGAGCAAGCCAAGGGAGGCAAGCGGGGCGGATTCTCCGCCGCAGCCAGTAAATGGCCAAAGGCCCGCCGCTACACCGACTGGCGGGTCATGTTGGAGAAAGAAAAAACTCTCGATGGGATTACCATCTCGACCCCTGATCATATGCACGCCCCGGTCACCATGACCGCTCTTCAGCAGGGTATCGGGTGCTATACCCAGAAACCCCTGACCCGGACAGTATACGAGTCGCGTCAGGTGACGGCAGCAGCAGCCCGGGCCGGAGTCTCCACCCAGATGGGAAACCAGCACCACAGTGGAACTAGCTACCGAACCCTGGTCAATCTCGTAGAGCAAGGCATGATTGGTAAGGTTAAGAGCGCTCATGCATGGTCCAACCGACCCATCTGGCCTCAGGGAATCAAACGCCCCGGCGCTTCCACCGCAGCACCCGATACCTTGCAATGGGATCTCTGGCTAGGAGTCGCGCCCGAGCGGCCCTTTGCTCCCGGCGTCTATCATCCGTTCAAGTGGCGGGGGTGGTATGACTTCGGCACAGGAGCGCTCGGAGACATGGGCTGCCACATTATCGACCCAATCTACTGGGCGTTGGGCCTGACCGCACCTGACACCATCCTCTATGAGGGACCTGAACCAACAAAGGAAACCTTCCCAAAAGCAGAACGCATTCACTACGAATTCCCTGGAACGGAACGAACCGCCGGCGAGACCATCAAGGTGACCTGGCATGACGGCGGAAAGGGACCAGACCCCTCCGAATGCGATCTACCCCGCGGGACAGCGCTCCCAGCAAATGGCAGTATGTTTATCGGGGAACAGGGCGTCGTGGTCTGCCCTCACGGCTCAGGCAAGCTCCCCTCTCTCTACCCGGACAAAAAATTCAAGGCCCTCGACTTTCAGGTTGTTCCCTCTGCCGATCACTACAAACAATGGGTCGACGCCATCGCAGGCAAAGGGAAGCCCAGCTCCAGCTTCGACTATGCTGGACCACTCTGCGAAACCGTCCTTCTGGGCTGTGTGGCGTCACAGGTGCCAGGAGTCAAACTTGAGTGGAACGCCAAGGCCCTGCGCTTCAACAACAGCAAGGAGGCCGACAATCTCCTGCACCAGCAATACCGGAAGGGGTGGGAAGTAGCCGGGCTCTAAGCAGGAGCTCTCCCGTCATCTTCGGATGCGGGCGTATTCCTAGCCAGCACCGACCCGATCAGAGCTCCAGAGAAAAATCCCATCACGTGGGCGAGCACGTCCACCCTGGAAGCAGCATCCCCTGCCCCGGCCCCGAACCACCCGAGCAGGATCGCTCCTGCGATAAAAGGAATGACGAATCCTCCAACCTTGCGCGCCGATCTGGATCGGTAGGCCAGAAGGGCACTGCTCCCGACCAATAAGCCAAGCGCCCCAAAGGTTGCCGTGGACGCTCCGAGAGACTTGAAGCCCTCAGGAAAATGCACCCAGGAGGTCATCAGGTTTCCAAGGGTTCCGCTGGCAAGAATGGAAATCCACCCCCGGACCGGACCGAATGTCCGAGCCACAAACACACAGAAAATTCCACCAATCAATACGTTTCCAAGCAGATGGCCTCCATCAGCATGCAGAAACAGCGCGGTGAAGGAGCGATGCCACTCTCCTGCACCAAAAATACCTTCACTGGAATTACAATACTTCGCCACCATGGACTCCGTCTGCCCCATGAAAGTGACCATCAGGATCACCGTCCAGAGGAGCAAAAGCTCGACTCCCGACCGGTGAAAAGAAATCTCTGCCGCCCGCTCTGGCAACGACAACTGCTCTTGCTCGTAGAGCCGGAACTCCTCAACGATGGCCACTTCAAAGGCAGGCTCTGCATAGAGAAGAAAGCGCGGAGCTTCCGCCTCTGCTCTTATCCAACAGTCGAGGTTCATCGCAAGGATGACCAAGGCATACTCGTTGACCTCCGTCAGGCCTTCAAATTCACCCACGAGGCAAAGCGTTCCCTCCTCGATCGCCTGATCAAAATCAACCATGCTTCCCAGAAGAGAGCTCAACACGAATGGGGCTCTCAAACAAGATTCACCTCCGGAACATTCCAGAGGAATGAGAAATTCCTCTCGATCCCAAAGCTAATCTCGTTCTCGATACCTCCATGATCCGGAAAACCACCGTCCTGCTCGCCTCTTTCCTCCTGTTCTCCGGGGCTATGGCAAAACCCCGCCTGATTGTTCTCACCGATATCACCAACGAACCCGATGATGAGCAATCCATGGTCCGCCTTCTCTGCTACGCGAACGAGTTCGACATTGAGGCTCTCATTGCCACAACCTCCTGCTGGCTCCGCAACAGGACTGCTCCAGAGAAGATCATCGAACGAATCGAGGCCTATCGACAGGTCCGAAGCAACTTCATGGCGCATTCAGACGGCTGGCCAGAGGCAGATACTCTCCTGCAGACCGTGAAGACGGGGGTTCCCATATTTGGGATGCAGGGAGTCGGTGAAGGACACGACTCTCCGGGCTCGGAGCATATTATCAAAATGGTGGACCGAAAAGATGACCGGCCAGTTTATATTTCTGTCTGGGGTGGCGCCAACTGTCTCGCCCAAGCACTCTGGAAAGTAATGAAGACCCGCAGCAAGCCAGAGGCTGATGCTTTTATCAGCAAGCTTCGGGTCTACACCATTTCTGATCAGGACGATGCCGGTCCTTGGATGCGCAATAAGTGCCCCAACCTCTTCTATGTTGTCAGCCCTGGACATGAAGAGGGTCAGGGCGGTTCCTACCACTACGCCACCTGGGTGGGTATCTCGGGAGACCGGTTCCACGGGCGATTCCGGGGTCCTGACTTCGCACTTGTGGACAACCCCTGGCTCGACCTGCATATCCGGAAGGACCACGGACCACTGGGGGCGATGTATCCGCGCACAACCTACCTCATGGAGGGAGACACCCCTTCCTTCTTCTGGGCCTTGCCTAACGGACTTAACGATCCGGAGCATCCGGACTGGGGTGGCTGGGGGGGACGCTACGAACTCTATACCGCACCACCCAAACGCTACTACCACGAACCCGAGACCCGGCCCATCTGGACCAACGCGATGGACGAAGTTAAAGGTGTGGATGGAAAATACTACACCAGTAACCACGCCACAATCTGGCGCTGGCGGGAAGCCTACCAGCACGACTTTGCTGCCCGCCTCGACTGGAGTCACCAGCCCAAGTTTAAAGGCGCCAATCATCACCCCCTTGTGGACGTAAATGGAGATCGGAGCCGGAACACCATCTTCCTTACGGCGGCACCAGGAGCACCTGTCACTCTGGATGCCAGTGCAACCTCCGACCCCGATGGGGATGAATTCTCCTTTCACTGGTACCCTTACCGGGAAGCCGGCTCTTTCCCACTGACTATCCACTACCGGAACCTCAAGTGGCAGGGCGACAAAACCGCCGTTCTCAAGCTCAACGCCCCGGCAACAAACGCCCCAGCAACAATCCACTTTATCTTGGAAGTTCGGGATCGAGGCCAGCCCAGCCTGACCTCATACCGCAGGGTAATTCTGAAAGTTGACCCCACAGGCCAAGATTAAAAGGCCCCGTCCCACCTTTCCGGTCCCGTCTTCGGCAAACGTGCCCTACCTTACAACCGGCTCGGACCACCCCATGATGTCCGGCAATCTCGCTTGGATCATCACAAAAATCCTTGTATAAAGAGAAGGTTTCAACCCTCCGTGTCATGCTTGAACTCTTTGGCAAAAACGATCGTAAGCCCTCTCACTGTGACGGATATTCACGGCGGGACTTTCTCAAGGTAGGAGGAATGGCCGCAGGCGGTCTCTCTCTGAGCCAACTCCTCGGCATGGAGGCGAAGGCCCGGACCGGTTCTTCTCACAAGGCTGTCATCAATATTTATCTTCCTGGCGGGCCGTCGCATCTCGACATGTTCGACCTTAAACCCGATGCACCTTCAGAAATCCGGGGAGATTTCCAACCCATCTCAACGAACGTTCCAGGAATACAAATCTGCGAGCTCTTCCCAAAGCTGGCAAAGATGGCAGACAAGTATGCCATTATTCGCTCTCTTGCCGACTCAGATGGGGCCCATGATTGCTATCAGTGCATGACCGGCCATAAGAAGCGAGACAACGCCCCTGCCGGAGGCTGGCCGGCGTGGGGATCCTGGGTCTCAAAGCTGCATGGGTCCAAACCTGGCATACCTGCCAACGTCTCGCTCATGTATCCAACCGGAAACCGGACATGGGGTGAAGCCGGGACCGGGGGCTTTATTGGTAATTCTCACGCGCCTATGGGGCTCGTTGACAAGGATCCCAATGCCCGTGCCAAGAGCATGACTCTTCAGGGTATGTCGCTGGATCGCCTGATGGACCGCGAAGCTCTCCGGGCATCCATGGACAAACTGAAGGCCAACATTGACACCACTGGCCAGATGGAGGGCCTCGACACCTACAACCGGCAAGCTCTTGAAATTCTTGCCGATGGAAATCTGGCCGCCGCCCTCGATGTCTCCCAGGAGCATCCCAGTGTGGTAGAGCGTTACGGAATGAACGATCCGAAATATCAGAGAGACGGTGCTCCCAAGATGATTCGAAACTTCCTTGTAGCCCGTCGCCTTGTGGAGGCCGGAGCCCGGGTAGTATCCCTGAACTACAGTCGCTGGGACTGGCATGGCGGAGACGGCCTGAATTTTCCCCGTTCCCGGGAGGAATTTCCACTCCTCGATCAGGGCCTCAGCGCTCTCATTACGGATCTCCATGAACGCGGCCTGCAAGACGACGTCTCCATCGTGATGTGGGGCGAATTCGGGCGAACTCCAAAAATTAATAAGATGAACAGCCGCGACCATTGGCCGAAAGCCAACTTTGCCTTCGTGGCCGGGGGAGGAATGAACCTGGGACAGGTGATTGGTGCAACCGACAAGCATGGCAATGAACCCGTCGACCGCCCCGTCAAGTTCCAGGAAGTCTTTGCCACCCTCTACCACAACCTTGGTATCGATCTTTCGAGTGCAACAGTGGAGGACGCCAGTGGCAGACCTCACTTCCTTGTCGATCCCGGAATCAAGCCAATGCGCGAACTCGTCGGGTAGCAAACCCTCCCCACTGGCCCCGGACAGGGCCTACAGGATCCAAGCTGACAGCCTTAGTGCACGGCTGCTTTGGAAAATACGCTGAGGACGACCACCCCAGTCACGATCAGGGCGATGCCCGCAATAGCTCCCACATCCAATTTCTGCTTGAGAACCGTCCAGCCAATCAGACTGATCAGGGCCATGCCTATTCCACACCAGAGGGCGTAGGCTACACCAACTGGAATCGTCCGGAGGGTCAGGGACAACATGTAAAAGGCCAGAGCGTAAGCCCCCACTACGACAAGAGAGGGCCCCAGCTTGGAAAAGCCCTCTGTTGCCTTCAGGGCGGATGTTCCAACCACCTCTGCAACAATCGCCACTGCGAGATACACGTAACCTGTCATCAGAATCTGCCGGTTCTCCGGTCCCCAATCCTCGACGAAGCCTACAGACACATCAAGTACGGACAGCGGCTCGACTCCGAGTTCGCACCCTCCCCGATCTCTTAAGCCAGAACTTCGTTGATGACGTGCCCATGCACGTTTGTCAGGCGGCGCTCCAAGCCGTTGTGGTAATAACTCAGCCGCTCATGATCGAGACCAAGGAGGTGCAGGATCGTTGCATTGAAATCATACACCTCGACCGGATTCACCGCTGCCTTGTAGCCAAACTCGTCACTCTCTCCGTAAGAGAACCCTTGTTTTACGCCGGCCCCGGCCAGCATACAGGTAAAGGTATCAGGGTTGTGATCACGACCAGTTCCATTGCTCTGGAGGAAAGGCATCCGCCCAAATTCGGTGCACCACACCACGAGAGTGTGCTCAAGCAGTCCCCGACGCTTGAGATCCCGGATCAGGGCCGCGGTCGGCTGGTCCATAATCTCAGCCTGCATCGCATGGGTCTTGAGAATGTCCGAGTGAGAGTCCCAGTTGGTGATCCCGTTACCTCCTGACGGATCGCTCCCGTTGAAAAGCTGTACAACCCTTACTCCCTTCTCCACCAGCCTCCGCGCCAGAATACAATTCTTCGCGTATGCCTGCTTAAGATCAGTCCCATCCTGAGTCCCATATTCGGAGTGAATGAAATCTGGTTCTCCAGAAAGGTCCATCATCTCGGGTACCGACGTCTGCATTTTGCCCGCCAGCTCATAGCTGGCTATCCGCGCTGCAAGGTCAGCGTCACCCGGATACTTCTCAAGATGCTTCCGGTTCAGATGCCGGAGAAGATTGACCGTCTTCCTGTCATCTGCAGGCGTAACTGAGGCTGGCCGATTAAGATTTGCGGGAGGATTGCGAGCATTGAAATCTGTGCCCTGAAAAGAGGCGGGAAGAAATCCACACCCAAAATTGTTCTTCCCGGAGCGAGCTAATCCACGGGGGTCATTGATTGCGACGAAGGCCGGGAGCTCGCTGCACTCAGATCCCAGTGCATACGTTACCCACGCTCCAAACGAGGGAAACCCCTCCATAGTGAACCCTGTGTTAAAAAAATTTTCTCCCTGCGGATGCGCACTGGTCTGGGTGTGCAGGGAATGAAGAAAGCAGAACTCATCAGCGAGGGAGCCCATCTGGGGCAGAAGCTCGGACGTCATCTTGCCCGTCTGCCCCCGGGGTTTGAACTCCCAGAAAGGCTTGGCTATATTTCCCGTCGGTCCCTCGAAGGTAACCGCCGGCAGGCCCGGAGGCTTCTTCCCGTGCAGTTTTTCAAGAGCGGGTTTGTAATCGAAGGTATCAACATGGCTGACGGCACCGGGACAGTAGATCACCAGCACCTGTTGCGCCGCGCCACTGAAATGCCCTCCCCGGGGGGCGTAAGGCTGATCCGGGTTGATCTCTGGGCGGATGGGTAGCTTGTCACTGGAAGCAGCGCGCTGCGCCTCCTCCGCCGCCAGCAAATGAGCTAAGCCAAGGCCCCCGAGGGAAAACCCGGTATTGCGCATGAAGTTCCTCCTGCTGAGTAAATGATGGCCCTGGGGGCTAAGATGCTCTGGCTCGTGTGTCATGGGCCCAATTTACGGAAGGAATCCAAATTCATTGGAGTTCATCAAACTCCGGGCTACCAGCTGCAGGCTAATCTCCCCACAAGCTGCCATTTCGTCGACCTGTGGAGAACGGCTTAAGAGGCAGTCGAACAACCACCGGATCTGGCTTTCTCTCTTCTCGCCGCCTTCTTTCCTCGCCCGTTCTGCAATAAAATAGGACTGCTTTACCACGAAAGGGCTATTCATAAGGTTCAGGGCCTGAAGCGGCGTAGTAGAAACAGGACGTTTGGCCCGAACCTGTCCGCAATCAGGAAAATCGAACGCCGTGAAAATCTGGTCATCTACGCGCCTCATTCGTTCCTGATAGAGCATTCGGCGCCAGGTTCCAGGCCCATGGTTGTCGACTACTTCCCACTGAGCGTAGGTCTTTTTCACGTTGTGTATCCGATAACTCCGGCCCCCAATTCTTCGGTTTAGCTTTCCGGAGGCCTGAAGAATGCTGTCACGCAAGACCTCTGCAGCCACACGCCTCGGGGGGAACCTCCAGAGCAGGCGACTTCCTGCATCAGCGTTGATCCCTTCCGTAGAAGGCTGGCTGGACCGCCGGAAGGACTTGGACATAACCAGCAACCGAATCATGCCCTTCATGGACCACGGCTTCGTCTGCTGACTTGTCGGTGATACAAACTCCGCTGCGAGCCAATCCAGCAAGGCAGGATGGCTCGGAGCAGCTCCCGCGCTGCCAAAGTCGCTTGGCGTTGACACGATTCCACTGCCAAAGACGTGATGCCAGATCCGGTTCACCATCACGCGGGAGGTTAAAGGATGACTCTTGTCACTGAGCCAGCCCGAAAATGCTGACCTTCGCTTTGCTCCCGGGGTGCGGGAGTTCAGCCCCAGATTCCCCTCGAGAATATCCAGTCCCGCCGGAGCAACCTCGTCCCTTGGGCTTTCCGGGCTCCCCCGGTGAAGCACACGCGTAACCTCCGGAGGAATGAGGCGGCCCACGAATCCGGGCTGAGGTCCCTCTTCTCCGAGCTGGGTTATCAACTTTTGAATTTCCGCAAGAAGTTTTTTTCTCTCTGGATGAAGCTCATTGAGCTTCCGGTTGATGTGCCAAGTTCCCACCCAAGGCTTCCACTCTCCATCTGGCTGGCGGACCTCAAGATCAAAATCGTATCGCGGCAGATAAGGCTTCTGGGTCAGGTAATCCGTATCGAAAAAATACTCCCGGTTGCTGCTGAGGCGAAGGCGGTCGATCTTTTCCCGTTTCGGCAGGTCCAGCTGAATCCATGGTTTTTCCTTCGAATTCTTATCCACTCTGCCGCGCCACGCCATGGTCCCAAACTCTCCATCGTTCACACGGTTGATGGGATTTCTCCCCTCGTTGCCCTCGGCAGGAAATCCGCGGACCGTAGCACCCGTTCCCCTGTGGGCGAGATTGACCTTTCGCTCCGCCGGTCCAAAGACCTGCAATTCATCAACGGTCACATTGGCATTCTTGAAACGGATACGGATAGCGTCGGCCTCTGCAACTCCCAAATGCCACTCCCGGTAGGCTCCCCAGTCTTCTTCCCACCCGCCAGTTTGCCGGAGGAGTTTCCTTCGCTTCGCGATCTCGGACCAAATCTCCTCTCCCCTCTTCCGGCGCGGGTGCTCCGAATCAAATTCAGGAAAGCGGCTCCCAAATTCGACATCTTGGAATACCGCCGCCATTGCGTAGTAATCCTTAATCGTGATGGGATCGAACTTATGGTTGTGACAACGGGCACACCCGATCGTCATACCCATGATTGATGCCCCCACCGTCTGCAGGATTTCATCCATCCGGTCCGCCCGGGCCTGCCTGATCGCCGAGGGCTCCCGCCCTACTGTAGCGGCCGGCACGTGTGGCCCTGCCACTAAAAACCCAGTAGCCTCCCCACTCCCCAAAGAGTCCCCTGCAAGCTGCTCGCGTACAAACTGATCGTAGGGGCGGTCTTCATTGAAGGCCCGCACGACATAGTCACGATACTGCCACGCGTTCTTACGGTAGAGGTTGGATTCTGATCCGTTGGACTCAGCCCAACGGATAACATCAAGCCAGTGCTGAGCCCATCGCTCTCCGAAGTGAGGGGAAGAGAGAAGCTCTTCTACCAGCTCCGCGTAGGCACCATCTTGATCTCTCGCATAGTCCTCAAGAAATCGCGCCACTCTCCGGGGCTCAGGTAGAAGTCCTGTAAGAATTGTCGAAACCCGACGGATTAGAGAGCGGGCATCGGCCGGACCGTTTGCGGAGAGCCCCCTCGCGGCAAGCTTCGCGTTGATGAAGGAATCAATGGGGTTATTCTCTCCGAAGACTATCTTGGGACGAACGACTGGAGCGAACGACCAATGGTCCGACTGGATGGCTTCAAGGGCCTGCATCTGACCCGGCCATTCTGCTCCGCCCGCAATCCACTGCTCCAGCAGCTCAATCTCCTCCTCGCTCAGCCGCTCGCCCTTGGGTGGCATCTGCTCACTCGCGTCCCTGCTTTTGATGCGTTCTATCAGGTGACTCTTGCTCGCATCTCCAGGGACCAGCGATGGAAATCCTCCGTCACCACCGCGAAGTAAAGACAATCGTTGATCAACTCGCAGACCTGCCTTCTGCTTGTCCGGCCCGTGACATTTTAAGCAGTGGTCCTCAAGGATGGGAAGGATATCATCCTCATATTCGACTGCGTAGGCGACAGCCGATAGTAGGAATAGGGTGAGCAGCGAACCGAAATTCACGACAATGCACGGTTGCGCACCCCTTGCCTTAATTCAAGTCTCAGTTAGCACGAAAAGTTACAGTCTCGGGCAAGCCCCGCGCGACAAAGCCTCCCGACAGCTTCTCACCTACCAGAAGACACAAGACCGCACAGGGCTTTAGAGTTACTTTTTAGAGGTCTTTCCCTCTGAGGGTTTCTTAGCAGCTCTCTCCTTGGCAGCCTTCTCTCTAGAAGCCTTCTCTCTAGAAGGTTTCTTGGCAGCTCTCTCCTTAGCAGCTCTCTCCTTAGCAGCCTTCTCCTTAGCGGCTTTCTCCTTGGCGGCCTTCTCCTTGGCGGCCTTCTCCTTGGCGGCCTTCTCCTTGGCGGCCTTCTCCTTGGCAGCCTTCTCCTTGGCAGCCTTC
>NZAC01000001.1 GCA_002686085.1 Roseibacillus sp. | reverse complement strand
CAATACCATGAAAGCGCCGCCAGTGGTGCTGGCCGGTCAGGAGCGCGAACCGGCTCGGAGTGCAAATGCCCGAAGAGCTGTGGCCGTCAAGGAAGGTCATGCCTCGGCTGGCCAGCCGGTCGATATTGGGAGTCTGAATCTTCGCTCTCCGATCCCCGAAAGATACATCACCCACTCCCATGTCGTCGGCGTAGAGAATGACGATATTTGGGAGGGCGTAGGCAGTGGCGGAAGGGAGTGCGATCCAGAGCAGGAGGAAGAAAAGGTGCCGGCGGTAGGCTGGTTGGGTGGGAATGCTCATTGAGATAATTGTGCGAGCTTGTCTTGAGCGTAGAGGGCGATGGCCAGGTAGCGGACTAATTGTTAGGAGTAAGGTGCGTAAGCAGGGTTTTCACGCTGTTAACAGAATCGGGACCGGCTTTGACAAGGGTTTTCCGTTTCGGATGATCGTTAGAATCAATGGTGTCATTAAGACTATCAATTCAACGAGAGAGCTTATGGGTGATACTTTAGAGGAGTGAAATTCAGAGTAGTTAAAAGAGTGGGCATCTGGAGTTTCGTGGTCGCTGTCACATTACCATTCTCTTCTTGTATGACAACAGCCTCCGTCGTGCTTACTCCAGTCGTTGGAGCACTAATGCTGGTTGAGCACGCGCAGCATGGGCTCAGGGTGTCAACCCATGATCATGGCTATGTTCGCGACTATTCAAATGGGCAGACAAAAGAGCGCGGAAGTTACAAAAATGGGAGGCTGAACGGACCACACACCACCTTTTACAGAAATGGCCAGAAGAAGAGCGAAGGTGTCTACAAGGCAGGCAAGCAAAATGGTCTCTGGAAGATGTGGCACGACGATGGCCAGAAACAGGCTGAAGTGAACTGGGAAGCGGGTAACGCCGTTTCCGCCAAATTCTGGAACCGAAAGGGTGCAGAGGTAAAGACCCTCCACGAGGCGCGAAAGTGATATTACTCTTCAAGATGCAGGAAGAGGTGCGGGATGCTGGTGGTATGCAGCAACGCAGCTGGCCCTGTAATCAGGCTTCTTTTTTGTCAGCGTGTGATGGAATTCTGAAACCACGATCTCTCAGTATTGAAGAAGCTTCCTTCAATACCGGTTTATGTGACGCCAGTGCTATGAGTGGCCCGTTTTTCGAGCCAGACACAGAAGGGCGGATTGGTTGCATCCGTGAAGCGAAGATTCGGGAAGACCACTTTTCATCGACAATATTCGTCTCAGAATGAGTAGCGGTGCACGTAAACCTCAAGGGAGCTCTGCAAGCCCTGAGCGAGAGCAAAGCGGATCACGGGTGGGCTCTTTGTTTGCTAATCCAGAGACGATTCGTGGGGATTGGTACGCTCTTGGAAGAAGCCGGCAGCTTAAGTCGGGTGCGGTATTACCTTTTTATGTGGGGAGCAAAAAATTGGTGCTTTGGCGCAATGCGGATGGCCGAATCAATGCCCAAGAGCCAGCCTGTCCCCATACGGGAGCTGACCTTTCCCAAGGTCAGGTGGTAGACGATAGCCTTCGGTGTGCCTTTCACCACTGGCGGTTTGACGGAGGCGGTCGTTGCGTTGATGCCCCAACTTGCGAGGTTCCTCCCGATCGGCGCCTCAGGTGTTACCCTACAGAGGAGAGATGGGGACTTATATGGGTTTTTCTGGGCAGGGCCTTTCGCCCCCTTCCCGATGCCCACGAATCGTTAACGAAGGTGATTCTAACCCCATCACAAACTCTGCGTGCCCATCCACATCTGGTCATCGGAAACGGATTCGATGTCAGTCACTTGGGTCCTGTTCATCGGATGGAGCTCTCCGGAGAGGTGAGTTGCAAACAACCCCATAAGCACGGACTGACCCTTAGATATGAAGCCCAGTTTGCCCAGAGGTATAAGCGATTGCTGACAGGCTCAACCCGGAAGGGCCTTTCGGTTAGCTTCATGTCAGATGGCGGTAGCTTCGCCCTCCTGACTGTGACGAAGCCGTTTTTGTTTCAGACCGTATTCACTGCTCGCCCCAGTAGTAGTGGAGGAGCCGTCACGCAACTAGCGTTCCTCCTGCCGCGACGTCGGCCCGACCAGTGGGGCCGTGCGTTGCTCGCCCTCGCATTCCTGCTGGCTGACGATAAGAAAATTCTTGATGGAATAGATTTCAGGCCTGGCTGGGTCCCGAGCGATGCAGTCATGAAAAAGTTTTGCCGCGTGGTTAATGATGAGTAAGCAACCAATTCCAGCAGGGACAAACATCGAGCAGATCAATGTTAGGGTAAAACGTTTCGATTAAGATGAATGGTCTGCAGCTGATATAAAGCAAGGGAGTAGCGATCAATCATGAGTAAGAGCGCATCGGCTGAGAATGAAATCATTCATCATGGATACCATTAAGGGCTACTGGTATATCGCAGCTGCAGGTTCCGAGCTGAAGGCCAAACCTATCAACCGAAAGGTCGAGGGGGAGTCATTAGTTCTCTGGCGAGATGAGGCGGGGAACCCCCACGCCCTCCGGGATCGGTGTGCGCACCGCGGAATGGCCCTCTCTGCCGGGAAAGTAGTCAATGACTGCGTCCAATGCCCCTACCACGGGTATGCCTATGACGGCCAGGGGCGTCTTAAGGACATTCCATCTCTCTGTAGTGGAGAACGCCTCCCGAGAGTGCGAGGCATGAAATCCCTGCCTGTCATCGAGCAGCAGGAGCAGCTCTGGGTCTGGATCGGGGAGCAGGAGCCAACCCGCAAGCCATTTGAGTTTCCCCACTATGGAGAAGAAGGGTGGACCACATTTTTCATGCAGACGCGGTTTCATGCTCCGGTTGATATGTGCCTCGAAAATTTCCTCGATGTGCCTCATACGATTTTCGTCCATCCGGGCCTCTTCCGGAATGAAGATCAGGATACGGTGCAGACGCGGGTGACGCGGTCTGGCGAATCAGTTGTCGTCACCTTTCTTGATGAAAAACCGATGGAGGGGATCGGCCCCCGTCTGGTCTTCCCCAAGGGGGTGAAACAGAAACATACGGATCGGTTCATTCTCCCCTCAATTTCCCGGGTAGATTATGAATACGGAAGCGATCACCAATTCCTGATTGTCTCCCAATGCACCCAACGGGAAGAGTTTGTTGTTGATGTCACAACCGCAATCACCTGGAAGCTTCCTTTGCCTACCCTGATTACGAAGCCCTTCTTAAAGTGGTATTGCCGAAAGGTGATTCAGCAGGATGTCGACATCTTGGAGATCCAAGGGGCGCAGATGAAGGAGTTTGGACGGCACTTCACCCATACCAAGGTCGATCTTCTGGGACGCCATATTCATGCACTACGACGAAACGCGGCGCAGGGATCCCGTAAACTTAAGGATATGTCTCAGGAAGTCTCGATAAGGATATGACGACGAACAGGAAGCTTAACGGCGCGATTGTCCCCCGCCGCGAGGTCAGCAAATGCCAGAAGAATACTCTCTTTGATTTATGGGAGAGCTACTATCAGAACGTAGATCGGGCGATGTTTGAAGAAGACCTCGCGGAGAAGGACTGGATTCTGACGCTGTCGGATGAGGAAGGAATAATTCGTGGTTTTACCACGATGAAGTTTTATGAACTGGAGATTCGCGGGAAGGCGATTCGTGCGATTTTCAATGGAAGCACAATCATCGCCCGGGACTATTGGGGAGAACAGGAGCTTGTCCATACTTGGTGCCGCTTCATGGCGGAGCTGAAACGGAACGAGCCAGAGATTGCGCTCTATTGGTATCTGATCGTGAGCGGATTTCGCACCTACATGTTCCTGCCACTCTTTTTCAGGAATTTTTATCCAAATTATGAAACCGCTACGCCCGCTCTCGAGCAGGAAATCATTGACACCCTTGGCGAAATGAAATTCCCCGAGGAATACCGGGAGGGCATCATTCGTGTGCAAGACCCTCGTGAGTGTCTCGATCCGGATCTGGCAGTCCCGACCACGCATAAGTTACGAAACCCCCATATTCGCTTCTTTATCGAGCGGAACAAAGAGTATCTCCGGGGAGATGAAATGGTCTGCCTTACCGAATTCACCATCGAAAATACCAAGCGGACCGCTCATCAAATTGCAGAAGAGATTCTTGGATCTCTTAAGACAGCGAAGTCCATAACAAAGGAGGTGGTAGCATCGTAATGCAAGTGCTGGCAGGCAATGTGTTGTGGATGCTCTCGAGCATGTCTGCGTCTCGGCGTTTCAGGCGAGCCAGCCGGAGTGCGCGGCGCGCTCAAGAACAGATTTTGGCGTCCTTTCTCAGGAATAATGCGGGGTCAGCTTACGGGCTGAAGTATAACTACGGGTCGATTGCTTCGGTCGAGGAATTCCAGAAGCGTGTTCCTTTCGTCACTTATGAGGAACTTGAACCTTGGGTCCGCCGGATCATGGCGGGAGAGCAAGGAGTCCTAACCTCTGAGCCGGTTTTGATGCTTGAAAAAACGAGCGGTTCCTCGGGGCCTGCCAAATACATTCCCTACACGGCATCGCTCAGAAGAGAGTTTCAAAATGCGGTTGGGGCCTGGATCTATGACCTCTACAGAAACCACAAAGGGCTTTTTGGGGGAAGGCAATACTGGTCGATTAGCCCTGCCATCCATGAAGAGGAGGTCACCCCAGGGGGGCTTCCGGTCGGATTCGAAGAGGACGCGGACTACCTCAGTCCCTTTGCTCAGAAGGTGGTTAGGTCGGTGATGGCGGTGCCGCCCTCGGTCGCAGGGACCGCCGATATGGAGGCTTGTCGTAAGAAGACAATGAATGCGCTTGTCCAGTGTCGGGATCTCCGAGTTCTGTCCATCTGGAACCCGAGTTTCCTGACGACGCTCATGAGGCATCTTCCTGCGGGCAGAACCCCCGCGGAGCTCTGGCCGAAGTTATCTCTGATCAGTTGCTGGACAGATGGTGCCGCCTCCCGTTTTCTGCCTGAATTGGAGACGCTTTTTCCGGGCGTCCCTGTTCAAGGGAAGGGGCTTCTTGCAACCGAGGGGGTTGTTTCTGTTCCCCTTGCAGCTTCCCCCGCACCCGCCCCCGCAATCACCTCCCACTTCCTTGAATTCATCGAGGACGGTGGGAGAGCCCGACTGGTAGATGAGCTCGAGGTAGGGAAGAGCTATACGGTGGTTCAAACTACTGGTGGGGGCTTTGCCCGCTACTGTCTTGATGATCAGGTTGAGGTTGTCGCTCCTGGCGCGATTCGTTTCGTGGGAAGGAAAGGTCAGGTCAGTGATCTTTGTGGGGAAAAGCTGAGCGAAGCCTTCGTGGGAGACACATTCCAAAAAATGGGGCTCCGTGGATTTGTGATGCTCGCACCGCATTGGGGTAATCCTCCCCGGTATAACCTTTTTCTTGAAGCTGATCATTTTGAGGAAATTGCAGCGGAGGTTGAAGGTCATCTATGTCAATCCTTTCACTACAACTACTGTCGGGATCTGGGTCAGCTCGGTCCAGTAAGGGGAATCCGTGTGACGGATGGAGACCGACGGTATCTCGCAGGCTGTGAAGCACTCGGTCAAAAGGGGGGGGACATAAAGCCCGCACACCTGCGGCGGGAACTGGATTGGTTTGAAAGACTAGGGGGGAGTTATGCAGCATAGGGCAAAAGGATGCCGGGTCCGGTTTGAACCGGCAAAAGAGAGCGATGATGAGGCGCTGCGGGCACTTCTTCACAAAACTCCAATGGGTGGATCGATCTCCGTGGCGTTCCTCCGTGAACCGGGATATTTCTCGGCCACCCGGATCCAAGGCCCGTTTATTCAGGTTTTCATCGCTAAAGCCGGGGAAGAAATTGTTGGCGCGGCTACCCGAGCCATCCGCCCTATTTTTCTCAACGGGAAGATGATTGATGGGGGATACCTGAGCGACCTGAGAGTTGTTCCAGAGTTCCGGAGGGGAATGACTCTCGCAAGAGGATATCGGTATCTTCGGAATCTTCACGAGGATGGTCGAGCCGCGATCTATACCACCGTAATTGTAGAAGATAATAAGACCGCGCTCAGTACAGTGGGAGCCAACCGTGCAGACATGCCGACCTACCGTGATCAAGGACGAATCCTTACACCTATGATCTCTCTGCAGAAGAGACTTCCGGAAATACCCGCTGAGATTCGTTCCGCCACTCGCGAAGACTTTCCGGCAATTGTCGCAAAGCTGAATGAGAAAAAGATGCAGTTTCAGCCTGTCTATACCGAGAAGGATCTCCTAGATGGTCGGTTCCAGAATCTCCAAGAGAACGACTTCCGGATGCTGTTCCGGCAAGGAAAACTTGTCGGGGTCATGGCGGCCTGGAATCAGATGCCGTTTCGTCAGACGGTGGTTAAAAACTACGCTGGAGCTGTTGGGGTCCTGCGCCCCTTCATCAACCTCTTCAGGACACCACCACTCCCCGCAACGGGTGAACCGCTGCCTTTCTTTTATATCGCCTTTTCCGCGAGCGATACCGTCGAGGACTATCGCACGCTTCTCCGTTCAATTTATAACGAATCAATAGACGGTCCTCATTCTCATATGATTGCGGGACTTCATGAAAGAGATCCCCGTTTGCCAGTCTTATACGAATATCCTCACACGCATTTTGCGGGACGGCTCTTTTCGGTCACTTTTGATGGCCCGATTGAGATCGATGACCGTGTTCCCCACATAGAAGCTGCCCTGCTATGACCCTTCGCTCGATACGACTCTGGCTTGGAGGGCTGCTTCTGGTTGCTCTCGCCACTACAACGGCATTCTATTTCCGCCAGAATGCGGGCTTACAGGTTGGAGGAGCAATCTCGCTTCCCAAAATGGCTTGGCTTGCCTACGCTCTCATCGCGTGGTTTCTCCTGCCATTCTTCCTTTGGCGGGACCAACGGATTGATAAACCGATTCGAAAGCTGTTCGGGCTGTTCTGGTGCTTCATGATGGCACGGGGCCTTATCGAAGCAGTGCTCATCTATATCTTTGGCCACTGGCACCCGTGGTATGGCATTGCCCATGACTTGGCTGCCTTCTTTCTGGTAGCCGGGTTACGATACGGTGTACGCCCCTCGAATCCTGTTTCCCGGAGAGCCCTCCGGTTCACGGGAGCACTTCTTGTGGGCCTCGTCGCAGAGGCTTGTTTTGCTGGAATGTTCCTTCAGACCGGAGTGCATGAGTCCTCCACCTACTTCGCCTCCAGTTCAGCACAGTGGAATTTTGTCAATGCCATCACGATTCTCGTCCTGGGTTTCGTTCTCCCTGACTTTCTGAAGACTCTTCTGGGCCTCTGGTTTCCAGGAGATACCAAGGAGCCCTCAAAATTTTTTAGGAGAAGCCGGGTGGCCGCCGGTATTGGGGTCAGTTTAATGACCATTGCAGCCTTGGGGCTATGGTCTTTCATGATGGGCCTCGAAAGACGAGGCTCTCATTTTCAAGAGACTGGCTCTCAGATTATCGACTCCCTCAAGGTGTTCGCGAAGGATTTTCGGAGAAACGATACCGGTAGAATGAATGATTTCATCCTTGGAGGAGAGGCTGACTGGATCCTCGCAGAGCAGGAACATGGGCACGATGTCGAGGTGCTTAGGTGGATTCCAAATGAGACCGATTTGACGCTAAATGACTTCTTCGTCCAGCTGAGAAAGAAGCGCCCGACTCTTCTGGATGTCGTCTTCAAGCTGCATTTGCTTGATGAAATTGTTTCTGAGAATGAGGCGCGCGGGACCTTCCGCTTCGAGATTACCACGGCGAATCAGACGGATTACGGGTTGATACAATCACGATTCCAACGAGGAAAGGATGGTCGTTGGAGAATCGCATCGGGCCAGCTCGTTAAGGGCTGGACCGTGAGTGGTCCTGCGAATCATTTCGTCGATGAAGCCCGGGAGAGGGGTATCGACTTTGTTCTTGAGGTGGACCCACGTTTCGAAGGTGACCGTGTGTGTAAAGGTCACGAGTGCCCGGGACCTTATAAGCTCACTTTTGAAACGATGCGCCATGCGTATGCCGGTGCCGCGACCGCCGACTTCGATAATGATGGGTACGATGACGTCTTCCTTTGTAACGGTAGACAACCGGTTCTTTACCGAAATCAGGGAGATGGAACCTTTGTCGACCAGACAAGATCCGCCGGGTTGGGCGATTTATGGCATATCAACGTTGCCTGCTTCTCGGACATTGATAACGATGGTGACCAAGATCTCTTCGTCGGAGCCTTCTTTGGCCCCAATCATCTCCTGCTGAACAATGGAGATGGAACCTTCCAAGATGCTACCGAATCGTCAGGAATCAAAAGTCACGACTACGTGACTTCTCTTTCGTTCTTTGATTACGATGCCGATGGAGATCTCGATCTGTATCTTGGACGTTTTGTAAACGCTGAGACATCCTTTCCAGATTCTTTTCTTTATACCAGGAACGGCGAGCCAAACATTCTTTACCGTAACAACGGGAATAATACATTTACCGACGTGACCGAGCAGTCTGGCTTGGGAGATATCGGACTGACTCTTGCGATTGGGGCCGCGGATTACGACGAAGATGGAGATCAGGACATCTATGTTGCCAACGACTTCGGCCGGAACGCCCTCTACCAGAATCAGGGCGATGGCACTTTTCAAGATGTGGCGAAAGAAACTGGCGCTCTGGGAATAGGAGGTAGCATGAGCACAAGCTGGGGGGATTATGACAATGACGGACGACTGGACCTTTACGTTGGTGCCGTGCGCTCAAACCAGCGCTGGTTCGTCCAGCCTATCACCGCCAAAAGAGTTGTATGGAAATTCATTCGGGAAGGAAAGATTGGTAATGACAACCCTATCCTTACTGATTTGCAGAACTATATGGGGGATGACTGGGCCAACATTGGAAATATCGCTATGGCTGGAAATGCTCTCTTCAGACAGAACGAGGACCATTCTTTTACGAATGTGTCGGAGGAAGCGGAAAGCAGGCCGGCCGGGTGGTATTGGAGTTCCGGTTTCCTCGATATCGATAATGATGGAGATCTTGACGTCTATGCGACCGACGGATGGATCACGGGCAAAAATCCCCACGACTTGTGAGCGGCATTCAACTCCGGTGCGGTCGCATCGGACAGGCCCTTCGCAAAAGGATATCTCTATAGCGACGCATTCATTGGGGAACGGTCGTTCAACGGAAACGAACGAAATCGTCTTCTGGTCAACCTTGGCAATGGCAAGTTCATTGAAGGGGCTACAGCCTATGGGGTGGACAGCCTGGGGGATGGACGAGGAATGGCCAAGGCAGACTTCGATCGCGATGGCGATGTGGACCTCATAATTACCAACTACAAAGACAGAGCCCACTACTATGTAAACAAGGTCGCGAAGGGGCACTGGCTACAGATTCGTCTACGGGGACGGCAGAGCAATAGGGATGGAGTCGGATCGATCATTCGCATTCGCGCCAGAGGTGACCGGCAGATGAGGGTGATATCGGCTGGAGATGGCTACGCGTCGCAGTTTTCTCGTGTAGCCCATTTCGGGCTCGGAAAGAACGAAGTGATCGAGGAGTTGGAGGTGTTGTGGCCGAGTGGTAAAAAGCAAATCTTCGAAGGAGTTTTGGCTGATCAGATGATCGAAATCGATGAGGATGCAACCAAAGCAAGGGTGATCATGGCACGGCAAACAGCATCCAGCCCTTCCGGTCGCTAAGCGAGTCCCACATTTAATTTCAGGATCTATTTCAGTGGAAGGTTGATCGGGACGATGGTGTTTCAGGCAGGGCCTTGCTTGGGTCACTGATGACAAAAACAACGCACAGAGTTGTAAGCGCAGGACCAAACACTATTCAGGATGCTTTCAATTTTGTCAGAATTTAGGTAAACCCCTTGAACACTTATGAGCTCTCAAGCGCCACCTCCACTGGTCCCATTTCAGCACCCTGGCTATTTGGTTCGTCGAAAGGTGTTCAAGCTGCTCGGCGGAGCGTTTCATGTTTTCGATCCGGCGGGCAATGTAGTGTTATACTCCAAGCAAAAGGCTTTTAAACTAAAGGAGGACATACGGATATACACGGGTGAAGACATGGGCACGGAGGTCTTGACGATCCGAACTGACCAAATCATCGACCTAGGTGCCACCTATCATGTGCATGATTCCCAGCAAGGAGGAGTGCGGGTGGGCAGCCTTAAACGGAAGGGGTTAAAATCCATGCTGCGGGATGAGTGGGTCATTCTGGATTCATCTGGACAGGAGGTCGGTATCATTCAGGAAGACAGTGTTGCTTTGGCTCTATTGCGGCGACTGATGGTGGGCTGGTTATTGCCGCAGAGATATTATGGGACGATAGGAAATAATCCCGTTTCCGTATTTACTCGAAACTTTAACCCCTTCATCAGCAAGATCAGTCTGGATTTCAGCATGGATACCCAAGGTCAGCTCGACCGGAGGCTGGGAATCGCGGCCGTGATCATGCTGTTGGCGATCGATGGAAAACAGGGTTAGCGGTGTTCGTCCCTAACGGCAGCAAATAGTCGAGCTGGTTTGGGATCGGGAAAATCCTCATGGTTGCCGGGTTGGTTGCAATTGCGGAAACAGCCACCGTAACGGGGGTGGTTCCGAGTCTTCCCTTTGTAGCTTGTCCAGAGACAGTATTACTCCCGATCTTATCGAGGGGAACCTCCGGTCGGCTGTGGGATTTCTGCTGCTAGTAGTCGGAATAAGCCTGAGTTTGGTTCTCACTGAAGAGATCGCACCTAAGCAGTAAGATCCGATTGATTTTCGATTGGTTTTTAGTGGGAAAGTGGTAGCGCTACCGGGTGCCGTTTGAAGCTCATCCGCCCCCACTGCCAAAGGTTTCCAACCGCGGACTTTGGTTGAAGATTGGCGTTCCTATTTTCGGAATTCCGATGGCGATCGGGCTGATCTTGTTCCTCATTTATGGCACCCACACCAAACATAAGAGTAGAAGTACAATCTGGTGGACCGAGCGGGGTCGGAACCTTATCCCTCCGACCGCCACCGAGATTATTCTACGGCAAGATTTTCTCGATCATTATGCGCTCTATCGAGTCTCTGAGAGAGAGCTTAATCGTTTTCTTGATAAACGCTTTGCACGCCCAGGAATGATGCTCAACTCATTCAGTGAGAGGCAACCGGCGGACGCCGCGTGGATTGGAAAGGCGACCGGACCAATGGGGTGGAAAGTGACGCCAGATACCGTTTTGTACAGCTACGCGGCAAGTAATGGAGGCACTCACAACTACTATCACGATACTGCAACAGGGCTCACGTATCAAGAGTCAGCCTATTGGTAACGCTTAATCCATGCGGCCTCCGACTTAGTTGTTTCCATTTCCGTGTCAGGAGGAATGAGCGAGGATATTAGGGGCGTGGACTAGGGGTTGAACGGAGCGAGAACGATCAAAGCTCACATGGCTAATGGCCCACAGATTGACGCTGTTGGAGTTAACCGCCGTGATGCGTCGAAGGGTCGGCATCCAAGGAGTGAAGACATTGGTGGGTAAAGAAGAGCAACGGGGCTAGCCCTTGGTATTGGCGACCAGAGACTTTCTAGGGACTTTCTGGAATAAGGTTCGATTGGGATCCACGGACTATTTGTGGCACACCGTTATAAAGCGGTGCATTGCGGGTTGAGGGGCTCGTTAATAGGATGGACTACGTTCTCGACACCCAATCATGTGATACCACTTAAGATGGCCCCGAGTTGACAGAATAGGTGGCTCGGGAGCCAGTCAGATAGGGCGATCTTCCTATAATGCTTCGATGTTTGCTCTGGCAGGTCATCGGTGCTGGTTTGCTAGGAGGCCAAAGGGGTATGTTCAGTGTGGGTAATGCATTCGCGGGAGGATTTCCGCATGGCATATTGGAAAGCGACTCAACCTGACCAGATCACGGTCTGCTGCAACTGGCTAGGTTCCCGTCAGAAGCCGGTAACAACGCTATGACCGGATTACAAAGAAGGCCCTCCTTTGCAATGGCAGATTGAAATGCCGTCGACCTACTATGGTTAAATGAGAATTCGTTTCCTTTTTTGGGTAGTTGGCCTGCTGGCGGCTCATGGCGAAAAATGCCTCGGAGGCTCCTTCGAGAACGTTGCTCCACAAGCTGGCCTTACTCATGAGCACTATCCTTCTGATCGAGTGCCCTTAATGGGCATTCAAGCCTTTATGGCAGGAGGAGCCGCAGCCGTCGATTATGATAACGATGGCTGGACCGATTTATACTTCACCCGGCTCGATCAGTCAGACCTCCTCTATCGAAACGTGGGGGATGGCACCTTCGAGGACGTGACCACACGCACATTCGGCCACCGGCATCTCGCCAGTGTTCATACTAACGGATGTGCGTGGGCGGATATAGACAACGATGGAGATCAAGACCTGTATGTCACGAGTTTGCGCTCAAACCGGTATTACCTGTTTATCAATGATGGACAGGGGTCCTTTTCCGAAGAGGCTCAAGTGCGCGGGGCGTCTCTGCTGGGCTCCGATCTCCACTATGGTTTCAGTGCCAGCTTCGGTGACTACGATAACGACGGGTTTTTAGATATCCACGTGAACGAGTGGCGTAGCGCCGAGCAAAATTTGACTCGAAGCCCTTCAAATACAAAATTGTTGCGCAACCGGGGAGCACTGGCCCCGGGCCATTTTGAAGATGTGACAGCCGCAGCTGGCGTTCTCATGGAGCCTCCAATGGGGGAGTCGATGGCCTTCTCCTCCCGCTTTCTGGACTTGGACTTTGATGGGTGGCCTGAATTACTCGCCGTTTCCGATGGGGGCACGAGTCGCCTATTTTGGAATAATCGCGATGGCACCTTTACGGATGGCACTCGCGCAGCGGGCGTAGGCACTGATCAGTATGGGATGGGAATGGCAGTAGGCGATTTTGACGCCGACGGCGATTTTGATTGGTTTATCACCTCGATTCACGGGCATAACGGAGGCGATGGAAATCGACTTTTCCGTTATGACGGTAATCGGCGATTCACGGACGTTACCGACCAGAGCAGAGTTCGGATCGGAGGGTGGGGGTGGGGGTGCAGCTTCCTTGACTATAACAACGATGGCAATCTCGACCTCATGATGGTGAACGGAATGAATGGTGTCGCGGATGACATGTCCCTTTTATGGCGGAATATGGGTGGAGGGGTAATGTCCCAGGTAAACTTCTTTGAGGGAATAACGGATAGCAGAATTGCCACGGGCACTTTAACCCTCGATTACGACAATGATGGTGATGTGGACCTTCTCGTAGTAAATAATGGCCACAAGCCAATACTCTATCGCAACAATACCACTGCGAGGATGGACTGGTTGCAGGTCAAGGCAGTTGGCACGCGCTCAAATCGTGATGGAGTGGGAGCAATAGTCCGTCTGTATACCAACGGCTCCGACGTGCCGCTGTCACGGTTCGTTGATGGCGGAAGTAACTTCCTTGGCCAAAATGAACGGAGAGTTCATTTTGGGCTTGGGGAGTTAACTCACAGCATCGCTAAGCTAGAGGTTACGTGGCCGTCGGGGCGGGTCCAGAGGCTTTACGATATCCTTCCCAATCAGGTTCTGACGATCACTGAGCCTCCTCCCCAGCCGCTCAGCCTGACAAGATTGTCCATGCTCGAAGGACGGCCCTATCCGACATGGTCCTGCCCACCAGACTCAAGATGTCTGCTCGAAGTTTCCGAGGATCTGTATTCATGGCGAAAAGCTGCTGTTATTGAGGCCAGAGGGCACGAGGTGTCATGGCATGACCGGGAAACACTCCGTGGGTTGAAGCGCTTTTATCGAGCTTGGTACTAAGACGCCGGGCTCCTGCCTGAGTGGTTCTCTTAAATTCATCGGTAACCCCATGGAGTGGAATCGAAGGGGCAAGACCCTTTCCAGTAGTAAGTTTTAGGACCTGTAGTCCGTATTCCGCTCCACGCCTTGAGTTGTGTCTTGTGTCTTGAGGATTCCCGCCCATTCTCCCGCCGCCTGCGGCGTCCCCCGCAAGACCGATCTGATGGATATTCCTCCCTTTAGTAAATTAGGACTGCCTGCTCCGCTTCTCAAGGCGGTGGAATCCCTCGACTTTGAAAAACCTTCACCCATTCAGGCGCTTGCCATTCCACCGGCCCTCGCAGGAAAGGATCTAGTCGGGCTATCCGAAACCGGTTCTGGAAAGACTGCGGCTTTTGTGCTTCCGGCACTCACCAAGATCGATCTCAATCGCCAGGTCCCGCAGGCTCTGATTCTCTGTCCCACCCGGGAGCTCGCCGTGCAGGTGTGCGAGGAGGTGTATCGGCTCGGAGCTAATCTTCCGGGTCTTCATGCCATCCCGGTGTATGGGGGAGCCCCTATCGATCGCCAGCTGCGCGCTTTGAAAACCGGTGTGCACCTAATCGTTGGTACTCCAGGCCGACTTCTCGATCACCTTCGCCGCAAGTCGTTCGACCCTGCCGACATCAAGATCGCAATCCTTGATGAAGCAGATCGCATGCTGGATATGGGGTTCCGGGAGGATATGGAGTCCCTCCTCGGGGCAATCCACGAGGATCACCAGACCCTATTCTATTCAGCTACTATGAATCGTGGGGTCGAGCAGTTAATCCGCACATTTGGAAATGATCCCAAGACCATTAAGGTCAAGAGGAAGTCGCTCACGGTAGCCTCAATCGAGCAGCGCTACTATGAGGTCAGGCATCGCTCCAAGCTTGAGGTCTTGTCCCGTATCCTTGACACCGAGGAACCTCGTCTCGCGCTCGTATTCTGCAATACGAAACGCAGTGTTGATGAGTGCACTGAAGCGCTCCTCGCTCGGGGCTACTCCGCCGATAGGCTGCATGGTGATATCACTCAGCAACTTCGCGAACGCACCTTACAACGGTTTCGTGACGGGACAGTAGAGCTTTTGGTCGCCACTGATGTGGCCGCACGCGGATTGGATATCGATGATATCGATATTGTTTTCAATTACGACCTCCCTCAGGACCCGGAGGACTACGTCCACCGCATCGGACGAACCGGAAGGGCAGGGCGAGTTGGGCGCGCAATCTCTTTCGTCTTTGGCCGTGATATCTACCGACTCCAAAATGTAGAACGCTATATCCGGCAGCCGATCGCTCACACCCGAATTCCGTCGCAGGAAGAAGTGGAAGGAAAGCGCGCCGACATCATCTTCGAGACCCTCAAGGATCTCCTCGAATCCGGTGCGTATGAACCGCATGGGTCTCAGATAGAGCGCCTGTTAGACCAGGGACACGCTGCTACGGACATTGCAGGTGCGCTATTCTCGCTCGTTGGGAGTGCTACCAGCCGTGACGGCGAAGAAATCGCCGAAGACCGTTCCAAGCATGAACATCGGAAAAGCTTTGCTCGTGATGGCCGGACGCGAGGTTCGGATGCAGGGGGTGCCAAAAATAAGAATAAGCGTCTGTCTTCCGATACGGAGCAAGGTATGACTCGGCTTTTCCTGTCGTTGGGGAAATCGCAGGGTGCGAAACCTGGAGAAATTGCGGGAATGCTCTATCGAGAAGCGGGACTACCAGATGGCGCGATCGGTAAGATTGCTCTTTTTCCCCGCCATTCACTGGTCGATATTCGCAGTGAGTTCGCGGAGGCCGCCATCGAATCGACACGGAAGGCAAAGCTTCGAGGTAGACCGTTTAAGCTCGCTCACGATCGAAAATGATTCCTAGCCTGCGGTCAAAACCGGCCTAACAAGAAGGGTGCTTAGTTGGAGTTTCCGGATCGAAAACCAATCGGCTACCCAAAGTGGGCTGCGATCGCTCTCCCCGCGATCCTCCCCGTGGTCCACGCGGATTGAAAATTATATCCTCCGGTGATGCCGTCGACATCGAGGACCTCACCCGCAAAATAAAGGTTTGGAACGGACTTACTCTCCATTGTCTTAAGATTTACGTCGTGTAGAGGGACACCTCCGCAGGTCACGAATTCGTCCTTGTTGAGACTTTTTCCATCGACCTGAAAGCGTCCATCGAGCAACTGTTCGGTTAGATGGCCTTGCTGAGACTTGGTCAAATTGGACCACGAAGTTGCCTCGGTCACCCCTGCAGCAGAACTTAAGCGTTCCCACAATCTGCGTGGAAACTGCTCCATAGGACTGCGGGTCATGACTTTGCGGGCTCCATGGTTGCGCCGCTGGGCTTGAATCTTGGAAGCCACCGCTTCTGGCCCCATGCCGGCAGTCCAGTCTACACGGAGCTCAAATTTGTAGTCTTTCTCGGCGAGTTCCCGGGCTCCCAGCGCGGATAACTTCAAAATCCCCGGCCCACTCAAGCCTCGGTGGGTCACCAGAACGGGCCCTTCGGAGCGAAGTTGGCCAATCCGCACCAATGAATGCTGGACCGAGACGCCCTGTAGATCAGCGAGCCGCTCGTCATTGATTTGGAAGGTGAAAAGGGATGGCACTGGGGGCGCGAATCGGTGTCCGAGGTCGGTTAGTGGCTTCCGAGCCGCACCGCTTCGAATGCCTCCGGTCGTGACCAACAGCACGGCCGCCTCCAAGGTTTCGCCGGAGGAGGTCTCAACCGTAAAGCCTTCTACTAAGCCTGGCCGCACGTTCTGGACTCTGCATTTCGTTTGCCACCGCACACCCGAGCTACTGGCCGCCTTGGTAAGGCAATCGATAATCGTGCGAGAATCGTCGGTTATGGGGAACATCCGGCCATCATCCTCGGTCTTCAATTCAACGCCGTGGGACTGAAACCACTCCATGGTATCACCAGCATGCCAGTGGTGGAAAGGGCCCATGAGGCTCTTGCGACCGCGGGGATAGTTCTCAATTAATATTCGAGGATCAAAGCAAGCATGCATCACATTGCAGCGTCCACCCCCAGAGATCTTCACCTTTTCGAGCACGTCAGGCCCCTTTTCCAAGATCAAGACTTCCTCGACTCCATGCTCTGCACACGTGATTGCTCCAAAGAAGCCTGCCGCCCCACCCCCAATGACAATCACCCTGCTCACGAGCGCCACATTGGAAGAAGCATGCAATGGGTATCAAGATCGTTTTCTCTCCTTTAGAGGCCCTTGTAGATATCGAGGGACCAGATGGCGTGGGTATTGCATTTCGCCTGTCAGGGCCGAACATTCAGCATGGCGATTCGCTTCGATAACACCTATGCTCAAATGCCGGATCGGTTTTTTGAGCGCGTACGGCCAGCGCGCCATCCGAATGCGCAGCTCTTGCGGATCAACACACTTCTTGCGATTGAGTTAGGGATCGATCCCGCGTGGCTGGAATCGGAAACGGGGGCCGCTGTATTAGCCGGAAACAATATTCCAGACGGCGCTGAGCCAAT
The DNA here is from genome assembly GCA_002686085.1 of Roseibacillus sp. Lineage (GTDB taxonomy): Bacteria > Verrucomicrobiota > Verrucomicrobiia > Verrucomicrobiales > Akkermansiaceae > Roseibacillus_B. The sequence continues at coordinate 187,265 of NZAC01000001.1, read as the reverse complement.
TGCGCAAGCCTACGCAGGTCATCAGTTCGGGGGGTGGGTGCCTCAATTAGGCGATGGGAGGGCTGTTCTGCTTGGAGAGCTGATCGACCACGAGGGGCAACGCAGGGATCTACAGCTGAAAGGCGCCGGCCGGACCCCGTGGTCCCGTGGAGGGGACGGGAAATCGCCCCTTGGGCCGGTCTTGCGAGAATATGTTGTCAGCGAGGCAATGGCCGCCCTTGGGGTGCCGGCCACCCGCGCGCTTGGTGCTGTAGCAACTGGGGAAGAGGTCCAACGCGAAGAGCCAAGGCCCGGAGGAGTCCTCGCCAGGGTGGCAGCGAGTCATATCCGGGTGGGCACTTTCCAGTATTTTCATGCCCGTGATGATCGTGAGGCGCTCCGCCTTCTTGGGGAGCATGTTATTGCTCGTCACTACCCGGAGCTTCTAGGACAGGAAGATCCATGGATGAAATTGCTTGAGGCAGTATTAAAGAGACAGGCATCGCTGGTGGCGAAGTGGATGCAGCTCGGTTTTGTGCATGGGGTGATGAACACTGATAATATGGCGGTGTCAGGGGAGACGATTGATTTTGGTCCATGCGCCTTTCTCGATACATTTTCATTTGGAAAGGTTTTTAGCTCGATCGATCGGGGCGGCCGTTACGCCTGGGACCAGCAGCCCTTGATCGCACATTGGAATCTTGTGCGATTTGCAGAAACTCTCCTGCCCTTAGTGGATTTAGCAGAGGAAGCAAAAGTCGAGGCTGCAGAGGACGTCTTGGCTGGTTTTGAGGATCATTTTCAAGAAGAATACTACCGTGGCTTCGCCGATAAGTTAGGGTTGAGAGTGGTAGGGTCCGATACTGGCCCGTGGATTCGGTCTACCCTTGAGCTCTTGGAAAATGGCCGCGTCGATTTTACCAGATTCTTCGCAAGTCTGGGAGATGCCGCCCGGGGTCAAGAGAGCAGTCTTAGGTCTGAGTTTCGGGATCAAGGTCCTCTGGACTCCTGGCTCGCGGAGTGGCACGCTTTGACAGAGAGTCAGCCCGATGTTGAAAGAATGAGTATCCGCAACCCGTGGCGGATACCTCGGAACCACCGGATCGAGGAGCTCATTGCTGCTGCTGAGTCTGATGACTATGCTCCTTTTCACCGGTTCGTAGACGCGCTATCGCATCCCTTCAAAAAGGATTCCCGATTTACCGATCTGGAGGCTGCGCCTCAACCAGAGGAGTGCATCAATCAGACCTTTTGCGGAACGTAAGCAAAATTGTGCGGAGTGCTGGGGTTGAGCGGAGCTATTTGCGATGTGCGGTTCGCTATTGGTTTGAGGCCCACTCTACTTGTTGAGTTGAAGCCGAAGGTCACCCACCTATCTCCCGAAATCCAACCGGCGATAGCGCTTCTGGTTTCTCCGGTTCAAGGATTTTTCGGGGCGTTGTAGGAACGCTTGAATCTTTCTAGGGATTCTGCAATGACTACCGGGCATTGTGCACAGAGTCCAGGCCCAATCCATCGTAGTTTCGCTTTTGCTGTGCTTGGCATCCGCTCAGGCTGAGCTCGAGAATGCCTTTGGCGGAAGTGAGAAGCCAGTGGATGCCGACACACACGCTTTCCTCCAGAAAACGGCCAACCTAACCCACCATCATCATATTGGGAACGAGGATGGCCTGTTTGAATTCGGCCTCTCCACCGGAATAGATTCACGCTACGTTTCAGAAGGTCGTGATAACCTTCCAGGCGAAGGTGGGGTGTATTGGGGAAGAGCGGTTGGCCATACGCACGCCGTCGGGGGAACCGTTTTTGCTGAGGTTCTTGGGATAGAGGCATGGGAGACGAGTTATAACGAGATCAATCTGAGCGCAGGATATGAGTATGAGGTGGGAAGTCTGTTACTAGGAGCAGCCCTTAGTTATCTGGATTTTCCGGCGGTTGGAGAGACTGATTTTGAGGCTAGTCTGAGTGCGCAGTGGAAGCTGGGTGCTGCGAGCGGATTGGCCACAGAGTGGGTATGGTCCGAAGACACCGGCGGCTGGTTTGGGGAAACGTCTGCCTTCTGCGGGGTGGTGGTTAACCAAAATTTGACTTTTAATGCGGCTGTCTTCATCGGTGCGAATGGAGGCTATGTGGCTGAGGAGCATGATGGGCTCAATTATCTGGGAGTGCGAATAGAGGCTGTTAGATCCATCACGGAGCACTTGCAGGGTGAGATCTATGTTGCCGGCATTGAACCCTTGAATAAGCAGCAGGGCGAAAGCTTGCGCGACCTTCTCTGGGTGGGAGGAGCCCTCACCGTTGCATTCTAGGCGCCGGTAACGCGGTGGGGCAGTATGGCCACTATTGTGGCCGTGGGTTACTTCGACCGGCGCGTTTACGTGGCAGAGAGAACTTCACCCAGGTTTCGGTGAAGTCTGCTTTGGTCTTGTCACAAGAGGCAATCAAGGTCTCGATCAGGATGTTGTTCAAGGATTATGCGTTTCTGTAAGATACTTTCTTATTCCGACCAGGGGATCCTAGTGACACATCTACCCTTGCTGTTTGGAATTCTGGTAGGGGGTGCGGTCTGCCGATTACTCTGGAATGCTGGGCTTAGATATCCAGTTACGTTGATCGGGGTTTTCTTTATTGGAATGATCTTAACTTTCATTCCGGGGAATCTTGTAATGAGTGCCTTTTCTGATGAGAGCGTCAATAATCGAAGGCTAAAGGAGGTTAGCGAGGCGCTCACCAGCTACTTCGCGACACACGGGACCTATCCCGCCGACCTTGTATCCCTCGTCCCCGAACATTTAGAGAGGGAGAACGAAGAGGCTCTCCTCATGCAGGGTGGCAAGGGTTTGGTCTGGGGCTACGTTCCAGCATCTAGTTATAAGACGCAACGCCCTTCTCAAGTGATTCTCTACGGACCAGTGCTCGCCAAAGGGCGGGGTATCGTTCTTCACCGAGACGGTTTGATCGCTAGATATCCCGCAGAGAAATTCCGAGCGCTTCTCTCGGTTGCCTTGAAGGAAGCCCAGCCCGAACCCTAGCGAGGTTTCGATTTTACCCAGACGATGGGGAGCTCCAGAGGTAAAGCGGAGTGACCGCCGGTAATTTGCGGGAAGTCAGGGTTAGGGAGGGTCTTTGATAGAATTACAAAGAAAGAGTGTTTTTGGATTGGGCGGCGACTCAGTTAACAACCAATGTGCAGGGTGGGATTTTTACGAGAAAGGAGGAAAGCGACAAAAGCACGACAAAGATCCCATGGGGCCCAAGTTGCAGGGATTTTACGAATCCACAGAGAACAACCCAACGGTTGAGACGAGGCAGGGGCTTATGTGGTCCTGTGTTGTGAGCAGTGCCAAGAAGGAATAGTTGCGCCTGCTGGTTGTCGGATATGGCGCCTGGTAAATAGGGTGTTTGGGATCTGGAATGCAGGATCCGTCATTGCCGTATGGTATGGCTCTGGATTGATGTCTGGTGGGTGGCAGGGAGAGCCACGGTGATTTGTCTTCTGTTCTTGCTGGGCCTCCAGCCTGCGTTACGAACTGCTCTTTGAGTGCTTAAACCTTTGAGGCGTCGCTTCCCCCTAAGAGGCTCCCGACCAAACGACGGGAGGCGGGCCCCCAATAAACGCACTTACTTGGTTGGGCGAGTTTTGAGTATTTATTCAATGGTTTTGGGGATCGACCTTGACCATACTCTCGGGGGAGAGGGTATTGGGTATCGCATGATTCGGGCGTTGCGACTCAAGGGCAGAAGCCCTATACCGTTCGTAATAAAAACCCTTTAGATGAAAACCCAATCCATCCTTCCTCTCCTTGTCACGAGTGCGTTTGCTGCCGGATTAGTTGCTCTTGCTGCTGTGAGTCCGAAGGGAGCGGATGAACAAGAGCCGAAGCAAGAAAAGGGCCCAATCCGGGTCCTCTTTCTGGGGCATGATAGCAAGCATCATAACAGCAACAAATATTACCCGATGCTCGCCAAGGGTCTGGGTTCGGACGGGATCTACTTCGACTATGTGACAACGGTAGAGGAGGCCTTCGACGATGCAGAGTTTCTTGGGAAGTTTGACGCGGTGCTTCTTTATGCGAATCACGGCACGATCACGCCAAGTCAGTGGAAGAATCTAAAGGACTATGTGGAGGGCGGAGGGGGCTTCGTTCCAGTTCATTGCGCGAGTTGGTGTTTCGGCAATGAGCCCGAATTCGATCAGCTGGTCGGAGGCCGGTTTGATAGCCACGGTGGCGGGACATTTACCGCCAAGGTGATCAAAGCAGAGCACCCAGCAATGACTGGTGTGAAGGCATTCGAAGCGTGGGATGAGACCTACAAGCACCGGAACCACAATGAGAAGGATCGCACAGTTTTGATGGTGCGAGAAGTTGCAGAGGCCGGGGATAACATCAAGGAGCCCGAGCCTTGGACATGGGTGCGAACACAAGGCAAGGGGCGCGTGTTCTATACAGCATCGGGGCACGACGAACGAGTATGGGAGCAGTCAGAATTTCATCAGCTTCTTAAGGCCGGGATACTCTGGGCTGTCGGTGACACCCGGAAGGATTCCTATGACAAGTTCATTAGAAACCGCGCGCCTTTGAAGTATGAAAAGCGTGGAGACATCGCAAACTACGAGAATCGCCCCGAACCTCTGCCCTATCAGTTTCCTCTACCGGCGAAAGAGAGTATGAAATACACTCAGGCCCCGGTTGGCTTCCGGCTGGAGCTCTTTGCCAGTGAGCCGGATATCATCAATCCTATTGGTTTGGCCTGGGACGAGCGGGGACGCCTTTGGGCCGCCGAGACCGTTGACTATCCCAACGAGATGACTCCGAACCGGGTCGGAAACGATAAGATCAAGATCCTTGAGGATACCGATGGAGATGGGAAGTGCGACAAGGTGACAGTCTTTGCTGACGGCTTGAATATTCCTACGTCGCTGACCTTCTCTCGTGGAGGGATCATTGTGGCTCACGTTCCTGACTTCCTGTTCCTGAAAGACACTGACGGTGACGACAAGGCCGATGTGCGCGAAGTTCTTAATACCGGATGGGGCACCGGCGACACCCATGCAGGGCCGTCCAATCTGCGCTATGGCTTCGACAACTGGATCTGGGGCGCGGTGGGCTACTCCTCCTACAGTGGCACGGTAGGCGGTGAGCAAAAGAGGTTTGGTTCCGGAGTGTTTCGGATGAAGCCAGATGGATCTGCACTGGAGTTCATGCACCAGTTCAACAACAACACATGGGGCCTAGGGTTCAATTCCTCCGGGGATGTATTTGGCTCAACAGCAAACAACAACCCCAGCTTTTTCTGTGGCATTCCCGCTACCGCCTATCGCAACGGTAAAAAGGGGATGACCGCGAAGATGATCGCAACCGATCGCTCCTTCCACCCCATCACTCCAAATATCCGTCAGGTAGACGCATTCAATAACTACACGGCAGGAGCTGGTCACGCGTTGGCCACCTCGGCGGCATTCCCTGAGTCGTATCGCGAGAAGATGGCCTTTATTGGAGGGCCAACGGGACATCTTTTGGGAATGTATGAAATTTCTCAAACGGGGGCAGGCTACAAGGCGGAGAACGCATTTGCCTTTCTCGCATCCGCAGACGAGTGGTTCTCACCGGTTGCTGCGGAGGTTGGCCCCGATGGACATCTGTGGGTGGCTGATTGGTATAACTTCATTATTCAGCATAACCCAACCCCTAGCAAGGGACGCGGAGGTTATGACGCTCAGAGGGGCAAAGGGAACGCTCATGTGAATCCCAACCGCGACCGCGGACATGGGCGGATTTACCGGGTCGTCTGGGAAGATGCGCCCAAGTCAACGATCCAGTCTCTGGCAGGAGCCAATATTGAACAACTTGTTGCCGCGCTTGAAAGCGACAACCTGTTTTGGCGCCACACCGCGCAACGTCTCATCGTTGATGGAGAAGTGATGGGCGCAGTTTCTGCACTGAAAAAGAAAGTCAACTCGGGGGGAACCGGCGCTATTCAGGCGCTTTGGAGCCTGAGTGGGCTTGAAGCTCTCGATTCAGAGACGCTGCAGGCGGCTCTCATGAGCAAGGATCCTGCGCTTCGCCGGAATGCAATTAAGGCTCTTGGGTCCGATGCAGCTGCGCTTCAACTTTTCTTCGATACCGCAGTCGTTCAGGACGAGGAACTGATTGTTCGGCTCGCCGCTTTCAATAAAATGGCACAATTCGATGATCAGGAGACGATAGCACGCGCGGCCAAGGAACTGATCAAAGACTTTTCCAATGCCAGCGAGCCCTGGCTCTCCCAGAGCTTGCGTAATGCAGGTGCTGGTCCGGTAGAGCGAGGACCCTCCAAGCTTGGGAAGGAACTGCTGGCGAATGGCTCGTTCGAAGACCTGAGCGGTGATTTTGCCTCTGGCTGGAGGGGTCGCTCGTTCCGTGGAACAGCCCAACACGAGTTGGCCGGCGTCGCTAGAACAGGGAAGCATTCAGTAGGAATTTCTGCTGAGACGGCTGCCGAGTGGGGCATCACTATCGATGTGCCGGTCGACATGAATTCTGAGTACGAACTGAGCGCATGGGTAAAGACGGAAGGCGTGGGAGGAGGTGGTCGGGGCGCGCTACTTTATGTCAGTGCCCACCCCGATGCTCCGGGCAGTTCGGGAGTAAAGGGCACGCAGGACTGGACGCAGATCAAGTTGAGGTTCAACTCGGGATCTCAGAAGGTCGCCAGTATTAACTGCCTCCTCGGGGGCTGGGGAGTCTCCACTGGTAAAGCCTGGTGGGATGATGTCAGTTTGCGCAAGGTTGAGTATGAGACTATTACCGGGGAGAAGTCCGAGGTCACCGAGGGCGATGTGGCTCGCGGACTGAAGATCTTCAAGACCCACGCAATCGCCAATTGCGCGCGATGCCACGCTGTCAACGGGGAAGGGGGACCTATCGGGCCGGCACTTGATGCTATCGCGACACGAAAACAGGAAGACTACATTCTCGAGAGCCTGATTGATCCAGGCGCAGCAATCGCAGAAGGATTCCAGGGGCAGATTTCACCAATGCCTCCGATGGGAGTATTGCTAACCAAGCAGGAGCTTGCTGATGTGATGGCCTACCTCATGACTCTCAAATAGTTTTAACCACAGGGAATGGATGCGTATACTGCGCAGCCGATATTTTAGCGCAGCTTTACCAAGCAGAGGAGCTCAAAGAATGAACGTGCGATTGATTCTCTTACTCTTGGTGTGGTTCGTCGGCAGTTCCCAAGGAATAGCCGGAAGCGCTCGTCCTGCACTACCCAACATCATTCTCATGATGGCTGATGATATGGGGATTGGCGACACGGATGTATACCTTGGCGTTCGTATGGGCGCAAAGAGCCGCCCGATCGCCGTGACCCAACGCACGCCCCAGCTCAAGGCGTTTTCCCAAGAGGCAGTGGTATTTAATAACGCCTATGCGCCGGCTTCGATGTGTTCGTCGACACGGTATTCACTTTTAACTGGCAGGTATGCGCACCGCTCTTATCTCAAGATGCAGGCGTGGCTGCCTCATGGCCCGAACGCACCCATGATCCAGCGCGGGCTGAAGACCCTTCCCGAAATGCTGCAGGACCGCGGGTACAGAACAGCGGCTATTGGAAAATACCATGTCGGAATGGAATTCGATGACGGCAGCGGCCAACCGGCGAAGGGCTTCTACTACGAGGATGTCGATTTTACCAAGCCAGTGCTTGATGGGCCGACGCACCACGGCTTTGACGAATTCTTTGGCGTTCCTGGAAACACGGAGGACTCACTGGATACCGAACCGCGCATATTCATCCGAAACGATAAGTGGACCTTTACCGACCGCGAGAAGATGCGTCTTCTCGGCTTTCGGCATCGGCAGCGCCGCATACTGGCGGCACCGGATTGGAACCTCGCTGAGATCGGCCCGACGTATCTCCGCGAAGCACAGGCCTTTCTAAGTCGACAGGCAAAGTCTACACGACCTTTCTTCCTCTACTACGTGCCCAATGCTAATCACTTCCAGCGTAACAAGGAGAACGGCGATTACGATGTGCCTGCAAAGATCGATGGCGAGGCAGTTAAAGGAGCAGGCCGATTGAGCGATGGCGCTGAGACAGGAGATCGTGGCGACATGATATTGGAAAACGATATCGCCTTTGGAAAGCTGCTCCAGACTCTCCGGGAAACCGAGGACCCACGTTGGCCAGGACATCGCTTGATCGAAAATTCACTCATCATCTTTACGAGCGATAATGGCCCTAATGTTGGAGACAACCTTGGGCATAATCGCGAGAGTGGGGGTCTGCGAGGAAAGAAAGCCAAGCTCTGGGAAGGTGGTATCCGCGTGCCGTTTATAGCCTACTGGAAGGATAAGATCGAGGGTGGAAGGATCAATGAATCCGTGGTCTCCCTTACCGATCTTTATGCCACCTTTGCTGCTATTACCGGCCATCAGCTCGCCGCCGATGAAGGGCAGGATAGTCACGACTGCTGGCCCCATTGGATAGCTAAGATTCCGATGGTCGATTCGCGTCCGCGGGTCTTCTTCTGTCATCTCGGGCCGCCATTCTCCAACGACACTCTTGTTATTCGAAAAGGCCAGTATAAATTACTGGTTGAAGGAGGTCTTGCACTTCCATCGATTCGAAATGGTCAACTGGGCTCAGCCATCCCAAAGGCATTTTACAATCTCGAGGACAATCTCTATGAGGATGACACGTTATCCGCCAACGTTGATCTGGCCCGACAGCTAGCGGGTGAATTGCTGCGGATCCACAACCGTGGATACGCGCGCGACTTGAATTTGCGACCCACTAAGTCACTTATTCAGGCCGATGGCTGGCACAACCTCCGTAATGACATAACGGGCGAGATTGGTTATGAATTCACCTTGAAGACCAGAGCGATGACCGTCACCCACCTAGGCCTATGGGACGATCACGAGCGAGACAGACCGATTCGTCCGGCCCGTGCCGTGGCTATAGGAAGCCAAAGTGACCAGCCGAGCCAGCCCGATCCCAACGGCAAACGGCGTGGCCTGAAGACCTCCCATACCATCCGCCTCGCACAGCTGGACGGCTCCCGCCCCACCGAGATTGCGCAGGTCGTGATACCGGAGGGAAATAAGGCGGAGCTCGACGGTGCATTTCGCTATGTCGATCTTCTTGAGCCGGTCATCCTCGAACCTAATAAGCGCTATGCCCTGATAGCGAGTACTCGCACTGACGACGGCGACCACTTTAAATCTCCAGTCTCCTTTGATGGGCTGTCCCCGCTTGTGCATCCCGAGGTCAAAATTACTCGGAGTCTCCTTATTCGTAACGGAGACCTGACCCAACGTCATCCAATCCCGGTCTTTTCAGACCTCGCATCCGATTACAGCCGCTACCGATTGCCGGTTGGCCCGAGCCTGAAGTTCGAGGATCCCTGATCAGTGGGCAAGTGGTTGGATAGGACGAGAATACCTGTAGGCGTGAGGAAGGATGATTATCCAATAAATTAACACTTCGAGCCCCCAACCCATTTTCTACAAAAAATGGGTCATAATCTCAAGGTCCTAGCCTCGCTTCTCTACATAAGCTACTGTTTTTATACGGGGTAGCGCGATTAGTGTGTTGCCGTTTGTGTGCCCATGATGTTGGAATCCACAGGCAGCAGCTAAGGAGCCGCTCAAAGCCCTTCTACACTCAGAATCAAACCTAAATGAAGACGTTCACAAAGACGCAGATTGCGTGCAGCCTGTTTGCAGCATCAATTATCAGCTCCGGCCATGCCGCAATTGTTTCCTTCAGCGATGACTTTAGTGGGGACTCATTGGATCCCGCGTGGAGTGTCAATGGGGACGGTGGCAGTTTCGATGCGGCTAACGACGTCTTCCAGATTACGAACGACCGGTCTGGGGGAGGTGGTGGAACAGAGTTGAGAAGAAACATCGATGANGATGGCTCTGTNGGTTCTTTTTCCTCCAGCATCACAGTNACTCTAGCGGAGTTCTCCAATCCAAGCACCGGAGCTGATTTTAAGTGGAAGTTTTTCGGTCCTGANGGCTTTACCGAAATCGTCCTCAACAGTTTCGGCGACATGCGGATGTTCCACAACGACTCCGATGGTGGGGGTGGCAACATTCAACCTAACACCAACATTGGCCTGACTGGAGCCGGAGACTTGCTGACGCTTTCGCTTCTTTACGATGCCGGCACCGATACAATCGATGTATTGTATTCCCTCAATGGGGGTGAAGACGTTTCATTCTACTCCGGGGGCGGAATCGATGGTCCTGTTGGCGATCTTGCCACAAACTTTGTCGTAGCTCAGGTATTTGAGTTCGGAGTTGGCGACCCGGTCCCAACAGTTCAGATCCAAGAGTGGAGTATGACAGCGATTCCGGAGCCGAGCACATCCATTCTGCTTTTGGGTTGCCTCGGATTGTTCCTGTGCCGCCGGCGGCGATAGAGGTTGCTTCCCTGCTTCCTTGCTTCCTGGGTTACTTCCCAGGAAGCCTAGACATTGTGTTGTTTTGAGTTCCGGTGAGGCCTTGTTGTTGAGGCGTTGTGGGAGGGTTGGTTGCTCGGTAGGGATTGGTTGAATCATCGGCCCGATCCTTTACTGTCATTAGGACCATCATGAGCGATATCTCGGGGTGGTAATGGGCTAGTCCCGAATGCCGGCCTATATTCAGACATTAATATCATGAAACCTTCCGGGCTAATCCGCTTGCTCTCTCTTTGCTGTGTCCTCGCTCCTTTCACCTTAGACAGCAAGGATCTCTCACAACCCAACATAGTGGTGATCCTTGCAGATGATCTTGGATACTCCGATGTGGGAAGTTTTGGTGGTGAGATCGAAACCCCACATCTCGACGCTCTCGCGGCGGGTGGTGTCCGGTGCTCCCAGATGTATAATGCGGGGCGCTGCTGCCCATCGAGGGCCAGTCTTCTTACCGGGCTCTACCAACATCAGGCCGGGGTCGGCTTCATGGTCTATTCTAATTGGGGAGATGGCTATGAAGGAACGCTGAACGAGGATGGAGTAACTCTTGGTGAAGCTCTGAAGGGGGCTGGATATACTACTTTCACGAGTGGAAAGTGGCATGCAGCCGCACACCGAAATCCCCCGGCCTATTCCTTGCCGGAGCATCGTGGTTTTGACCGCTCTACGGTTGTTCGCACCCACATCGACAGCTACTGGAAAGTTCTTAAGGGATGCGACCTGTATCAGGATGGTAAAATCCTGATCCCGGGTGACAATGACAACACCACGCTTAAGAACCCCTATCAACCCGGGAAGGATTTCTATACGACTGACTACTTTACCGATGTGGCTCTTGAATATGTAGACGATGCTCTAGAGAGCGGGGATAAGCCCTTCTTTCTCTATCTGACCTACAATGCGCCCCATTTCCCGCTCGAAGCGCCTGATGACGTTATTGCGAAATATGAGGCAAAGCTAGAGAACGAAAAGTGGCTAGCCAAGTTCGGTGAGGGCTGGGACGAGATGCGTGAGAAGAAACTTGCCCGGCAAAAGGAACTGGGAGTTGTGCCGGCGGGTCAGAGGCTGCCTGTTGTTCACTACTTTAATAACGTGCAAGTGATGCGGGGCATGGAGACAGGGACCGACCGTGGCCCGCTTCCCAAGTGGAAAGATCTTCCGGAGTCCCTCAAGAAAGAAGCGCGTTTCCGTCGGGCCATTTATAACGCTCAGATCGACAACATGGACGAAAACATCGGACGGCTTGTTGAGAAATTAAAAGCTGAAGGGGTCTACGAGAATACGCTGATCTTGTTCGTCTCTGACAACGGATCCTCGGGAGAAATGGGTGTCTTCGGTACTCACTTTGAGGGGGGAGCCTACGATTATCCTGAAGGACGCTTTCAGGCGGGCAGGTTTCTTAAAAAGGGATCAAGGGAAGAGGGCGCGTGGTCCTACAGAGATCGCCTTGGCGGCATTGGCTACAAGAAGGAAAACTATGACCAATGGAAGAAATACAGCGGGTGGGCCACCTCGCAGGGACAAGGTTGGGCGTCCTACTCTAATTCACCGTTTCGCAAGTTTAAGAAATTTGCTCACGAAGGGGGGATCGCTACGCCCCTGATCGCCCATTGGCCGAAAGGAATAGCAAGCACAGGGGCGGTCGTGACCCAACCGTATTTTCACTTCGTCGACATCATGCCGACCTTGCTGGAAGTTGCTGGCGCTGAATACCCAGCAAATTTTCAGGGGAAAACGCGCAAGGCTCTTGAGGGCACCAGCATGGTTCCCTATCTGAAGGATACGGCGAAGGAGATGCCTGATCGTCACCTTTTTTGGCAACACGAGACGCATGCCGCGGTGCGGCGTGGCCAGTGGAAACTGGTCACAGATAACGACCGAGCTGATCCTGTCGAATGGGAGCTCTATGATTTTACGAATGACCGCAGCGAGATCAACAACGTCGCAGACAAGCATCCGAACCTTGTCTCCGAGCTCTCCAAAGAATGGCACAGGTTCGCAGAGCGGAATGATGTGAAGCCCTACCCGGAAATGCGAGGAGCACCGACGATTCGGGCTTCCGTGAAGGAAGCCCAAGTAGGGGCTCTCTACGATGCCAAGGAACCCTCCAGCTCATCGGACTACCGTATCCGGCGGTTGAGTTTCCACCCGAACAAGGGAAGCGTAGAGTGGGTCGAATACGAATTTGGCGCTCCTGAGAAGATCGGTAGCGTCAGTGTCTACTGGTTTGATGAGGCGCAAGCCGCCGCCTCCTTCCGTAATGAACGGAAGGAGATTCTTCCAAAGTCCTGGAGGATCCTGACCTGGAAGGATGGGGGCTGGGTCCAAGCAGAAACCAAAGGAGAGCCCGGCATAGAACGGGATTGTTTTAATCGGGTGGAATTTCTTGATGCTATCACAACAAGTAAAATTCGTATTGAGGTTCAACTCCATGAGGGGCTTTCCGCTGCCGTTCTTGCCAGTCGATTTAATGCTTCGGCGGACGGACTTGAGGTTAAACCTTTCACAGATCCTGATGCGGAGTTGCGGCGGATCAAGAAATTGGCAAAGCAGGAATTACGCCGCGACGTAGACGAATTTAATGGCTACTCGCATCTCAACGGCAACCGTCCGGAGTTCGATGGTTGGCTTGAAAAGCACAATAACGAGGCGTTCCTGCAGGAGAACGTTCCCAAGTTCATTTGTGCAGACGAAGATTTCACTGAAGTGTTCAACTATCGCTGGTGGATGATCACCAAGCACCTCAAGGAATGGGAGGAGGACGGAAAACAATTCTATGTCTTTACCGAGTTCCCTGGCTTTCCGGGGTGGGCGGCAAACAGCGGGGCAATACCGGCTCCGGTGGGGCATCAGTTTTACGATCTCCGCTGGATGCGCGACCCGAAGTACCTGAAGTCCTATGCGGAATACTGGCTGGCAGGCCCACCGTCCCACAAGATGCAGCACCAGAACAACACCTGGCTGTCAACCCTGCCAAGGCCCCAGAGTCATCACTATACCAGCTGGATGATCGACGGTTCCGAGGCCATGCTGAAGATTCACCCTGATGCTACATGGAGGGATCGGCTGCTCCCTGCCATGGAAAACCACCAGCAGGTCTGGGACCAAATCTTTCAGGTCAAGGCTCCGGGTATGGCAACTCACGGGCTCTACAAGTGTCTCGACATGTACGATGCCAACGAGTTTACGATTTCCACAACCCTTGGACTGATTGCTTCCAAAGGGGCTTACTCTGGATACACTGTCGAGATCAATCAAGAAGAGCCCTACAAGGGGCAGGAACGCTGGCGCCGCTACTTCACGGATGGAAAGGGTTGGAAACAGGCTTTCTCTGAGGGGATGAGAAATGATCCTTTGATTTACCCGCAGCCATTTGACCTCGCAAATTACCAAACTGTTCCCCAAGCCTTCGGGGGAAATCACGACTGGTATATCGATAAGGACGGAACACGCAAAAAGAAGACGCCTAACAGTTACCCCAATTGCTTTACGGTTCGCCCCTCCCTTAACGCCTACATGTTCGGTAATTATAAGTCCCTCGGAAATCTGTATTCACTCAAGGGCGACGCTAATAAGGCTCAGCTCTACGCGGACCGGGCAGATGAACTACAGGAGCAGTTCATCCGTGCCCTCTGGCATAAGCCTTCAGGAAATGAGAATCACTCATTCTATGAAAAGCGAGGCAGCCTTGACGACCCCTTCTTTTACTCAAGGCTTTCGGGCGACAATTTGCATACGGGGGGAGTGGGTGACCCCGTAGGACTGATCCGCGAAACAGTTGGATATACTCCCTGGTACTTTAACATGCTGCCCGCAGACGAATCCCAATATGACATTGCATGGAAACAGTTAGATGACGAAATGGGATTCAAGCAGCCATTTGGCATGTCCACCGCAGAATACCGCCACGACTTTTTTAACGAAATGTCTTACGGCTGGAACGGACGCGGGTGGCCATTCCAGAATTCGGTAGTCTACAAGGCCTACGCCAACTATCTCCGGAACTATAAAGGGAAACGGGACAAGATCACCAAGAGCGATCGCGATTTACTCTACTACCACATGAGCCAGTATGTGGAATTGCATGGCCGGAGGCGCACCATCGGCGAATGGTATCTCCCTAGAAGTGGAGCCTATCGCATGCCGGGTGGTGGTGAGGTTGTCCAAAGCCTGCCTGCGATGGGCAAAGGATTCGGTGATGTGCAGGACTACTTCCACTCTACCTTCCCCGATATGTTGATCGAGGACCTAATCGGGTTCCAAGCTGACCACAGGAATCAGTTCACCATTCATCCCCTTCTCCCCAGGGACGCATGGGACTACTTCTATCTGGGCGACCTGCGCTACCACAACCATGAGGTCGATGTCCTTTGGCGAAAGGATTGGGACCCCAAAGAGCCTGGTGATCAGGGCAAGCTCATTGTATGGGTTGACGGCCGAAGAGCTGGAGAGAGTCCGAGCCTGAACCTTCCTGTGAAGGTTCAACTTCCATGAAACTGGCAGTATCGAAACGCTAGCTATGGTAACGGTATCTCCTCGACCCTGAAGAAGATCGCTTCCGGACGTATGCCGAGATTAGTGCCTGGGTTCGGTTCGGCCGAGATGAAAAGGGGAGGGTAGGTTGTGCTCGTTCCTTCGGCAAACACGTTGTCAGCCAGGTCTGCATCCCAGTTGATCAGGTCCAGACTCCAGTAGATGCCATAGACTTTCCCCGGCTCCGAGTCCCAGGTGAAGCGAAAGGTGTCAGCTGCCGCGTCATAATCAACGTCGGTTAATACCAACGAAGCGGGCCCTGACGGAGTTGACTCATCACCGACCTTCCACATGTCAACTGCGGCTACAGGTGCTGTGGTATTCGTGTCGTTAAACTTGAAGAGCTCCAACTCTACGAAATTTGTCACCACATCCCCGATGCGACCGTCGATTCCGCCCCCGGAGTAGAAGGGGACTGCCTCGCCTCCATCCAGAGAGTAGGTGGCCGCAATTTCATCGCTGTCAAAGTCGTAATCGATGACCAGTTTTAGAATTTCGCCATCGGCTATACCAATGTCGGTCTGGGGCTGAAGATTACCACCTCCACCGCTGAAATCATTGTGAAAGAGGCGCATATTACCAAAACTATTAAGGACAATCTCGATGAATCCATCGGGGCCAAACATCTTCATTTTAAAGTCAGCACCAGTACCTGGGTTTGCATCGAGCCTGAAAGGGTTCAAGAGAACCTCCACCTCATGGCGATAATTGTCGGCCAGAAAGCCCCCGGTAGAGCGGTTTAGCTTCGTTCCTGGGGCACCATACTGATCAGTGAAGATGTAAGCGCCATCAGAGACGCCCTGATGCGAATCGAACTCCCCTTGCTGCCTCCAAAGAAATTCATCGAGTGGTGTGGAGAAATCTTCGTCGAACCCAAAGATCTCTCCTTTCGCATTCTGATTGAAGGCGATTGTAGCCGCCAGAGCCAGTGCCAGAGCCGGATGAGTCACCCTAGTTGCGCTTACGTATTTGAATGCTTTCATCGGTTTAATTCCCTTCATCTGTTTGTTGGTATTGTTCTAATCAACCTAGGGCAGAACTCGCAAAGGTTGGTCCATAATTGCTCCAAGAAACCGTGAAGTCGGTCACCAAGCGAGACTAATCGTTTGAGATTTTGATCCAGTTTTTGTAGAATTCGGGTCAGTGAAATTGCAGTCTTCACAAAGTCGGCGGCAGATTGCACTTCTAGTTGAAACTTCTCTTGGATCGGGCCGGGAAATTCTTCGTGGAATAGCGCAATTTGCGCGGGATTATGCCAATTGGGAGATCTTCCATGCCGCCCGCGGCCTCGAAGACTCGGTGCCCGACTGGTTGCAAACGTGGGGAGGTGATGGCGTCATAGCTCGGATTCAGAATGAGGGCATGCTGCAATCCTTGAAGAAATTAGATGCTCCAATTGTGGACGTGCTGGGGGTGCCTGCTCACGATTTCCCTCTGGTTCAAGTTGATGACGCCGAAATTTCCAAACAGGTTGCCAGACACTTCATCGAACGTGATTTTGTGCACTTTGGGTTTTACGGCATTAAAGGNGAAAACTGGTCCCGACGCCGNGAGGAGGCATTGAGATTGGCAATTGGTAATATCGGAAGCTTTTCCGAAATCCATTCCCTGCGCGGTGAGTCCGAGGGNGANAGCAATCACAATTCCGAACTNCAGCAATGGCTTGTTGCGCTTCCGAAACCCGTTGCGATCATGGTGTGCAGTGATCAACGCGGGCTAGCCCTTCTTGAAGCCTGTCGAGCGGTGGGGCTGACGGTTCCTGAGCAAGTATCGGTGGTTGGCGTCGATAATGACCTCGCCTTTTGCGAGATTGCCACACCCAACCTTTCTAGTGTCCGTGGGGGACATATGCGCGTTGGCTTTGAGGCAGCTAAGCTGCTCAACCTTCTGATTGATGGACAGCCCCCTCCAGACACGCCAGTTCTCGTCTCTCCAAATGAAATTGTGGTTCGCGAATCCTCCGACAGCCGTAGCATTTCCGATCCTGCGGTAAGGGACGCGGTTCGATTTATTCGCGAGAGGCTTTCGGAAGCAATTACCAACGAGGATATAGCGAAAGCAGTCGGTCTTTCCAAGACTCGCGTGCAGGTCCGCTTTCGTGAAGCTTTGGGAATGAGTCTCCGGGAGTTTATCGCTGATCGGCGACTTTTGCGGGCTGAGAAGCTGATTCTTGCCACCGATCTTACATTTGCCGATATCGCCGAACGCTGCGGCTTCCGGCATCACGAGTATCTTGGCTATGTCTTAAAAAAACGGCGAGGAATCACCCCGAGGCAGTTGCGATCTCGGGGGGAATCGGCTTCTTCGGAGTGAATACGGATTACCGGAGGAGAAACTTTATTCGCCAGTATTGAGCCGCCTCCACGAGGAGGGAGCTGCGATATCGGACAATCGATTGCCCGTTAACCGTCTGGGTCTCCGAATGCCAGACGAACTCGGAGGTAACGTCCTCCCATTCCTCAGAGGGTAAATCTGCATTAGTTTCGATGCGGAAAGCGACATCATCAGCAGCAAGATTACGTGCCACCGTAAGGATGAGGTGAGGAACGGCGACCTTGTCGATCACCACGTCTTCGAGTTTGATGTCGAACAGGCCTTCTCCTGCCAGTGCAGCCAATGGGCTGCCTCCTTGAGCGTATTCCCTGAAGATTCCAAGAGTATCCGTATCGGTATCCGTCGCTGGCGAATCAATAGAAAGGCCAAAACCTGCCGCCCACGATGCGAAGGTGGTCGAATCTTCACCGCCCGGGCTACCTCCAGCGATGTTGCTTGGGCGCCAGTTTGCGGGGTTCTTGTGGTCGGGATTGGAGCGTGGGTTGATCAGTGTGAGTGCGGGCCCACCGCCATCGGGTGAGGATGGCCAAGGGGACTGATCGGAGTAGTCGAAGTCCCGTATGGATACTCCGGCGCCATATGAAAGTTTGATGCGCTCTCCTCCGTTGGAAAGACGGTCGCCGCTTTCCCATTCTCCAGCGATAAGCAAGTCTGTTCCATATCGAGACTCGAAGGCCGCTTTATTGGCTACCACCAGCGCACGAGCCCCTGCCTCCAGACTGGTGAGGTCGCTCCCAAGGAAATCGAAATCGACACCTTTGGTAAAGCGAAGTCCTGTGAGGTCGATGGTGCTGTTACCGATGTTAGTGATCTCGATGAATTCGAAGCTTTCATCGTTATAACCAAGCTCGAGTTCGGCTGGGGTTGCCCGAGATGGATGATACATCAGCTCGGAGATGACGATGCTCTCCGCATAGGGAGTCGTATCTGGTTCTGAAGCGCGAAACTCCAAAGGATCAGACCAATGGCTCCACCGACCTGTGTCGTCCAGATGGCGGACCCGCGCCCGGTAATCGCGATTCGGCCGGATCGAGGCGATAGGAATTTCTTGTCTTGCAGTGAAGGTGCCCTGTTCTCCCGATTCCCAGATCGGTTTCCATTCCAATTGTAACTCCTTACCTGCTGGCACAAGAGGTTCCTTGATCAGCACCTCCATATCGAAGACCAGATCGCTACTACCCCTGGTTCGCTGGTGGAGCTCTACGGCTATAATGTTCTCTCCGGGAAGGAATAAGGATGGGCTGATCCGATAGCGGTCAAACACTCCCTCATTGCCGGAAGAATCGGCAAGCGTGTCATAGGTAACCACAGAATCTGGATTGAAGCCGTCGCGAATGACCTCGGAACCGTTAACATACACAACTGCACCATCGTCAAGGTGCAGGCCGAACTCGATATAATCGAGCATTGATGGGTCATCGATATGTATCCCGCGCCGAAAGTAGGTTGTTTCGTGTCGGTCATTGTTTATGCCGCCAAAATCGATAGAGGTTCTGAAGGCTGTCACGCCAGTGATCCCCCCATAGCCGGCGGGGGTCCCGCCGCTGGCCCAGCCCTGATCATCGAAGGCCGGTTCGCGCCAGATCGTGCCTTGGTCGCTACCGTCGTCGAGGTATTTCCACTCCGAGCCCGCTGGCAGGATCGTTGTTACGCCTGTGCCAAGTGGTGACACTTCGGCTACGCGCCACTCCATGCCAGCAAAAGTATGATCGCCTTGAGGATCGTTGTAAGCAGAGGATTCGAACACCAAGCCATCGCTCGGGAAACCAACATCGCCCGTGTAGGCTATGATTGGTGTCGCTGGAATTAGTTCATCTTCCCCAGCCGCGACCTGAAGGCTATCGAGGTGCGCAGCTCTCCCCCCAGGTCCCACGTTTTCTCCGGGCCAGCTTCCTCCGAAAAAGGCAAAATCTTTTAAATCCTGTACTAACGCATCGAGCGAAATCGCACCCTTCCCAAATAGGGCATTGTAGTTTCCAGCGTCAGGAGGTGCATTCTTCCACCGGTCAGAATCTGCAGGAATCATCGGTGCGATCACCTCGGCAAATTCTTCGATCAGTGGATTGATTTGGTCCTCTTGCCAAAGGAGGTCACGCAGCTCCCTGACTGTGTTGTAATACTCTGGCCAGAGGTCTGGAGTGAACGCGGGGTCGCCTCCTGTTGAGGCGGAAGGAAAGATGGAATTGTAGACCACGTCGTGGCCACGGTTAAAAGTCGGCCCCCAAGTCGCATCGCTGTCCCAAGGCAAGATCCACAGTTTGCCTCGACCTCCATTTTGAGCATTGTAGTCCGGATAAAAATAGTAGGCCATATTCTTGTTAGCACTCGGCCAGAAGTCGTAGTTCCGGATCGCCTCGGACAGGCCGTGATACAAGTAGTATTTCTCCAGATCCACATGACTGCGGATAAAGGACGCGCTGCTGTTCCCAGTGAGGTTGTTTTCTATGTTGTCGTGATCAGAGCCATCGGTCGGCGCGTGCACTGCCTGATAGCGCTGTTGCCGCTCCCAACCGCGCTCCTGATTGATTAGCTTATAGAGGTTGCCCTTCGGCAGCCCATGCTCTTCGAGAAAACGGACATCATAAGTTTCAACAACATATTGCAACCCCCAGAAGTCTCCCCGCCACTGGTCAGGCGCCTCATCGGCACCATCGATGACACGCAAGTGCGTCCAGAGGGTATCCTGAGCAGGCAGGCCAATCGTGTTCCACAGATGCATACTAAGTGCCTCGTTGAGTGAGTAGGTAAGAGTTCCGCGATTCTCGAATCCCTTGCCAGTAGTAAGGGTGCGCCACTTCTGCTCAAACGGGGTTCCGTCCTGTCGGCGCGCCTGCATGTAGTAGCCCTTATTAAAACGGAAGCGCATCGAGCGTTTTCCACCCTTCTGATACCTGCCATTGGCACCGCGCAAGCGATACCGGATATTATCATAGACGATGTCGTCGTACACAAAGGTGCCAGTCCAGTTATAGAAGTGACGATCCTTGTTGCCGCTTCCCTGATTGATCTGGTTGTTTGAACTCCAAGCATAGCACTCGCGCCAATCTTCATCGCGGGTGATAACGTGGTAGACTGGTAAGCGGGTAAGATCATCTGCTGGATGCCCATTGTAGTCCGGGACGCCGTCGTAAACGAAACAGGCAAAGTTTAGTGCCGCATCATCGGGGTAGGGGACACGAGTTGCGAGGTTTAAGCCATCTTCCACGGTGATGCGATATCGTAGCAGAGTCCGGTGGGATTGAGAGGGGATCTCGACGCTAAAGATTCCATCTCCAGAATTATCATCGCCTCCCGTGCCATCGTCGTGCATGGGTAACGTTGTCCAGTTTGAGGGATCGCTGTAGGCAGGGTTCAGAGCCAAAGGAGTTTCGGGTGCCGTCAACGCTGCCGGTATCCTGCGCCTGACGATGGGATGTGGGAGACGCGAGGGGATATAGGAACCCGGGGCAACGACTTGGTATTCGAGGGCTACCGTGGCGACACCATCTGGATCAGTCACCCTTGCGGTGACCCGGATCGGTTCCCCTGTCCGAGGAGTCCTTGGTGAATGGGCAACCTTACGGATACTTGGCGGGGCATTTGCCGCGAATACACTGTTGGCCCGTCCGGGCGTCGGGGAGCCTTCCGATCCACGCCAGGAACTGCCCAGCTCGTTGCGTAGCGAGTGATTGATTAGTTCGATGGAGGAGCCGCTTCCGTCCGCAGCGACCGGCCACGGGAAGCCAACTTTATAGTCAGCCTCATCAGCCACAGCACCGGTGCCATCC
Organism: Roseibacillus sp.; assembly: GCA_002686085.1. Classification (GTDB taxonomy): domain Bacteria; phylum Verrucomicrobiota; class Verrucomicrobiia; order Verrucomicrobiales; family Akkermansiaceae; genus Roseibacillus_B. The sequence continues at coordinate 166,196 of NZAC01000001.1, read as the reverse complement.
CGGAGTCGTACAGTTTCGCCATCGGAGCTTAGTTTTCCCGTCCATGGGCCCAGAGAGGAAATCCCGAATATTGCTGATAAGACTGCAGGGTCTTCTGACACAACGAGGTAAGCGCCCGGAAGGAGAGGCATGGATTCCGGAAAGAGGTAGTCAACCGCGGACGAAAGTCGCCAACCTCCCAGGTTTAGTGCCTTTGGACCGGGGTTATAGATTTCAATAAATTCCAGCCTGATCGAGTTGTCAGGAGGATTGTAATGGATTTCATTAATGACGGGCGCACCATAGACGCTTGGTATGCCAATGAATGCCAGTAATGCTCCTCGCACTGCATTCTTGTAGGGTAATCGAAAATTCATCGCGCCCTCATTCGACGTTCTCGATACTGGCGCCTCCAACCAGATTTACAGCGAGGGCCTCTACCTCAGCTCCAGTTTCCTCTCGATACCGTGCAACAATATCCTCAGCGAACCGTGATGCGGCACTGGTTTCGACAAGGTTGACCGTGCTGCCACCGAACCCACCACCCATCATTCTTGCGCCGATTGCTCCAAGCCCACCAGCGATCTCGACCAGGGTATCAAGCTCCTGGCAGCTAACCTCGTAATCATCCCGAAGGGAAGAATGACTAGCAGCCATCAGGAGCCCAGCGGCCGCCGTATCGCCAGCTTCGAGTGCTGCAGCAAACTCACCCACACGGGCCATCTCGCTTATGACGTGACGGGCCCGGCGGTATACTCTCTCGCCGAGCTGGATTTGTGCGGAGTCTAATTCGCCTGCCGTGACGTCCCTAAGAAACTCTACGTCAAAGAATGCTGCTGCAGCCTCGCAGTCAGCTCTACGCTTGGCGTATTCCCCATCTGCCAATGCATGTTTAACTTTACTGTCGACAACGACCGCTGAGAGATTTGCGGGAAGGGGAGCTGGGGCGATTTCAAGGGTAGAGCAGTCAATCTTCAATGCATGACCCGCGACTCCAGCATTAACGGCCAGCTGGTCCATGATCCCACAAGGGACCCCGGCCCACTCATGTTCTGCTCGCTGACACAAAAGAGCACGCTCGGCCTGCGGGAGCTCAAGGCCGAGCATCCCTTCAACCACCAAAGCGGTCGCCGTTTCAAGAGCAGCACTGCTACTGAGCCCTGCCCCCAAGGGAAGGTTAGATTCAAACTTAACGTCGAACCCGGTAACCGGATGACCTGCGTCTCGATATTTTGCTACTACTCCAAAGGCGTAGTTAGCCCACGATTTGTCACCTGAGAATGGCGTCTTATGTTCGAGAGGAACCACGAGGTCACCGTGGCTCTGAGAACTCGACAGTCGCACCTCGGAGCGCCCATTGGCTTGAGCCGCGGCCTTTACATAGCGGTTGATTGCTGCCGGCATGACCACGCCCCCCTGGTAGTCCACGTGCTCGCCAATAAGATTTATCCGCCCCGGCGCTCTCGCTCTTACAAAACCACTAATTTGGGTCCTCGGGGTAGAGACCTTGCTAGGAGAAATTGACACAGGTGAGGGTAAGCGGCGTTGGCGCCTCAAGGAGATTCCACCATGTTTTCCGGTAAGTCCAGCACTCGAAATAAACCAATTTTGAGGAATCGAGCGTTCTTTTGTAGAAAATGAGCTTATCTGTCCGTTATCAGATCAGGGCCGCTCCTGTAAAGTTCGCGTATGTCGTTCAACAAAAGAGGGAATCGTAGCTTCTCCACGGAGGGGTTGTCGTTCGGGGCATCACAGGCAAAGAATCAAGGGTTGCAGATGCCCATTATCTCAACGAAACGTTACAGGTCTTCTATCTCATGATGAACGTTGCCTTCCCGCTCAACATCCGAACAATTAGTCCGTTTACGATAGCGGTTGCACTCGCTGCCTCTGGGATGGCTCAAGTGCCCAACTTCAGCGACAGCTTTGAGGGTCCCGATTTGGATTCGGGTTGGGATAGGATCAGCCCGGGCACACATGATGGTTTTGCTGAGCCCGGACATTACACAATCCGTGGTATCCGAGGTGCTTCGACCGGGCTTCGTCGCTCAATAGGCGGACGAGGGGACTTTACTGCTGAACTCAGCCTTCAACTGGATCCTTTCTTTCTTGCCGGCGCGGGTGGCACTCGGTCGGACCTTAAAATCCGCTTTGCAGGTGCCGGAGCTTGGTTCGAGGTTGTCTTGAATAGTTTTAAGTCCCTCCGAGCCACCTCCTCTGAGCTTGGTGGAAATCTGGGTGAACCTATCACGAGTGTCGGAATCGGGGATGGCGACCAGGTGAGCTTCCAGTTCGCCTACAGCGAAGGAACATCGACAATGTCGGTAAACTATGCGGTCAACGAGGGCTTGTGGGAACCTCTCGCCTCCGGTTCGGGAATCACACCTTCAGCGCTGCAATCAACGGAGATAGTGCTGTTTAAGTTTGGAGACAACGAGTCTGCAATGCCGCGGATGAAGCTCGACCGATACGAAATCTTTGGCGCGGGACAAGATTCGGTCACCCGAGGCCTTCGTGTCGTTGCTGACGGCGAGCAATGCAATATTACTTGGAATGGTAAACCAGGTAGATTGTATGCCATCGAGCAATCCCATAACCTTTTACAATGGGAAACGGTGGCTGACCAAATTCCGGCATCCCCACCATTGAATACTTATGATCTCGATGGTCTATGCACTTCGGGGCGAAGCTTCTTCCGCATCCGCGAGCTCGACGCAAGTGGCTGGCCTCACGGCAACTACTGTGCGATGCTGACTCAGGAGATTCAGGGAAAGAAACATGCCTTCCTTGCAGGGAATTTAGCCTACTATGTCGGAGGTCGCTACACGAGTTGGGACCTGCGGGAACACGAGACGATCGGACTGACACACCCGTTTCACCACGACCTCCGTGGGCGTGGTACAGGTATTGTCACCGATGCTTCTACCGGAACGGGTCACGACTTCCGTGGTTGGGATTTCTACAAAGATTCGAAGGTTGCCTATGGCACTGTCATCGTAAATGGAGAGTCCTTCCCTAATCCCATCCCGAAAAAGATGTTCTGGCGGCCCGACCGGGTAGTCTGTGAGTATGAGATCGAAGGCGTCGCAATTCGTGAAGATAAGTTCATCGCCCTCAACGATGTTGCTTGCAGTATCATTACCGCCTCCGAGGCGATAGAGATTCAGTTTGCTGGACACAGCTATGTTAGCGAAGACCGCAGTCTACAGCGCACGTCCACCATCCGTTACGATGCCATTCATAACATGGTGCACGTAACGGAGGGAGGCACTGTGCTGACCCGGCCTGTCGAGGGAGTTGATGTTGAGGGAGCGCTGATTTACGAGGGGATGAGCACGGTAGTCTCAACTTCCGAGCCCTTCACGAACTACGCCGCCTTCCGCGATGGACAGGGTCGACAGCAATACAGCTTCAATGTCGACTGTGGCCCACAAGGTGTCGCTCTCGGATGGGCGATGCACGACACCTTTAGCGATGCGCGGGATCGGGTTGCTGATGTGCTGGCGGACCCCGCCGGCCACCTTGCGGCCAAGACCGCACACATGAACGAGCTTTTGACGAACCAGATTCCCTACTTTCGCTGCTCTGACCCGGATATCGTCAACATTTACTACTATCTCTGGGCGATCTACCTGATGTACTACATCGATGTTGGCGAGGGCTGGGAGATACATCCACACACACAGACTGCTGTGCACAACTTTCTGGGAATGCACCGCTTCGACGCGAACTTTCAGATCAAGGTAGGCGCGTGGGTGCAGAACAAGGACTACTATGCCTACGGTAATGTCTTGATCTGGTCAGCGTTGCTTCCATATGCCAGATCCGGTGGGAGACTTCCGGACAATATGGGGCAGTCCTGGATCTCGCCGGTCTGGGGAACAACCACTGATCATGTCATCGGGGCGTGGGACATCTACGAGCACTCGGGGGATGTTGGATTTATCGAAAATGTATATGAACCCTACTTCAAACCGCTTTTTTGGAATGGGATCAACAATCATTGGGGTGCTAGATACGATGCTGTCGATTGCCTTAAGAAAATGGCTGTGTTAACCGGAAATCCTTCTGATGTAGAGCATTGGCATTCCGTGGGTGAAGTCGACAGTCTTGAGAGCTGGATGAACAGTGAATGGGAAAGGGCGACGCCTGATTACTGGGGAAACACTGCGCCTGCAATCTATCCGCCCGGGAGTGATGATCGAGCGCTCTTCTGGACCGGTATGGCCTACATGCGCAATACCTGGTTTCCAGAGGATTGGGCCCGCCGTATGACCGAGACTTGGGCGGTCAACCCGGAGACCGGTTTCAATGGGCCAGTCCCGCCGACCCTCGTTGCGATGCAAGACGTTGATCACACCTTCCCAAGCTTCGCGGCAGCCCCGGACCTCGCATACTATTCCATCATAGGGATGTATAGCCGCAACGTGGGAAGTAATGCGAATGTCATGGGTCTAGGCCACCTCAAGAATTATAATCTTCAATGGGGTATACCGGTTGCTCCCGAATCCTACGATAGTGACTGGGAGATCTGGGGGGATCAGTATTCCAATTTCAACGCTGGTAAGATTCTCATCATTCTCAATGGCATGGCGGGTCTTGACTACTCGATTCCCGATCGCTCCTTTACAGTCTGCGACCATATGCCAGAGGAGTGGAGCTTCATGGAACTCAAGGTTCCCGTGACCCAACCGGGTCAAACTGACTGGGTTGACGTCCGCATCGATCGGAATAATTTGGGCGATGGCTTGGTCGAGAAGACTATTACTGTCAGGGGCAACCCGCTGGAGACTCTATTGATCCAGCCGTGGCTCGAGGAGAAGGCGATAATGAATTCACCAGACGGGGATGACTTCGAGGCTCCAACCGGGCATCTGTCTTATACTTTTGATAATGCGGCAGAGGCACAGGTGACCATTCGAGTGCAGGAATAACCGGTTACCTTATATCCCGATGCTGGCATCCCGTTTCCCTGGACCTTAGAACACCCTATGCCGTTCAGGTCAGCTTCCCTTGTCGTCCCGATTCTCGTTGTTGTTTCTTTCTCTACNCNGGCTGAAATTACAAATGTTCAGTTNGAGCAGGTTAGCCGCTTATGCCGGCCCTCCGATTCCAATGAGGGATGGCGTGGGATTGAGTNGGAAATCGACCTCTGGGCTGCCCGAGATTGCGCNGCAAAGGAGGGTANGCCCGTGTTTCTCTGGGAGATGAATGGGCATCCATNGGGATACACCTGAAANAATNGCGTCGCGGAACGTGTGTTCGTNTTCAGTCGACCGAACATCCGNAGGCTCCTGCAGGAGAGATTCATCGAGANGAAAAATAGTCGTTTCGGAAGCCNGCCCGATTTACGGTTCTAATCGGGTCAGCTGGTTACGTTGCTATTGATAAATTGAAGCAATCAAGACCAGAATCTGATCAGAACATTTAAATGGTTAAGATTCCTCTATTCCTGGTCATTCTTACTGGAGCCCTCTTGTGTTCTTGGCTGCCTGCGATGGCAAAGCCGAAGTGGTTTGCGGACGCGATCTGGTATCAAGTCTTCCCTGAGCGCTTCTGCAATGGCGACAGAACTAATGACCCGGTTCGAGCAAGCCTGAAGGACACCTGGCCTTATCTGATTCCGGCTGACTGGCAACCGAGTCCATGGACATCGGATTGGTACGAGCTTCAAACCTGGGAGCAGGACGGTCGCGATTTTTATGTCCATGCTCAATTACGGCGCTATGGGGGAGACCTTCAAGGCATCCTCGACAAGCTTGATTACCTCAAAAAGCTTGGAGTTAATGCCCTCTACCTGAATCCGATCTTTGAGAGCCCCTCCTTGCACAAATATGGCGCCACTCTCTATCACCATGTCGATAAGCACTTCGGTCCTGCTCCCGCAGCGGACCTCGCCCTATTCGCAAAAGAAGATCCTGCTGACCCAGCAACGTGGAAATGGTCGGCAGCTGACAAGCTCTTCCTCGAGCTGATCAGGCAAGTCCATCGGCGGGACATGCGCATCATTATTGACGGGGTCTTTAACCACGTTGGAATCCCGTTCTGGGCCTTTCAAAAGGCTCGTAGGGAAGGCCCTGCCAGCCTGTATGCAAAATGGTTCGATATTCATCGGTGGGACGATCCGACGACCCCTGAAGATGAATTTGAATACCGTGGATGGGCGGGAGTGAAGGGCCTGCCTGAATTTCGTAAGAATGCCCGCGGCCCCCATCCCGAAGCAAAAAGACATATGCACGCCATCGTAAAACGTTGGATGGACCCCAATGGAGATGGGGACCCCTCTGATGGAATCGATGGATGGAGGCTCGACGTAGCGGCCGAGGTTCCTATTGCCTTTTGGCATGAATTGCGGGGATGGGTGACCGAGATTAATCCAGATGCTTATCTCGTGGGGGAAATATGGTGGGAAGACTACCGCAGTCACAAACTCAAGAACGCTGGTCCCTGGCTCGAGAAGGCCTTTGATGGTGTCATGAATTACCGATTTACGGATGCGGTCCTTCGCTTCGCCAATGAGGAGCATGAGCCCACTCCGGCAGTGGAATTCCTCGACTCTCTCAAACGCATCGAGGACGATTACGGCTACTCAAAGGTTCTCGAGATACAAAACCTCCTCGACAGCCACGATGTGGCCCGCCTTGGCTCGGTCGTCATGAACCCGGAAGCTCGACTGGATCACGACGCCAACGTCAAAGGCAAACCTGATTATCGGACTGGTCCGCCTCACAAAGAAGCTCGTCAGAAACTGAAGTTCATGGCCGCCCTTCAGTTTCTTCTGCCAGGTGCGCCATACATCTACTATGGGAGTGAGGCGGGGATGTGGGGCGCGGATGATCCGGACTGCCGGAAACCTATGCTATGGCCGAATACCATTTATGACGATGAGACCTTCCTTCCCACGCAGGAAAAAACGTCGCCAGTCAAGGTGGCCTTCGATGTCGAGCTACACAAGTTCTATCAAGCTTTGTGCAGCCTCCGTCGAAATAGGGCGGTATGGCGGCGTGGCAATTTCCAGATTCTTTCCACCGGTGAGCGATGGTTTGCATTTAGCCGGAAACTCGGAACCGAGGGGGCGATTGTCGTTGTGAACGCGGGAAAGAGTAGTCTCCGAGTTCCTGCCTCAAGATTCATCTCGGATGGAAACACAGCATATTCTCTGATTTCACCTACCCATCCCCGGGGAGTCGAACCCGCGGCTGATCTGATTGTTGACCCCCTGGGCATCGTCATCTTGCAAGCGAAGTGACCGAGAAAGGCCCTGCCTTTATTCAGTCGAGTGATTTGTGTTTAGCGGAATACGGGTAGATTCCACGCTTGGGGCGTAATGTGTTTTTTATTCGTGCAATGCAGTGCCATCAGTTTCAAACCACCGATGGATAGGGTGTGCCCCGACCTCAGAGATAAGACCTGTCTACTTGCCTGTTTTTGACCGACATGGTCGAGCGGGAAGCGCAATCCTCTATCGATCGGTATTCTACTCGACGCTACAACCTCTCTTGATCGTCACCTTGGTGCGCTGTTGTCGAGGGCCGCCACGTATTCGGTAGGTCAGCCCCATAGTTCCAGTTCCAAGCCCTACTATTCAGTTTAGGTGAACGGAAACTGATGAAAGGTAATCCAAAAGCGCGCCGTCGGGTCGTCAAGCTAGAATAGCTCCTTAATCGGCTTTCCCTCCAGGATCGTTCGTGACAACTCAGGGGGGAGAAGTTCCGGGGTAATTCGGATTCGGTTCGCATCAAACACCGTGTGTAGCACGGTGGCTAGCAGGTTCTCCGGGCCATAGGGCTCACTCGCAGGGCGGCTTCCGGTGCGATCAGACTGCCCAATCACCTGTCCCATCTTCAGGCCTCCGCCAGCCAGAAGCAATGGGGTGAGATGCCCATGGTGGTCTGTGCCCGCATCCCGGTTCTTTTTAATGGGCGAGCGGCCCATTTCCCCTGTGACCACCAGAAGTATATCGTCGCTTAGTCCACGTGCAGCCACATCATCGAGAAATGCTGAAACTGCATGGTCCATCTGAGCCCCTAACGTTTGCATCCCCACCAAGGTGCCGGGGTTGTTTGCGCCACCACCGTGGAAATCCCAACTCGAATCGACGACCGTCACAAATCCGCAACCGGCCTCACAGAGTCTCCGGGCAAGGAGCATTTCCTTTCCGAGCAAGTTGGTCCACCGGGCCTGATCAACGAGCTTCTTCTTCCCCTTGTGGAGAAAATATTTTCCTCCCTCGTGGTAATCCGCCATCCGGAACAGATGACTCGTATCATAGCGGCTGATAGTTTTGGGATCTTCCTTTGATAGATCAAAGGCGTCGGATACACCACGAAGAAGGAGGTCGTAGGTCTGGCGCTGCATCTGACTCATACTTCCAACCTGGCCAGCCTGGTCCATCTTGCGATTTAGCTGATCCAGCTTGCCGAGCAACTCGAAACGGTCAGTGAATCGGCCGCGAGAGATCTCAAGTTCGAAATTACTCAGCTGGCTGGAGCTCCCGTCGAGAACGAAGCCCTTGCAGTCTCCGGTCAGGCTTCCCGCGCCTGCTACTTGCTGCCTGATTCGGGGCAGGCCAAATGTAGCAGTCGGCGAGCCAAGCTGAAGGCCTGGCTCAACGGCCTCCGGAACAATCACCGAATTCATTGGGATTCCGGTTTGGGAATGGAAAGGTCCAGTGCCAAGCGCACACAGTGCTGACATGGCAGCCCCTGAGGGATGACGTCCGGTGAGTATGGGAAGATGATTGTGGCTCCCATCGTTGGTGGCGAAGGACCGGACCACCGCGACACGATCGGCCCGTTGGGCCAACTGGGGCAGGGTGCCCCCAAACCAAACCCCGGGAAGCTTGGTTGGCACCTCGCCGGTACAACTTCGGTTGTCGCTGGCAACGCCAATCTTTGGGTCGAAGGTTTCAATCTGAGGAGGCCCTCCTTGAAGAAATAGAAATACGACAGATTTCTTTTTAATCACATCACGGCTCAGACCAGCGTGGGAGGAAGATGCCAAAAAGCCGGGGAGGCTAAGTCCACCGAGGGTCCCAATACGAAGAAAGTCGCGTCGCCCAAGCGATGGGCGAACGCTGGCAAAACTCTCGTCCGTAAATGTCAGCATCCTTACTTGGAATATTGACGGATTCTTAATCCTTCCGCAATTCCGAATGGCAGGCAGAATCCCTCGCTCAAAGAGGACGTGCGGAGGCAGAAATTTTTTTCTGTGAGCAGGATTTCCGGATGGTTACGAAAATTTACCAGACCCTACCATCCTCAGAAATTTGTAGCTATTGCCTACCACCCTCGAATCCTCTAATAACCGGATGATCGCCTTCGATGCCTACCGACGTTGCTAACACCAAGGAGCTTAAGCGGCTGACCAACGAAGCGCTAACCTATAGTGGTTCTAGGGGTATCCTTGCCGCCATCGTCGATGAACTTGTAGGCATCCTCGAAAGTGTTTCCGGATTTCGGATGAGCCAAGAAGAGAGCCTGACTGACGGAGAAACCGTGTGTGACCATGGATTGGCTATTTCGCCCGCGCAGGCTGGGTGTTGCGCTGGGGAATACCAACGAACCGCCATCTTTCTGCGGGGGGCGCACAGCGCCATTATGCAAGCGCTTGAGGCCAATTCGCGAGGGATAGTTCGGGTCCTCTACGCAGGATCCGGACCCTATGCGACGCTCGCTGTTCCGCTCATGACTATTTTCCCACCTGAGAAGGTGAAGTTTACAATACTCGACCTCCACCCTGAATCCATTCAGTCCGTCAGGTCCATAGTCTCCGAGCTGGGACTCCAATGCAGTGTCGAGTCGTATGTCGTGACAGATGCTTGCAACTACACGATTCCTCCCAGGAGTCTCCCGGATATTCTTCTTTGTGAAGCCATGAGTACTGCCTTGGAAAAAGAGCCTCAAGTTGGAATTGCACGCCATCTTCTAAGTCAGGCTCCAGACGCTATCATGGTTCCTGAATCTGTGCAGATCGAGGCGTTTCTCGTCGACACCTCGGACGAACCCGACATGATTATCCCTGAGAGCGAAGATCCGTCTGAGAGCCAGAAGCCGAACAGAATCTCTTTGGGTCCAGTCTTTGAATTGAGTAAAGCGGCAATTCGGTCTTGGCCGCCCACAGAAGCCGACAGCTTGCCGGCTCAGTCGATCCAACTCCCTCTCATTCCCAAGCCAAGTTACCGGCCTTTTCTCTTCACGACGATCATCGCTTACGGAGAGCACGTCTTATTGACCCACGATTGCAACCTTACCGGAATCCGTGAGATCATGGAAATTGATTCTGTTGCTGCTGGTGGTGACAGCTACCAGTTCTCTTATCTATTGGGCCAAAATCCGCGCCTTGTGGCCGAAGCGTCAGAGTCACATGCACCGGGCTCACGTAGAGATTGATTTACAGGCGGACAAGAGTTGTGACGCTGGAGAAAGTGCTCAGGCGTTAGGCTTTCCCGGAGGAAGTGGAATTTCGCACACGGGTAGCGAAAGAGCACGGAATAGCAGCTTTATTGAACTCATTGAGAAGATGTTTTATGCGAAATTTGCACGGAAGTTTGCTAAACCTGTTGTAGCCTTCCGAAAGCATGAAGCGCGTCGTCCTTATTTCTGGCTCTTTCTGGCTACTCACTCTGGTTGTCGCCTTCATGATCGGTCGGAGCGCTTCTTCTCCGCCAGATGGGGGCAAGCAGCAGTCCAACAAGGAGAGTTCGTCTGGTGCAAAGCGTGCATCGTCCAAGGTTCGTTACGGGGGTGTAGACCGCCGTAATTCCGGAGCCGTATCCGGGAGTTTGGGTCAGGGTGCGCGGATCATTAGTTCGAACTCTCCGAGGAGGGCCGTAGTCGAGCTGGCGCAGCTGGTTGACCCGGTGGAGCGAGCCAGGGGCTTTCTCAAGCTGCTAGAAACTCTTGAGGCAGATCAATTTCTCGACGTGGTCGCTGACTTTCGAGCCCTCGGCATCACGGAGCAGCGCATGAGCGAATATGAAATGCTCCTCCACGCGTGGGGAAAGGCAGACGCTGAGGACGCTCTAACCTACGCAATAGAAAACACAGGCACCCCGTTTGCGCGTCAAGCCATCATGACCAGCTGGTCCAGCGATGATCCGGAAGCCGCGCTAGCCTTTGCACGCGCCAATCACGATGGAGAGGGAGCCAACCCTCTTCTTGTTGGGGTCATTCGCGGCATTGCACCCGCGAACCTGAATAGAGCAACCGACCTCCTCCAAGACCTCCCGTACAGCCGGGAGCGGGGAGACGCCTTGCAGAGCCTTCTCCCTTTTGTGATGGAGAATGGAGCGGCTGATGCCCTTACATGGACAGCTGGCATCGCAGATCCGCAGCTTCAGAGTGGGGCGGTCAATTATATCATGCGCGATTTCGCCGACAGCAACCCGCGGGGTGCTGCGGAGCTTCTACTTACCCTAGAGGATAAGCGCATAGCAGCTCAAGCAGCGGACAATGTCGCAGGGTCTCTGGCCCNGGTTGACCTTGAGGAAGCGAAGAAATGGTCAACAAGCTTAGACGCAGAGCTTCAGTCTGGAGCCGTCGAAGGGGTTATTAGTCACTATGCCTCATTGGATCCAGTAGCCGCCTCCAATTGGTTGGGTTCGCTACCAACTACAACCAATATCGACTCAGCGATACGGCAGTTCGCCTGGAGAACTCAGCGCTCAGAGCCAGAACTTGCAGCTGACTGGATCGGGCGGATCCAAGACTCAGGTCGTCGTGAAGAAATGTATAATAGCGTCTTGTCACGTTGGCTCCGCGCTGATTCATCTTCGGCGGAACAGTGGATTGAGACCACTCCCGATTTGCCAGAGGGCGTGCGTAGTCTTCCCAACCGGATCCGGTGAGCCGACTCGGTCAAAAGGGTAGGTAAGGGCACCCGTCGCTATAGTAGCACTGTGGTCTCCGGGATATGGACTCTATGGCCATGCTCTGTGCTGCCTGAATTGCGATTATTCACCAAAATACATGCGCGTCGGCATTGCCATTTTCTCCAGATGGCACTACGGCGCTCGCCTGTCGGTTGACCCATCCACTACGACCGAATTCTAATCCCATCATGTTCCAGCTCATCTATCGCAAATACGGAAGAGGAATTCGCTGGAAGGATGACCTCCTTGCCGGGCTCACCGTTGCCCTCGCGCTCGTTCCGGAAGCGGTGGCTTTTGCCTTTGTAGCAGGCGTGGATCCCCTGGTGGGGCTCTATGCTGCATTCCTTGTTGGTCTTATTACGGCAACGATCGGTGGACGACCAGGAATGATCTCTGGTGCAACTGGTGCGATGGCTGTCGCGATGACTGCCGTTGTGACGCTCTATGGGCTTCAATACCTCCTCGCCGCAGTAATCCTCGCGGGAGTAATTCAGATCCTTACTGGGATTTTCAAGCTGGGCCGTTTTATTCGAATTCTACCCCATCCTGTGATGCTCGGGTTTGTCAATGGTCTGGCGATTGTAATCGGTCTCGCCCAGTTCGGCCAATTCAAGACGAATCATCGTGTGGTCTATGAAAAGACCGATGGCCACGGAGGAGGCAGCTTCCAGGTTGCAGGTGATTGGTTTTCCTGGGGATCTTCCGAGCTATGGATCATGATTGGGATGCTCGTTGCGACAATGCTGATTATTCAGCTACTTCCCAAACTGACGCGGGCGGTTCCAGCGCCGCTGGTCGCGATCGTGATCGGCACCTTGGCCGTATCTCTGACTCCGTTGACAACGACGACGGTTGGGGATGTGCTCGAAAAGCAACGGGTTCTGCAGGCGGAACGAGAGTTAAAGAGGAAGCAGTTCGCCAAGATTGAGCCTGATCTGGTTGTGCGTGAAGTAGAAGCACGCGGTCAGGCTCTTGCAGCTGTAGAATTGACGAGGGGAGAAATCGAGGCGGGGCTCGGACGTAGAATTCCAGAGGGACTGAAAGCGGGACTCCCCGAAATCAGAGTCCCAGAGATTGACTGGAAAGACAGCGAGGCACTAAAAATGGTTCTTTTCCTCGCCGTGACTCTCGCGAGCATCGGTCTGATCGAGTCCCTCATGACTCTGTCTTTAATTGACGAGCTAACCGAAACTCGGGGACGAACCCCGCGCGAATGTGTTGGGCAAGGGGTAGGCAATGTGGTGACAGGATTGTTTGGTGGAATGGGGGGCTGCGCCATGATCGGGCAAAGCATGATTAATATTAACTCGGGAGGGCGAGGGCGGCTCTCGGGGATATCGGCGGCTTGTTTCCTGTTTGGGTTCATTCTCTTTGCTCCGAAGCTGATCGAGGTAATTCCGATTGCTTCATTGGTAGGGGTTATGTTCATGGTGGTTGTTGCAACCTTCGAATGGTCCAGCCTTCGACTGTTTGGAAAAGTTCCACTGGCCGATATCGTAGTAATCGTGCTTGTGAGTGGGGTGACCGTGCTCATGCACAATCTCGCACTTGGAGTGATCGTGGGCATTGCCGCATCAGCCTTGGTTTATGCTTGGGAGCACGCCAAGGGATTACGTCTTCACCTGCGTAAGTCGAGCGATCGGAAACGCACCTACGAAATCGATGGCCCACTGTTCTTTGGCTCGATTCAGGAATTCAAGGAGCTCTTCACCCCAGCAGAAGATCCCGAAGACGTGTATCTCTCTTTTGCAAATTCAAAGGTGTGCGACCATTCCGCTATCGAAGCTATTCATTCGATGAGCGAGAAGTATCGCCGATTGGGGAAGAGACTGCATCTACACGATCTCGCTGCGGACTGCAGCAAGCTTCTCTCCAAGGCGGGCGACCTCGTCGAAGGACAGTATTTCGGAAAGGTCGGCGGAGGCACGTCCTGACCTTCGAGGCGCGCGACTATCCAATTGAATTTACAAGAGACTGAATGGTCTCTATTGCTTCAATCAGGAACTGTGGTGGTTTCGGTGCCTACCGCCTAACGGAAATGCGAAAAAGCTCCATGCTTGCGATCATATGAAACATCTCTATCTGATCCTGCTTCTAGGCTCAGTGGGGTGGTTGTTGGCCGCCGACCGTGGGCAAAAAACAGAACCACGTCCGAACAAGCCTTTATCACAGGCAGAGGTGCTCAAACTCACGGGAGATTGGAAGGACTCCAAGCTGAGCCGGGATATCCGCATCCTATGGCTCTATGGGCCCGAGGATCATGGGGGAGGAGAGCACGACTACGTTCGGATCAAGGAACTGTTTGTTCCCATGCTCAAGACTATCCCCCGGGTAACGGTCGAAGAGGCGTATCTCTTCCCGTCCAAGGAGCAGTTCGAGCGCGCGGACCTTATGATCCAGTTTCTCCATCTGCCCGATCTCACCGATCAGCAATTAAAACACTTCCAGAGCTTTGTGAATCGTGGTGGTGGCGTGGTGTCTATACACGAGTCCTGCATAATCCGGCCTCTTGCGCGAGCCGAGAAACTCGCCAAATGCATAGGATGCTCATGGAAGGGCAATAGGGATTCTCATTGGGGCAAGTTTTCCCACGATCATCCACTTTTTCTCAAGACAGACCACCCAGCATTCAAGGGACTGCCCGGATCAGTTCTACTGAATGATGAATCCTATTGGAGTTTACTGAAGCAGGAAGGGGTGGAGGTGATCGGTACTATCGCACCCGCAAAAGGCAACGCCGCGGCCTCTTTTGAGGACATATCGGGAAGCAGCGCTGCCCGAAGTGAAGCGTTCTGGACCTATCGCTCAGGGAAGGGACGTGTGTTCGGAACTACTACCGGACACTACACCTACACTTATTTTGATCCAATTTACCGCCTCCTACTGCTGAGAGGAATTGCGTGGTGCTTGGAGGAGGATCCGGCACCCTTCATGCCGCTCGTCTTCCATGGCATCACCAGCGAAGAGGGACTGGTCGGAACCACGGACCGCATGATGAACTATCGCAATCGCCGTAAGTAGATTGCTCGGATACCCTGGTGCTCTCCACAAAACGAGAAAAAGCCCTTCACCAAATTGAGTCTTTTAAGCTCAGGGAGGCCTTGAGCGGTTACAAACAAGGGGGCTTTTTGTAGTTGATTATCAACTCTTTAGAAGGATAGAATGATTCAGTTTAACTTAAATTAGTGCTATGTCTGAATCATCTGAAAAGAAAATCCTACCTGCATTTATGATGTGCTTCTTCGTTGGATTCCTCGGTATCCACCGATTTTATGTGGGAAAAACTGGAAGCGGTATTGCTCAAATTCTAACCTTAGGAGGATTAGGAATCTGGGTCCTTATTGATTGGATTATGATTATGTGCGGATCTTTCAAAGATAGCGAGGGCAAGCCGCTGACGGAATGGACCTAGAGGCGATCTGCCTCCAAACCTGAATTTCTGGAGTCGGAGTCCTAGTTGGGCTCCGACTTCTTTGTGTTTTATATAATCAGTCTATGACTGGCACGACACGACTCTGAGAGGAGCAGAAGCAGTTTGGGTGCTTTCTTGTTGCGTGCCCACGTTTCAATTCTGATGGGAGGTATGCGCACAAAACTGACCCTCATAAGACACACTAGGTTATTGATGTTGATTAGGCATTGCCAGTGTAGCGCAGACTTAGTCTCGGAGCACAGATGCAGGCTGTTTCCCGAAAAACAATTATGCGGATTCTTATCGTCTCGTTGACATTATCCCTCCTGCTTCTTGCGGCCGTTCTCTTTACAACCCGCTGGTCACCCGATCGGGAGTGGGCAGCCAAGGTGGTCATTGAGTCTGGAGAGATCAGAGATCTCCTTGATGAGTTTCGCAAATCGCAAGGTGAATTTCCATCATCGCTGGAGGAGCTCAATGCTTCATACCGCCAGCCCACCGATTACCAGACGCGCAACGGATCGACCCCAGAGAAAGGCAGGTGGTTTTACGAACGCATCGGGAAGGAGGACTACCAGCTCTATGCCTGCGCTCGCACATGGGTATCATACTATGACGCCATGGTATACCGGTATTCAGAATCCTTCTGCGACCCATGGACTTCATCACTGAAAAAGTCTCATTATCTTCCGCTTGGAAAATGGCGCTATTTCCGTGGTTTTTCCGTGTTTACCGAGAGGTTTTACTTTGATGAGGACGGCGATTGGCAGGACCCTTTCCGGGGCCGCCCTTATTGAAGAGCAGAACGGAGTACATTCGGCAGAGACGCTTCGATTCCTCACTAATGAATGTTAACCGTCCTTGTGGTAGTGGCGGCGCCATATAACGAAAGGTACGCAAACTAGATACATCGTGATGCTGTAGACGGCGGCAGGCACAGTTTCCGGGGGAAGGACCTGCCCATTTACTGCCGCAACAAAACTGCCAACCGCAATGGCCAAAGTGCCGTTCTGGACCCCTGATTCAATCGATATAGCAGTTGCCTCCCGGCGCTTCAGGCCTAGCAGCTGACCGGACAGAAGTCCGAGGCCCAGCATGGCAAGGTTTAGCACTACAGAGACCGGGGCTAAGCTTCCGAGATTTGACGAGAAGACCACCCAGTTCTTGGCCAGGGCAGCAATGATGATCAGGATGAAGAGGCCGATTGCGGTTCGGGAGACACCCGGACCGATACGCTCTGCCAGAGCAGGAGCGCGAGCCGTAAAAGTCATTCCAAGCGCTACCGGAAGAGCGGTGAGGAAAAACATCTTCAGGCTCAGGCCGGTAATATTCACCTTCAGGGCCTCCGCTTGCATGAAATGGTTGACGCTGAAGGAAACCAGTAAGGGCACGGTAACAATAGACAACAAGCTCGTCGCGGCCGTGAGGGAGATGGAGAGCGGGGCATTGCCCCCGGCAAGCTTAGTCAGAAGATTGCTGGTTACACCTCCGGGGCAAAGAGCCAGAATCATCAGACCTACCGCGAAGACCGGCGACAAACCGAATGCATGCGCTAATCCGAATGCGATCAGCGGTAGCAGAATAACTTGATTCAGTAGCCCCACCGCGAAGGCCCGTGGAAACTTCAGTACCCGCCTGAAGTCAGCCACCCCAAGCCCGAGGCCCAAAGAGAACATGATGAACGCGATAACGAGGGGGAGAAGAACACTGACGATCATGGGGGAGCGAACGCAAGTCTTTCAGCCGCATTCCATCCATGCAAGATTCGGGATCGCGCCTTGCTCGAAGGATGAGAACTAGGGCCTAGGAAAAGCAGTTGGGATTGCTCGCACATGACCTAATGCAGGCAGAGGTCTTTTGATCAGCTGCACAAATCTTCCATGGCGGCACCAAGCTTAGGAAATAGAAATGAATAGCCCTCATCCTTCAGTCGTCTTGAAGTACAGTATCGACCCAACAGAACAAGCTCTGGGTCAGTCCGCAGAAACCAATAGGCTCCTAAACGGACCACCCATTCGGCCACGGGTAGCCCGAAGGGCATTCCAATACCACGGCGAAGCTCTCGCATAAAATCTTCTTGAGAGACCGGATGAGGCGCGGTCGCGACATAGACACCTCGCATCGCCGTGTTTACGATCGCGTGGGTAATAAGCGCATTCAAATCATTAATATGAATCCAGCTGATTCCCTGAGTTCCGCTACCAACCCTACCTCCAAGCCCCAGGCGGGCGAGCCTCCGCATCTTTGGGAAGGCTCCACCGGTCATCCCGAGAACAAAGCTCGTTCTGAGAATAACCTGACGCATTCCCGAGCAGGCGCCTTGTTTGCAGGCCTCTTCCCACGCCTCACCTACTTCGGGAGCCAGGCCTGTTCCAATTGCAGAATCTTCATCGCACCACGCATCAGGCGGATCACCATAGATATGCGCAGTAGACATCTGGATCCATACTGGCGGCCTGCTTTCGATGCTCCGCAAGGCCTGTCCCACGACCAAGGTAGAATCTACCCTCGAATGTAGAATTTCGTCACAATGAGCGGCACTCTTGATGCAATCGACCGTTCGTCCTGCAAGATTTACGACTGCCCGCGCTCCCTCCAGGTGTCGAGCCCACTTGCCGACGGTTCGACCGTCCCATTCAGAATGTGCCCATGGGCCTTCTATCTTCGGTTCATGGCGAGAGATGAGAACAACTTCATAGCCGAGGGCATCGAGATGGCGGGCGAGGTTCAGACCAATGAAACCTGTGCCTCCCGTAATGACCACTCTTCCAGTTGGCAAGGCGTCTATGGTTGGCGCATTCAACATTGGACTAGCTCTTCCCCGGATTGCTGGATCGAAAAAACACTTTCTTTAACGAGGAAAGACAAAAAAGCGACCCTATTTCAGCAAGGCGGGGCTTTTGGAGCCCTTCCCAGAGTATAGCTCCGATGACATCTTGGTCATTGATCGTCGCGGTTTTTCGGAGTTTTATCCGCTCTTCGGGATTGCGGCAGGTCTGAAGATCTGGCGTAGCGATCCACAATTGCACGGAACCTTCCCCTGATGAAATCTACTCCTCTGACGGAAGGTCCAATCGGCTCTCATATCCGCAATATTACGCTCCCATTGAGCGTGGGCTTCTTTTTCAACACCATGTATAACGTGGTGGATTCGTTTTATGCGGGGCAGGTGTCTACTCAGGCCCTTGCCGCACTGGCTCTTTCCTTTCCCGTCTTCTTCGTAATTATCGCGCTGAGCCAGGGGGTGGCTCGGGGCTCCTCGGCTCTCATTGCGAATGCCATAGGCGCAGGAGAAACCGACAAAGAAGAGGCCTATTCCGGCCAGGTATTTTCGCTGGGATTCGTGTTTTCGATTCTCATTACTGTGGCAGGACTGGCTGCTGCGACACCTCTGTTTGAGCTCCTCGGAGCATCCGGCCGCTATCTTGATCTCGCAAATGCCTACGTGCGCCCGCTCTTCTGGGGCGCGGGCTTCTTTTTGCTGAGCAGCATGAGCAATGCGATCCTGCTTGCACACGGCGATAGCAGAACGTTTGGAACCGTTCTGATCGCGGGGTTTTTTGCGAATCTCGTGCTGGATCCTTGGTTTCTCTATGGAGGGCTCGGGCTTCCGCCGTTGGGCCTCGCTGGGATTGCATGGGCGACGGTGCTTATCCAAGGGCTGGGAGGAGTCTACCTCTTCGGGACTGTTCTACGGCGAGGCTATATTCAGATTCCCAAACTCTTGAAATGGCCACAACTCAGGATTTATGGGGAGATTCTCCATCAGGGTATACCGACCGCGTTTAATATGATGTCGATTGCCCTTGGGTTCTTTGTCTCAACCTATTACCTGAATAGTTACGGTGAAGTAGCGGTGGCAGCATTCGGGGTTGGCACCCGGATCGAGCAGATGGCTCTCCTTCCCGCACTTGGTCTAAGCTCCGCCATTATTTCGATTGTAGGGCAGAATAACGGAGCGGGTCGCATGGACCGGGTTCACGAGTGTGTCTCCTTGTGTATAAAATTCGGCCTACTTCTTGTGACAGGGGCCTCTTTGATTTTGCTCATTTTTGCGACCCCCCTTGTCCGACTATTCACAACCGACCCTGCGGTAGTGGATGTTGGCACTAGCTACATCCGAATCATGGCTTTTATTCAGTGGGCGTATGTCATGAGTTTTATCCATATCGGCTATCTTCAAGCGGTCAAAAAGCCGATCTACGGCTTTATTGAATCGATCATCCGAAAAATCATTCTCCCTGTAGGGATCTTTCACCTCCTAGTCACAATGGTCGGTATCGCCCTGACAACCTTCTTTCTTGCGATGGTTGCGATCAATATAGTTATGACCGCGGTCACCATTCTTTATGCCCAGTGGGTCCTGAGAAGTAGCATGAAGACGAAAGCTATGTGAACCTTGTTGGATCGCCCTCCGACAGCATACAAATACCGTCTTCGGAACTAACGGGATCGTTGGTCAATCTGAATGAGCTTGCCAATGACTTGATCACAGATCGCGTGGGAACGCTCATTACATGAATTCGTGGCCACCAAAAACGCGCGATCCAGACTTGGAGCAACCCATACGGTGGCATACCACATCGTATTGCTTCCGCTGTGAGTGAAGATTGTTCCTTTTGCCCAGGCTCTCTTACCAATCACCCAGCCACCAGCATATGTCCCTGATGGCGTCACTAGCTTCCGGTGGGCCTCAGCGTCGAGCCCGATATCCGGTCCTTTGGGAAGGTAACATCTGAGAAACTTCGCCCAGTCCGACATGGAACAGTGGACGCGGCCTGCGGGCCCGAGGGCGAGAGGGTTATCTGATTGGTTCGCTCTCCAACTCTTTCCATCCCTGACGTGCCCCCATGGTTGATCAACTTGTCCGATCCTCCCGGGTGCACCAAATCCAACGGACGCCATCCCAAGGGGTGTAAACAACCGGTCCTTGATTAGAAATTCCCATGTCTTTCCGGTTGCTCGCTCAGCCATGCAGCCGGCGATCATATAACCCAGATTCGAATATTGATACTCGCCTCGCTGATGGGGAGCTGGACGCTTGAGAGCTGCCTTTAGCAGGGCGACTCGTCGCTCTAAAATCGGAAGGTCCCTATAGGACCACCAATCCACGGCATTAGCCGGGACTCCTGCCCGGTGAGTGAGTAATTCCCATAGGCTAATCCGGTGAAACCCAGGTGCGATTGCACCCTTTGTCTCCGGCAGAGCCTCTATGAGTGTAGTCTCCCAGCGGAGCTTCCCCTCCACAACTAGTCTCGCGATTACAGCCGCCGTCATGGCTTTTGTGCAGGAGCCGAGGTGAATCAGGTCTGAGCTTTTCAAGGGAGCGGCGATTCCAAATTTGCGCACTCCTGCCGAACTCAGCGCTATAATACCTTCGGAAGAAGTGATCGCTCCGAATATTCCAGGGATCTCTTCGCGGGCTACTGTGTCCATAAGGAACCTAGCCACCTCAGACGAAGTCTGACCGCCCTCGGGAAGATCAGCGACCGATGAAAAGGCGCTGATGGAGAAGAGGGCTAGTATCCTCCATCTCATCTGATGACCTTATGATTTGATTGAGGTAGCTGGTCTGCTCTCAGTTGGGACGGATCGCTAATTAAGCGCACGCCCGAAATCACGGCATCTTCCTCTCCGCCTCCCGGACAGGAAATCCGAACCACATAGGACTCCTTCCGCTCTCTTTTGGTTATCCCAAATTCACTCACAGGAATCGAATCCCACGAGGACGATTGCCGGTCAGGGTCCTGCGACGGATGAGTTCGGGTGAGTCGGCTTCCATTTAGTTCAATGGTCACGGTGCGGGTCACGCCTTTTTCCGTGAACCATTGGAGTGCCAGATAATGCCCAGGCTCGGGCTCTACCTCGATCGTGAACTCCAAGGACTTCGTGCCAGTGATCGAGTAGGCGTAGCGTCCCTTTAAAAGCTGCGTTCCCTTATCATCACGGGAGAACTGGATCCACGCATGGGGATGGGCTGTGCCGTCCCCAAGTCCCAGATCACGGAACACCGAATGCATCGCATTGGACCAGACTGCGTAACCACTGGTATTTGGGTGGACACGATCGGGTAGGAGCTTGGGAAGAGAGGCGCCATCGCTTCCGGCAAAGAGACGGTAGGTTTTCACCACTGTTACTCGTGCATCATCATCCCACGTTTCGGCGTAGAGAGCGTTGATTTTCTGAATTTCTGCAACCGGTCGATAGTCGTCCGGCGCGCAAGGGAAGGTCTCACACACGATAATGCGCATGGCATCACTGTGCTTTTTCAGACGATCGACAATAAGCTTCACATTGTTAAATACGGTTTCACCTCGGGCTTTTTCTGCGAGGTCATTGGCGCCAACCATAATAACCACCGCCTTTGGGTTCAGGTCGAGGACATCGCCCGGCAACCGCAGAAGGAGGCCACGGCTGGTGTCGCCACTAATGCCCCTGTTCACGACCTTCAAGCCCCCAAAAAACCCCCGAAAATCATCGCTCCAGCCCTGCGTAATAGAATCTCCAAGAAAAACGATCGAATCTTGAGGTTTCTGAGACTCATTGAGCCACGAACTGCGTCGCCCTTTCCAGACTCCACGAAACCAATCAGACCTCCTTAAGGGACCAGCGCCGGGAACCCCTTCATCGCTATCGGGAATGCTAAGGGGGTCATTCTCCTCAGCCAGAAGTCCATGCGATAAAACAAGGCAAGAGAATGCGCCGATTCCGATCGTTAGAGAGATCCTTCTCATGCTGCCTGATAGTGCTCGATGGGGCCCTTAACGGTCAAGTGCCCCGCGGGGAGGTGTGTGGACCGAACGGTTACACGCCCCCTTATAGGAATCTTTCAAACCCAGAGTTGCAAAAGTCTTTTTCAGGATGCATCCAAGAGCTCCCGGAAGAGCAGCCTGCTTCAGAATGGGAGTCTGTACCCAACTCGCCTAATGAGTGTTTATGAAAGATCAGCGTCGGCCATCGCGTCTACGGTCGCTGCTGTCTTGCTCGTGCTTTTGATCACTCAAGAAGCGGTTCATGGCGATGACACGCCCAAGGCGACCTTCGCCTTGAAACCACCGGTGGATTTAGAGCGGATCGGTATCAGTGCTACCCATGATCTTAACCTCGGGGAGAGCCCCTCGATGTTCATCAAAGCTCTATGGAAGCAGTTTACTGGAAGGCTTCCCGAGGAAGATCTTGTCCGGGAATACAGTTCCCAGATAAGGTCAGGAACATTTCGCCGCAGAATCGACTTAGGTGTCTCCCTTGCAGAGAGGGCCGGGGTGGCGCCTCGATGGCACTACTCCGACCCCTGGCAAACCCAAAAGGTTCTCGAGCCCCATGCAGGCAAGAAGCTTGCTCGTGATATCGGCGCGGTGTTCATGTTCTTCTTTACCAGTCCCGAGGGACCCAATGGTGGGCCGGGCTGGGCAAATAATCATGTGCCCGGGATGACTGTCCCAGCTGCCATTTACCGCTCGGAGCCCTCTTTTAAAAACCTGTCGAAGGACGGGTTATATCATCCAGAAAACGCCGGCTTCTGGTATCGGGAATTTAGGGATAGTCGGCACGCGGGGTTGGATTTTCTGCTTTTGAACGTCTATGGCCCCGATCTTCAACCCTCAACGATATCTGCCCTACAGTCGGGTTTAGCGCGCCTTCGGGAGGACGATGGCGAGAACGTTGTGAAACTCGGACTTTTTGACGATACGTGGACCTGGGGGCAACCTTGGTTCGGCGACTTCTGGAAACAGAAACCCGACTGCCTGAAAGTCAAAGACACATCAAAGACTCTCTATGAGGCAAAGTGGAAACCCTTCTTCGAAGCGCTACCGCGTGAGCACTGGCACCTCATCAATGGGCGACCGATGATCTACTTCTACAATAGCAATACCCTGCAGAATAAGCAGAACTTTGACCGTGTCCTTCCAGCCATGAAGGAGCTATTCAGAAATGACTTTGGGGTGACTCCATGGGTTGCGGTAGATGCGGCGTTTAATTACCGGCCCTCGATGAAAAATGTATCTGACTCACACTTCCACTGGTACACATTTGATCACCCGGAACATTACGCCAGCGAGACACGGGGGGGGATCACTCTTAGTCACTCGATGGTCAGATGGGATGGCGTCAGCAGGGGAAATGGACGTAAAGAGCGAGCGGCAACCGCCGACGACCTGATTGCCAAGGACGACCGAATTCTCAAACAGGTTCTTAACGAGACACGGCAATCAGATATCCTCGTACTTGCCACCTGGAATGACCTAGGGGAGGGCACAGGCATCAATCGCTCCTATGACTATTATTGGGACGGGGAATGGAAGCAGCCCAACCATTTCATGAGTCTCGTTCGCCGTTCGCAAGCTGGCGAACTACTCCAATATCCCTAGTTCCAACCCGAAACGCTGATAGAACACTTGACCAGATTACACGCCTGAGGGCGCCTCTTATTCCCTACCTCGATGATCGGTTTATCGGGACTTTTTATCAGGGAACTCCCCCTGATATTGAGCAAGCAACGAGGAAAAGTCATTGGGCACAAGGTAGAATCGGCCACGAATACGTTTCTCTTCGCCCGGGGCAAGGCCGCCGATCCGAAAATCACTATGAAGACAGCGAATGACTCCTTGGAAAAGCTCCTGATAGGGTTCCCACGCCATGGCAAGGATCCATTTCTCGTCGCCACTGACACAACCAATGAGCCCTAACGAGGGGGCCTTTGGGTTAAGGGGGCGGGGGTTGACATCGGTTCTGGGAACATCGGCAGGGCACCAGACCTGCCCGGGAACATAGCGCGCCTCCATTGCCCAGGGATTGGTTGGCATGAAGTCAGGTTCTTCATCATTATCCTGAAAAATAAAAGACCGCTTCAGGTAGGCGTACTTGTCATTTGTCACAGATGACCCCGTCCCAGTGAAAGTGCCAACCCGGGTGCAAGGCTGAGCCCAATGGACCAACGAGGGAGTGTTACCAGGATTCCTGGCAACAAGATCAAGAGTGACTCCATCGGGAACGGCACGAATGACATGATCGATTGTTACTCCGTCACTGAGGGTGCAGCGAAGCTTCAGCACAGTCCTTTCCTCATTGATTGAAAGTAGCTCTGTTTCGTGCGAAATCAGACTGTCCTCCCATTTTCTGTCGGTGGACCCGGCCCGGCAGTAAGCCTCAAGATACCACGTATCGATTTTTCCACCCGGAATACCAGAGTGATGGATGGTCAGGATGTCGTTTTCCCAGGCCAAGGTGATTGGAAGGGGGTGCTCTTCGGGTTGCGCAGGCTTACCAATGGCAGCGAAGATGCAAACGATCAGCAGAAGGGCGAGGGCCGTGTGGGGCCCAAATCTCAAGACTCTGGAAGACGTGGTCATAAACAGCCTCTGCGCCAGAGGTAGCATCAGCACTCTGCAGCCAGAACTCAACCTTGTAGTCCAAAGGAAAGCTTGCAGATAGGGGGCACTGGATTACTGAGAAAGTGTGAATCGACTTCTCACATAGAGAGTTCGGTTGTCAGAAACCGGCGACACCCCCCGGAACACTAAGGTCTCGCTGCCGTCTCCGTTGTTCGACACGCTAATGAGGGTAATGTTTTCCCCGCCGCCCGACCACGTGAGCAAATCTTCGCTGTATTGAGGTTCAATCAGGACATCTTCCGCGCCGATCCGGCGTCGCACCTCCATGGTAAGGTAGGACTCTGTTACACCGTCAATTTCCAGTTCCCGGACAGCTGAATGAGGGGCCGCCTGGTCAGAATGGGTCGATGGGCTACTCCCGAGGACATATTCCATCAGATTGGTAAGACCATCACCGTCGGGATCTGCTGAATCATTAGTAATTCCTTCGGCACTTCTCCACTGACTGTAACTAGTTGCGTCGCTCCCACCCGGGTTCCCATCTGTTTCTGCGCTTGTTCGCCACGCGACAGGGGAATTGACGTTTGTCACCTGACCGGGAGCGATGAGAACGAGTGAATACCCATCGCCATCAGCACTCGCTGGCCACGGATCTGCATCATTGTATGTTACGTTCAGCACGATTTCACCGGACGAGTCGGAAACAACAAGCTGCTCTCCATCGTTGTCAAGGTCCCCGGTGTATTCTCCCGCTACCTGTAGTGTATTTCCATAGCGGAACTGGAAGGCGGCGAGATTGTTGACCAACACCATTCGTTCACCCGCAAGGAGAGTTGTGCCTGTGACAGCAGCATCGAAGTCAAAACCGATTCCGGTGGTAAAGGCCAGTCCACCTAGGTCGATTGGACGGGACCCCTTATTGAGGAGCTCGATGAACTCAAAGTCACTACTTTCGTCGAAGCCTGCATTCAGCTCTGCGTCTCTGGGGGAAGAGGGGCGATAGTGAATTTCGGAAATCGCCAAACTCGTCTCATCAGCAAGGTCTGTATCCACCAGGAAAGTCGCTGCCGTCAGAGGGCTCCATTCGTTCCCATTACGCACTCGGGCGCGCACGACGGCCGATCCTGCAGTCGAAAGGATGAGTGGGTTTTCGGTAGAGCTCTTTGTGCCATCCAGGCGCAGGTCAAAGCTGATGTCGCTCGACGACCCACTGACTTGATGGATCTCGACAGCCAGAGTGTTCTCCCCCTCAACAAGGGCGTCAGCCGAAACTTCCAGGTTGAAAAAGGTGGTTTCGTCTGCGCCGCCAGCAACGGAATTGGCGTTAGTCAGATAGTTGATAACGCCTGCAGGCATGCCTGATCGGGCCACCTCGACACCATTGAGGTAAATCACCGCGCCATCATCTCGGCGGAGACCAATATTCAACCTGGAGAAATCAGCCACTTCAGTTGCATTAAACGTCCGCCGAAAATAGGTCGTCGGATATTTCGCGTTCGAATTTGGTCCAAATGACAGCGTTGTGACCTCATTGCCGTCACCGTATCCAAGTTCAGCAGGGCCGGAGTCCCATGAGCCGTCGTCAAAATCAGGCTGTCGCCACGCCGTTCCTTGGTTGCTCCCGTCGTCCAGATACTTCCAAACCGATCCTGCACTCACAAGATTCTCCGTGGTAGTGCTTCCCTCGTAAACACTTGCTCCCGGGCTCAGCCCTCCACCGGGTCGCCTTGGATCCTCTCCATTGACGGTATAATAAATTGTGCCTGGACCACCTTCAATCAGCAGTGGGCGACCGCTGGTTATGGCTCCACCATGCTGCGCCAAAATCGGAGGATTCACATCTGGATACCAGTCCACTGAGCGGAGCTGGCTGATGAGAGTCGGCACCCGTCCAGTGATAAAATTTCTGACACCTTGGACCGCTCCAAGCCAAGCTGCATGGCTCCGATTAGTATCACCCCACCGGGCGGAATGGGCATAAATGGCCTGATTAATGGAATCTGCCCTGCGATTAACTCTCGCGATCCCGACAGCGTCAGTCAGCAGGCCATCGTTGTAGCAATACATCGCTACTCGATCAGCGAATCGAATACGATATTCCAAGTTTTGAGTCGCGAGGCGCTCGTGGAGAGTGTGGGGGTTAAACTGGTTCAGCGAGGTGCTTCTTGTAAAAGGCGTCACCATGTTATTTTCGCCAGTACCAAGCGAGTGCTCACTGTCATGCTCGAAAAACTTGTAACCATCGGGTGACACCCGGTTGTAGACTCCAAAATAATTGTTGGGATTGGGTTGCGTGTAGCGTGACCCGGGTCCATCTCGGTCACCCGTGTAGTAGGTGATGATCATGTAATCGATCAAGTTATCTATATCGACCAACTTCTCGAGGCTGGGATTGGGACTGCCGTCAGCATTTCTTCCCTGAATATTGTAGTATGCTGAATTGCTAGTGAAGCCGCTCTGCCATTTCTGCCAAAGGCGCTCATAGGAGGACCTGTTGCCGTCCGTGACGCTCCCGAACGACTTAACCACGTCGTAGTCGTCCTCGCTTCCTCCAAAATAGATCTCTCCATAGTTGGCCTCCGCTCGCTCGTCGGTCTCACACATTCCCCAGTAAATCCCGTTCAGATAAAGATGATACCAGCGACTTTTCTTGTAGGGGTGACCCATCTCACCCTGCAGATCACGGGACCAGGTATCCCTGATAAAGCTGTTCTGATTCGTTCCGCCCTGTGCCCATGAATAGTTCTGAGGTCCCCGGAGGTCGATCTTGTCAAACTCCTCCGCTCCCTCATCTCCAAAAAGCTTGTAGTTCAGGCGCCCTGCGCCGTATTCGCCTCGAAAAAAGAGTCTGAAGGAGTGCTTGGGGTTCTGAGTGCGCCGCGAGAATCCACCCCGGATGCGAAGCCCGCACCCAGTTTGAAAGCCCGTTTCATTGCCATCCGGATCCACCCATCCTGGAGGGTGAATGAGCTCCAGAGACGCCTCTCGCTCCCAGGCATACCCACTGCTTCCTGGGTTTGAATAAATACCGGTCCCTGAGCTGGTCAGACCTGCCTGATCCAGAACAATCGATAGGGTTGGGATCGAGACCAAAGCTTCCTTCACCTGATTCACGCCGCCAATGGCCGGGTTTCCGCTATTTACGACACCAGTATTCATTCCATAGCGATAGACCTGCCCATTGACCGAGCCACCCGGCCAACCTGATGGCGTGGCCGAGCTTTGTCGTATAATATCGTCCGTGAAGAGGTAGGTCTGGGTATCCACATTGGTCGCATCCAGCCCAAGTTTGAAAGCCGCTGCCCGAAGAGTGGTGGTTCTGCTGATTCGAATCGGGCCCGAATAGACGGTGCCTGAAGTCGCGGTAGGGGTCGCTCCATTGGTCGTATAACGAATGGTCGCCCCCGGTGTATCGGTTGTGATTTCCACGGAAATTGGAGAATCATAAAACCCCCGGTCCGGGTTAAACTTTGTATCCGCGACCTTGCCCTGACTCGTCGGTGTCGCGTTGATCGCACCCGGGGTCGGATCATCAAAATAGAACGGATCGCCCTGACCAAGACCACCCCCGGAGAGCGTCGGGAGAATCAAAAAGGAATCATCAGAGATACTGTTGTTCAAGCCGTGGATCGCCAGCACATTGGAGCCTCCCTCGTTGAGCACTCCAACACTTCCCGAAATGTTAAATACCTCCGGTTCGAACGCGTCCTGGTCAGACCGTGTGGACAGGGAGCCCGCATTCCACGCTGGTGTCCCCGCTCTAGCATTCGAACTCGCCACTCGTTCCCCATTTATATACGCGACAAATCCGTCGTTGTATCGCATCGATAGAGAAAGGGCCTCCAGATCCTCCGCATTTTCTACAGTGAATGGGATCCGAGCATACACACTTCGATTCACCCCAACCATCCTCGCCGAAATATCGGTGGCAATCAAACCGCCACCGCTTGACCCGTCCGGGGTGGTAAAGACAGGTAATCCGCCATTTTCGGTATCCCCTACCAGTCGAAAGTTGCTGTTGAAGCTGGTAAACGAACCCCGGGCCGCAAACAACTCCATTGCGGATCCTCCAGCTCTCTCCCAGAACATGGCCTCGATTGTGTGAGGCCCTGCACTCAGGTTAATTGAGCCAAAATTATTAGTCGTGGCGTGAAAGGTTGGATCAACCATCACGTCGGTTCCATTGACGCGGATCCGCCCCCCGTCATCCGAATTCAGCCCGAAGGTCCAAGTGCCCGCCGTTGGCACGATAATAGTGCCTGTCACCTCAACGACGTAATCATCTCCACCTCCACCAGGAAAGGGCTGGTTGTTCCCAAAATTGCCATCACCCCCGGTATCAAGAAAGTTGCAGACCGGCGCCACCACGACAGTCTCACTGGCTACATTGCTTCCATTGAGTGCCGCATCGGCAAGCTCGAGGCTCCAGAGCTGAACGGTCGAATGGACATCCCGCACCGTGAGCCCGGGAATCTGCAAACCATAACCAATCCCTGTTTCGGCACTCGACCAGCCAAAGAACCCACCGAATTCAGCCTCCGTCCAACTTAACCCAAGGCCGTTATTGCGCGGGACATAGATCAGGGCATCGGCACCTTCTTCCACGAGGGGAGCACCTACAAATGGTAACCCATAGGTCCGATCCTCGTCCTGCTCAGGGTACTCGGGCCCGAATTCGTTAGCCACCGTCACTCCATCGGGCTGCAGAAGTGCAAGATACTCACCCCCAGCGTTGAGCTGGAAATTGGTATGGAGCTCCGAGGCTGGGTTCCTGCGATCTTTACCCGACGCAAAGACGACGAGAAAACCTCCGGGTTCGAGGATCACCGAAGGCAGAGCCCATTTCGAGAGCTCCGCCTCATTATCGGTGAGAAACCAGCCATTCAGGTTCACCGAGGAATCATCGGGGTTGTGAATCTCAATCCAGTCCGAGAAGTCGCCATCCTCATCCGCAAGACTGGAATCATTATCCGCCATAAACTCGGTAATCAGTGGGCCTCCGTGCAGACCAGGTAATAGACCGAGCAACAGGAGGAGCAGTCCAAGTCGAAGAGTGGGTTTCATTGGGTGTAAGGGGGTGGGGTGGGGTGGGCGCGGAATTCCGCAGGGACACTATCCAACTGAAGTAGCGGTGTCCGCACCCAAATCCCGCAGGATTACTGACGCGAACCTGACCCGGAAAACGAGCTCACCTCAGGGTGATCCCGGCAACCATCGGACAATGTTCCTAATTCCAATACATTAATGGAATCAGCAATCCTCCGCTATATCAAAATGGGTTTAGGTAACCCGTACAGATTAAAGAATGCGGTGGGGGCGGCACGAGAGCTGGATGCCCATCTTGGTTCAGGCACCGACTCCTTATCCCACCCAGCGACCCCTCTCCTCAAGCGACCACTACACTTATTGACCATCTGCTGACCAATGGAAGAGGGATGTCGCACACCCGCCCAAGGACAGAATCGATTCTTTCCTCGCGAGCGATCTCGGACGGAGCTACTTGGTCGCCTCCAGCCGTTTCACAGTGGAAATCAACTCCTTGGATCGCTCGGAAAGATCGGCCTCCTTGAAGTCCGGATTGGCCATGGGATACCAGAGGGTTGCGTAGTAGTCCCGGAGGGATTGGTCCTTGAAGACGTAGCCGTGCGCTGCGTAGGGAAAATTCCGGAGCTTTCTCAGCTGCGAGCGCGTCATCTCAGCCGGAGACTTTTTCTCTACCTGATCCATGATGAACAGTTCGCGGTCGCGCAGCACGACCTGCAGGTCCTGGGTAGGCGCGAAGTTCTTGAGGTCCCATTCAATAACGACCTGCTCTCCCTTGCTGCTTACCTTGTATCCGCCGGGGGTGATGGTCCCTGCCATTGTTGCATCGCGCGGCTTGTCATCGACTGGAAGGATGTAGCGTCCATCGTCGAGAATGACGGTGAGACGCGACCTCCCGATTTTGCCGTTATGCCAAAGCCCGCCGGTTTTCAGAATATAGTCGAGAAAGTTGTCCCCGGCACTACTCGTGTAAGCCAGTTTATAGGTATTGCGGACTTTTCGGGTTGCTCCTCCTGCGAAGTGCATGGGCCATGTATAGGCGACCTTGTAATCCGACCCGAGCAGATCCGGATTGACAGTGGGTTTTCCCTCGGTCACTCGAACCGCCTTTCCGTCAACCGCCGCGGTAAACTTCCACACGAGTGGCTTACCCACAGCTACCGCTTGCTCGTCTGTTGGCAAAACCGCGTTGAACTCGCCATTCTCCTCGTCACCCATCGTAAAGAAGGGCATGCCCATCATAATCGTGACCGGATCATTCGACATGTTCTCGAAGACAAAGTCGCAGGTATAGAGCCACGAGCTACTTGAGGCCTCACTCCGGATCGTGATATTTTCTGAAGCCATGCGAATCTCCTTGGTGTGCACCGGATAGGGGCTGGCCGCCGTTCCACCAAAGGCGGTGTCATTCCCAACTGACGGGAGCGCGAGGAATGCTGACAGAGTAATGACGGGGAGGATGATTCGGGGTATACACATATTGCTGGTTCTGGTCGCGAGTCCTTACAAGAGTCTTTTGGTCATTTTCCTTGGTGTCCTTGGCAAAAGTCGCCATCCGGGCCGCAAAGCAAGTGGTCCACTCTATTCTGTTACCAGAATGTCTTACGGAAAGGAAGCACAGGGGGCGGGGGCAGCCCCTTTTCAGCCCCTGAAACCTAGACTCTCAAACCCCGCCAAGAACCTTGATCCTTCGCATCCAAGTGAGGACCCCATTCTGCCAGGCCTCCCACATCGGCCCCTTGTATCCATTTAAGCCGTGCCCTCCACTCGGCAGCTCGAGATACTCAGATTCCACGCCCGCAGACCGGAGTGCCTCATGAAAAAGGCGACTGTTGAGCGGTGGAACCGGCCCGTCATCCTTTGCATGGGCAAGATAGCAGGGTGGGGTGGTTTGAGTCACCTGCTTCTCGTTGGAGTAGAGCTCAACTTGATCCTTTGGAGGGTCCACCCCCAGCAGGTTTCGGCGAGACCCGCCATGAGTTCCGGCCCCCATGGTAATTACGGGATAGATAAGAATACCGAAATCTGGTCGACAACTGACTCGCCCGACTGGCGAGGGTGACTTTGGGTCCCCCTGATCGAAATGTGTCACCGCAGTAGAGGCAAGGTGCCCTCCAGCAGAGAAACCCATGACTCCGAGTCGGCTGGGATCACAGCCCCATTCCTTTGGGCCCCGCGCGCGCACAATCCGAAGGGCCTGCTGGACGTCGAGAAGAGGAACCGACGAACGCCCACGCGGAAGGCGATACCGCAAGACCGCCCCGGTTATGCCGTGTTCATTTAGCCACTTGGCTATCCCATGCCCCTCGGGTCCGATCACAACCCCTCCATATCCTCCCCCCGGACAGATCACGATCACAGCCCCATTGGGTTTTGCCGGCCTATGGACGGTCATGACTGCGTTTTTAGGATCGAAGGTGCCGTCACCATTCGGAGCCTTACCTCCCACCCAAAGAGGCACAGTGATCGGCTCGGATACTGAGCTTTCCGGAGCGGCGGAAAGAACCCAAATGGGTAGCAGAACGATCAGGCTGATAGTTATTGAGGCGAACTTCATGATCTCTCTGGTTAGCACGAGTCCCCCCGGAAGCAAGACGGCACAGCTGCGATCTTTCGAGCTTGGAGACTCCTCTCTGATTCCTGTATATCTCTTCTGTGAAGTCCATGACACGAACAGCGGGACGGTTGCCCATACTGCTGGCGGTTCTTGCTGGGACCGCAGGACTGACCGCGAAAGAGGACGCCTGGTGGCAATTCCGGGGGCCCGCCGGAAACGGCCATAGCGACTCAAAAAACCTGCCAGTTGAATGGAAGGAAAGTGATATCACGTGGAAAACCCAGATTCACGACCGAGGGTGGTCCTCTCCAGTGGTCTGGGGCAACCAAGTCTGGATTACCACCGCCACCAAGGACGGGGGAAAGCTCTTCGCCATCTGTGTAGATAAGGATACCGGTAAGATCATCCATGACATCCATGTCTTTGATGTGACTTCTGCGATGTTAATCACGTCCGCCAACACTTATGCGACCCCGACCTGCGCCATTGAGGAAGGCAGGGTTTACGTCCACTACGGCACCTATGGAACGGCATGCATTGATACGCGCAATGGAGCCATTCTCTGGAAGAGACGAGATCTGAAGTGTGATCACGAGAAAGGCGCTGGGCCGGCAAGTTCTCCGACTCTGGTGGGGGACTACCTCGTTTTCCATGTCGATGGCAGGGATGTGCAATACGTGATTGCCCTCCGTAAGCTAACTGGCGAGACCGCGTGGAAAACCGACCGCTCTATCGACTACAGCGCGATCCCGGTCCATCACCGAAAAGCCTATGGCATGCCTGTCCTGATTCCCCGTGGCAAGAAGACCCAACTCGTCGGAGTCGGGGGCAGGGGCCTTTTTTCCTATGACCCGGTCACGGGAAAGGAATTATGGAAAATGAGACACCGCGGTTGGTCAATTGCACCCCGGCCAGTTTATGGCGACGGCCTCCTGTTTGCTCTGATTGATCGGGATGACCCGGAACTCTGGGCAATCCGACCCGATGGAACCGGCGATGTCACTGATTCCCATATTGTGTGGCGGGAAACCAAGCGCATGCCCGAAAGATCCTCACCTCTCTTTGTCAACGGGCTCCTTTTCGTGGTCACCCGCAATGGAATTGCCAGCTGCCTTGAAGGCTCAAGCGGGAAAGTGTGCTGGCAAAATCGACTGAAGGGCGCCTATTCCGCATCGCCCATCTATGCGAACGGTCTGATTTATTTCTTCGGCGAAGATTCTGTCTGCACAGTGATCTCAGCGGGCAGAGACTTCAATGTCGTCAGCACAAACTCTCTTAGCGAAGAGCAATTGATGGCCACCCCGGCCGTCGTTGACAGAAGCGCCTTTATCATTCGAACCGCCACGCACCTCTACCGCCTGTCGGGCCGGACCCACTCCGAGCCGAAGAAGAAGTCGACAGACTGACCTGAGGCTTGCTCCTTCAGTCATTCCGCAACGACTCCGCGCCCCTCGGTCAGCGTTATAAATAAGGGATAAGTTTGTAATCCCTCGGACCGGTTCCGCGGGTTAAGCTCATTGCTGAATTTTTTATCGTGGAAGTGCTACCCACCCTAGGTGTCCGTGAGTTTTGTCGGGCCAGCAGGCAAAAGGTCTTTTTTCAGTGTGGCTTCTACTTCCGCACGAGGATTTTCACATATCTTATTGGGAGATGGATCAGCTCCCTCCCACGCTACGAGAACATCACCACCCGGACATCATGAGCGAGCAATGGTATATCAAAGGAGAAGGGGACGAGAAGATTGGCCCATACACTGCCGAGCAGATACAACGCTACGCGCTCGTCGGAAGCCTTGCTCCAGAGGACCTTGTTTGGACCGAAAGGGTTGAGTCATGGATTCCTGCATCTTCGGTAGAGGGATTATTTCCAATAGTTCAGTGCGAGGCCCATGCACCGAGCATCACCTCTCCCAGCCAAACGCCATCTACAGTTCTACATCCGGGATACCAGACTACGGCCCGAGCGCTTTGGCTCATCCGCCTTGGCTCCCTTCTTGGATTCCTTGCCGTAGTGTTACAAGTATTTATCTCGCTGATTGGGCCGAAGCTGTCACCTGACACTCTTCCTTTCATCGGCTACCTCTCTGCCTCTCTTGTCGGGGGGGGCATTCTCTTCTTCCTGGTTAAACTGATCGGTTACTCCATGGGATTTGGAGCGCCCCGCGATGGGGCCGCGCGGGCACTCCTTGGAGTGGCCCTCACTATTCAATTACTCCCCTTAATCACGGCACTGATTGGAGCCTCCGCAATCCTCACGCTCGCGATGAATGACAACCTCGAATTTCTTGTGGGATTCCTCTCTTTTGGTGGTGCCTTGTGGGCCGTGGCGTTCTTTTTTGCCCTGATCTTCCTACAGCCGATTGCGGGCATGATCAATTTGGCTCTCATGGGGGGCTACCTGAAGAGAGTGTCCCTCTCTTTGGGGCTGCCTGCAGCCGACGCCATTTCACTTATGAGAAGGGTCTGGTGGAAATTTGGGTTGCTCGGATTCACAGTCGCCAATCTCCTTTTAGAACCGATTATTAATGTCGGAATCAATTACCTTCTCGCTTTGCTGGGGGGTCTTGCCCTTTGCCTTCAGTATCTTGTGGCGTATTTTCATTACCTTGGGCTCTTGTCGAGCACCCGTTCCTCTATTCTCTTTCAGCAGAATCGAGCATTCCAACGCTAACACCTAACCACAAGTGACTTACGTCCTCCCTGAGAGTCTTGCATACGAGTGCTTGCGAGAAAGGACAATGCGGCGCGCTGCGAGGGTCAGCTGCTGAGAGGGATCAGCGTGGGTTAGGTTTGCGATTGCCTCAGGGGGCCAGAGGGGCTAGGGATTGTTTGATTATGAAGCGTATTGCAAAAGTACTTGTCCTTGTCGGCGCTGTCTCCATGGCCGCATTTTCCTTCAGCTCCTGTGCGAGCACTGCTGCCTCCTGCTGCGGCTCCGATGGATCTTGCTGTGCCGCTGAGAGCGCCAAGTAAGGATAATTAAAGGGAACCTCCGCCGGCTCAAGCCCCGGAGTGCACTCCCGCACTTTTTACCAAGCGGATTGCCGGCTCCGGAGATGGAGTGGGCAATCCGCTTTTTGTGCCGTCAAGGGGCCCGTTAATCCCCGACACCTTTGAGGATGTCCGCTGCCGCGACTCTCCCGGCCTTGACCTTCTCCATGTCGAGGGGCTGTCCAGTCGGCACAAAAATAAGCGCATTAAGAAAATCCAAAATCCCTTTCGCCTCTGCCCATGAAAGCTCTGCCGCTTCGAGGGCAGTCGTATTGGTATTATTGCGGAGCGAAGCATCCGCCCCTGCCTCCACGAGAAGCTTGACCACTTCTACCTCACCCAGGAAGGCGGCAGTCATCAGAGCCGTAGAGCCATCCTTGTTTTTTCGATTAAGGTCAGCTTCCGCCGCAACCAGCATCTTGGCGATATCGGAACGACCAAAGGTCGCCGTAACTGCAAGAAGGGTATTTCCATCTTTATCCTCACCATTCACATCTCCTCCTTTGTCAAGATAGGAGCGCATGGAAGCAGCATCTCCCCCCACGATGAAATTAATGGCGACATCCGCAGCGCTCGCTCCTTGTTGCTCTAGATTGGCGTCCTTCTCACCCTTTGAGGCAGATGACACTACCTGCACAATTCCGGCCTCCTCAATTTTGATGATGGTGACAATTTCCTGATCTCCGGTTTCCTTAGTGATGGTGAGTTTGTCGTCCGCAACTGGCTCAGGAGAGGAGAAATCCAACAGATCCTCTCCTCCATCCTCTGAAATAAGGGTAATAGTTAACTCATCGACCTCATACTTGCCTTTTTCATCTGAGCCTCCCGATGTGGTGGCCACCCCATTCACAACGGACCCAGTCTGCCAGGTTCCATTCCCATAGAACTGTCCGAAACCAGTTTCGGCCCCAACACCAATATACACCCGCTTGTTCTTGATGAACTCAGCAAGAGTTTTTTCCTCGACGATCACCTGGGGAGTCACCGGAACTACTGCGGGGCTGTTAGGGACTTCGTTGCCACTTACTGCAGGTGTCTTTTTCTCCCCACAGCCACCCAATGCGACCAGGAGAATAACCATTAGCGCTTTTCTCATAAAAAAGGTCTAACGGAATTCAACGCCCCAATCCAAGGATCAAATTGCGTTCGATGAGTCACCAAAAGATGGAATCAAGGCGGCACTTCTCCCTCCGGCACCGATTCTAGCCTTGGCACCGCCTTCTCACGGCATTAGATCATTTCCGAGAGACTATTTATTTATGGGAGAATTCAAATCACCGGAAACCATGGAAGCGGAAACAATGCTCGCCAAAGCCGTAGCCATCATGAAAGCCGACGGTAATGTCGATGAGAGCGAGCTTTCCCTCCTGCGGGATATCGCCTCCCGACTCGGAATCGGGGAGGGGGACATCGACACTATCCTCAATGAGCCTGACTCTGGGGAGAGCTCCCTGCCTACAGATCCTTTCAAACGCGCGCTCTTCCTCGTTTTCATGGCCTCTGCAGTCTGGGCGGATGGGAAAGCCGATGACGCCGAGAAGCAGCTTCTCGCCGAGATCGGTCGTTCGCTCGACTATAGCACGGAGCAGATTGAGGCTGCTGCAACTGCAGTCTCCACTGCGCAGCAGACAGGGGGAGGCGAGCTTGACCCGGCACTCATCGCGGTGCAAATCGCATCGCACTTCGGTTAATCCTGCCGCAGAGAGCCCAAGCATGCCAGGGCCGGATCCTCGCGATCTCTTCTGGTCCGCTCGGGCTGGCAACCACAGTCCCTCACTGTTAAAACCCGTTCCTTATGAGTGGGCGCGACGCTTGCCCTCAAAAACAGGCGCCGAATCGGCAACAAAAATACCAACACCTGGCCTGCTGACCGATACCACCCGGTCCTAATTCAGATTACGCAGAGCAATCGTAACCAAGGTCATGTAGGCACCCATGGAACCGGCAATCGTGAACGCTTTACGCCACGGGACGTAACAAAAACGGTAGAGCAGGGGGGCGAGGGGTAAAACGAAAATCAGCAGGGCAAGGATGGGCGGGATCAAGTCCCCTCCGACGAGAACCCTGCACAGAACACATTGCGGCCAAAAGATAATCGCAACCTTGGGATTAAGTAAGGTGAGGAACATCGCGGACCGAGAGCAACCGGGCTCCCAGTCAGCCTCATGCCTCGCGAAGATGAACATCAGGACTGTTAACACAATCAGGTCCAGCAGAGGCGATGTAACGAAATATTCCATCCAGAACAAAAGTCAGGGTTGTCCTTACCTTAAGGTCCTTTCCTTATTCCAGCCCAGATGGCCTTGATTGTCTCTTCCTGCCGCTTCCCTTGCGGAGGATTCATACTCGCAGTATAGTGTTCAAACCGGCGCAACGGCAGCTGAAAGAACCCGTTGGGGTCATTTTTACGGACCCAGCTGTATGCGTAACGCAGCCAATCATTCCGATAGCCTTCGGGCTGTTTCATGAACCAATTGATCTCATCCCAGCCCCAGACATGGATTGGAGCACCGGATCGGTATTCTCCCGGGTGGTCAGAAGGGCCAAAATTATCAATTTCGACAATGTAAGGAAGGGAGGCACAATGCCATCCACTTGGCGTCAAGCCACCCTTGCTACGACCATAAATCGAGTCGCTGTAGCCCTTTTCTAATACCGCCTCATACGGCTTCCCCGCTAGAGCCTTGGGGCGACAGGGAAAGGAGTGAAAATCAAACATTAGATGCCCTTCGTGCACGATCCCGCCACTGGGAACATGGGCATCGATGAGGACCAAGTGACGGCGGGCTTTCAGTCTGGCATAGGCCCGGATGCGCGATAGCAGATCACGCCAATGGCGGTGGTCACGGTCCCAATCATCCATAAGTGCTACCTGTCCGATATGAATTCCCTCCAACCCGAGATCGATCCAGCGCTTCGCAACATAAAAGAACCACATCCTCGTCTCCAGACGGCTCATATCCGGCACTGAAGCGTCCTTATACCAGTGGTTATGCCTGTGCCGGAACCCATAGAGCATCTTTTTGTATCGGAAGTTCCGTACCTCTACAGGCAACCCAAACTCTCGGAACACCGCCTCCGGAATAGCGATCTTATCGACGTCGGTAGTTACCACCTCGAAAATTGCTCCCTGCAGGACAAGATCAGGATCCATCTCATGCAGTTTCTTTACAAAGGGTCGAGCCCTTTTAATCAATTCATCGATCCTCGACTCTTTACCCCACATCCAGATTACTCGACCGGCGAACTTGACGCCGGTGTTTTGCATCATTCGCAAGTCATCGGCGGAGGTCAAATGAAGCAGTGATGCCACTGTTGCACTCCGGGAGAGATAATTCTCGAGCACTTCCCGGCTGATCTGCCCATTAAAATAGTAATCCGTGTCCGTGGCCCGCTTCTCTGCCTCGACCTCTTGAGCCACAACGACAGTAAAGAGGATCAAGGCCCATCCAGCTGACCACAAGATCTCTAGCCTGAAACGGGGTGCAAAGAACATCATGAAGCGACTCCTTTCTGTCTCTTGAGTCACTGCACCGCAAGGCTAACCCGCAAAAGAAACGAGGCAGCTTCACCGCAGGAGTGAGATCGCTAAAGCTTTGAGTCTAGAGTATTGTGTTATGCAGAACCTTGGATCTCACTCCTACGATTGACTGCCTGTTACTAATGCAACCGCGAAGTCCTCAGCCAATTTTCAAAATAGTGAAATTTATTTTCTGGGTATGTTGTGACACCCGTGATCATGTGATGACCGAAGATGAGGGGCGAAAAGAATGCCACTTTGAGCTGCACACAAAAACAGGGCCACTGTCTCGTTAGAGTCAGATCGCTGAAGACCTGGTTGCAGTGTTTTTATGAGTAGAAACTGGATCTCACTCCTTCGATTCACCGCTGTTACTGGAATAACCGACCAAGGTGGTTCGATTATCAAATGTGTGAAAGTTAGAATTTTCTTTCTAAGGTCTGCACAGCTGTAAACATTTGGTGACCAATGAAAAGTTCCGCTTACACAGGAATCCTTGTTCTCATTAATTCCCTTCTTCTTCTCACTCTTTTAGGAGTAGTGCCGTTTGCATGGATTCTCCGCGATGGACTGGGCCCGGACTCCGTCAAGAGCAATGGATTGGAAGCATTGATTCGGGCCTTCAATACTTTCTATGCAGGTCCCGCCCTTCTCTGCCTTGGTGGCCTGCACTTTCTCGTGCGTCACATCCTCAACAAACAAGCGGGGAGGAGAAGCAAGGAGAGCTTTCCCTTCTTGATTCTGCTATCTGGGGCTCTTTTTGGCGGCCTCACGCTCGTTCTCATGGCGTTCATGTTTACTTGAACAATGAGAGATCATGCGAGCAGCCCTCGGCGCGCTCCTCTCATCCACTCCTTGAGCGTCACTCTGGCGAAAGTCTCACTCTTGGGCTCGCGAACGGTAATCCCCATCGCGCCTTGTTTTTCCCTCGGCGTCCATCCTTTCAAGCAGAGGCATGATCACACGGCGACTGGTTTCCAAGTGCTGCCGAAGATCGCTGGCGGTTGCTCGGCCATGCTGATCCAGAAAGGCGAGAACCTCTTCACAGGCTTTTTTGTGAACGTCGGCAAGAATAACAACTTTTTCACTCAACTCGATGGCCAATCCGCTCCTGACAAGAAAGGAAAGGGCACGCCTAGAATTCCCACAAACGCACAACTCGGCACGGCCCGGCGGGTTCATCGGCTGACTTTTCAGAACCTCTTGAATATAGTCGGCAGCTTGCTGCACCTCAGCTTCGAGGGTCGGCGTAAAGGAGTCCTCGGCAAGATAGGTGCCATGCTGAGACACCTGTCGACCCTTCAGGCTATCAAGGAGGACGTCAAATATTGCCGGATCGGGAAGAAGTTGAATAACACCCAATCGAAGGTCCTCAAGGGAGAGTCCGGGAAGATCAGTATTCTTCTTATGATAGGCACCCACCAGATTACAGGCACGATCAAGGACAGATTCCCACCAGGAGACATCACAGAGGTAAGAAGAAATCTTACCAATCCTCTCCGCAGTCAACATTGCCTTCACAGTGGCATCCACCTCCTGGTCTGAAAATCTGAACCTTGAGGCCTCCTCAGCAATATCAACGAGGCGGTCTCGCTCGATCACGGATGCCAGCAGAAGCGAAAGATCTCCAAAACCATCAGCACGGGTTCTGAGAAAGCGAATTTGCTCCTCACTTCCTATTTTTTTTCGACTGGCAGCAGCATCAAGAATTACTCCTCCTCCAAGGGTTGCCTCTCCTGACCAGTCCCGCAGAACAAGGCGATCCCCAACCATCATTGCGTGTGGCTCATCCAGTCGGAGCTGCGCGAACGCCACCTCCCCGGGAGATAACGACTTTTGCTCTATGAGGAACATACGGGCGCCTATAACTCCTGAGCCATGGTGCACCCTGATCCTTCTTCCTGAGGGAAGATCGCGCTTTGTCCCTAGCTGCCCCGGAATAGCCCGCTCCATTCTTGTGACCTGAATGTTAATGGTGTCATGGGGTGGCGAGGCCCCAACAGCCGTTAGAAGGGTTCCTCTTCGGACCCCTTGCCGCTCCCTTGTCCCAACGTGGAGATCAGGAACACTGAGGGCAGTCCGCATACCAGGCTCAGCTCGCTCAATCGCGGCACTATGATTCTGAATAGCCCGGACATGAGTGCTGAGCCCAGATGGCTGAAGGGTGAGTTGATCTCCAACATCCAGGGCGCCCCCCGAAAGCGTTCCGGTAACGACCGTTCCTATTCCTTTCACCGAAAAGGCCCGATCCACTGGGAGAACTGGCTTGCCGAAGTTCGGGGCAGAAGGAGCGTTCTCGAGCTGGGTTCTTAAAGCCTCACGAAGAACATCAATGCCCTCTCCGGTCGTTGACGAAACGGGGATCACAGGAGCCTGTTCCAAAATGGTGCCACTGAGGCCATCCTTCACGAACTCCAACGAGAACTCGAGGTCCTCTGCTAGATCAGATTTAGTGAGAGCAACAACAGTCCTTTCAATTCCCAGATAGGTCAGGATATGAAGGTGCTCTTCAGATTGAGGCATCCAACCGTCATCAGCAGCCACCACAAAAAGGGCCACATCCATTCCGCCCACACCGGCAACCATGTTATTGACGAAATCTGCATGACCAGGAACATCCACGATCCCAAGTTCCATGACGCTTCCTTGCCCCGCGGGATTTGGCAGCGTCAGGTGCGCAAAGCCCAATTCAATTGTCACACCTCTGCGTTGCTCTTCCGGCAGGCGATCGGGATCAGTGCCCGTAAGAGCCCTCACCAGAGAGGATTTGCCATGATCAATATGACCCGCAGTCCCAAGAATAAAGTGCTGTTTACTGCTCATCAGGGTGTTTTGCGATTCCGGCGATCCGGCCTTTTTCAAAGTCAAACGGTGTCATCTCCAGACAGACACGAACCCCGGGCGCAAGCGAGCAGGCAAGATCCGCTAGACGACCCGGTAAATGTCCGACAATAGATTTACCATTCATCAGCTCCACGAGGTAAACCCGTTTGGAACGCGCTTCCCGAATAATACCACTGGTTTCGATGGGGGGGTCGGGCATGAGACCCTAAGATCATGGAAGATCGAGATCGAGACTGCAATCGCTTTAGGGCCAAGGGCGCAGGACGGATCGAAATCAGGATACTTAATACAGCCTCCCGAAAGCAACCGGGCGAGCAGAGTGCAGAACGAGAGCGATTTCTCGTCAAAGGTAGCCGGTTCCGAAACAAGTCCGTCGATTTGATATAGTC
Source organism: Roseibacillus sp. (assembly GCA_002686085.1). Classification (GTDB taxonomy): domain Bacteria; phylum Verrucomicrobiota; class Verrucomicrobiia; order Verrucomicrobiales; family Akkermansiaceae; genus Roseibacillus_B. The sequence continues at coordinate 124,258 of NZAC01000001.1, read as the reverse complement.
TTTCCGCTCTTGTAGCCGGAAAGAGGACTTGCTGTGGTCACTTCCTGTGCTTTGAACTACCCCCGACTTGACTCCTCTGATTGCGGAAGCATTATGTGGCCACAGCGAAGTGCGGGTTTTCCCGCCTTCAGCATTGTCCGTTAATCATGAAGAACAAGCATATCCCTTTTCTGCTGAGTCTCATCGCGGCATTGATGAGTTCCTGCTACTATCCTTACCCCAACCCCAATGGAGCCCGCGGAGGATACCCTGATCCAGCCCCAGGACAGGACATTACATCCGGACAGCAGGCCGACCTCCGGGATGCTCGCAACCAGATTCCGAGCGAGCCGAACGCGGGGGACCTTGCTCCAGATCCTCAAACACCGGCTTCAGAGCCTCCTCCACGTCAGGACTACAGGGTCGCAGTACCCATTCCCGGTAAGGAGGGCTTCGTGTTCAATCCATTTACAAATGACCCGGTCGACGTAAGGGCCATTCCATCAGGCACCCTTGTACGTGATCCAAACGACCCCGATCCGGAACACAAGTTCCGGGTGCCCTGAAACAGCACTCTGGGCGCCAGATGAAATACCGAAGGCCTTGTCAGAGTGACCGGGCCTTGTTTTCTTGATATTCGTGTGACTGAATTTTGCCGCATCGCAGTCTTGGGTCCCGGCGTCCTTGGGGGATCTATTTCCTTGGCAGCACGCGAGAGGCATCCAAACCGGTCTGTAGTTCTCTGGGGAAGGAATTCAGCCCGGGTCGACGAAATCAGAAGGTCTGGTTTGCCCGATGTCACCGACATTCTTGAAGAGGCCGTCACTGATGCCGACCTTGTTATTCTGGCTGTTCCGGTTGACAGCCTCGAAGAGCTGGGTCGAAAGATTCTGAGCGTTGGCCTAAGGAAGGGCGTCTGTGTGACAGATGTAGGCAGCGTAAAAGCCTGGCCGCACCAATCCCTCGGTCAGCTCATGGACTCGGAAGGCATCTGCTTTATTGGAAGTCACCCAATGGCTGGCTCGGAGAGGACTGGATTCGGCGCAGCCGACGCAGACCTGTTCCTCGGGGCCTCGTGTATTCTTACCAACGAACAACAGCAGCCAGAGGAATCGGTGACCCAACTCGCCGCATTCTGGGAGGACCTAGGTGCAAAGACTACAGTGATGGACGCCGAGGAACACGACCGACTCGTCGGACGTATTAGCCACCTTCCGCACATTCTCTCCACAGTATGTGCGCTCACCGCTCTGGAAAGGGTCGAGGATGGCCGGTTTTCCGGACAAGGACTCCGGGACACCAGCAGGGTAGCGGCCGGCGACCCCGCGATGTGGGCAGAAATTCTCCTTCAGAACCGTTCTCAAATCCTCGAGCCCATACGGGAAGCCGCCTCAACTCTCTCCCAGATGGCCGAAGACCTTACAAAACAGGATCGAGCCGCGATCTTAAAGGCCCTTGCGGACGGTCAAAATAGACGCAGAGCACTTGATCGCAAAGAGTAATGAATTCGTCTCATTCGCTAACAATTCATCCTGCTGGAGGTTTTTCCGCAGAACTTACCGTGCCCGGCGACAAGAGCATCTCGCACCGGGCCGCAATCATTGCAGGTCTGGCGAATGGCCCTTCCCGGGTTAGCAATTACCTCCCTAGTGAAGATTGCCTCAACACTCTGAGGGCAATGGAGAGCCTTGGCGTAGCATATGAGGCTATCGATACTAATCAATATGGCCCAACTGAGATCATAATACATGGCACCTCGATGAGCCTTTCCAGTCCATCCAAGGTCATCGACTGTGGGAATTCTGGAACAGGTATGCGGCTGCTCGCCGGCATCCTGGCAGGTCAGGACTTTGAGAGCACTCTCACGGGCGACGCCTCCCTATGCTCTCGTCCGATGGAGAGAATAATCAGGCCGCTTGAAGGCATGGGTGCTCATCTCGAGGCAACTGGGGACAAAGAAGGGTGCGCACCACTAATTTTTCGAGGCCGGTCGCTGGCCCCTGTCCGCTATGTCATGCCGGTAGCAAGTGCACAGGTTAAAAGCGCCGTTCTCTTTGCCGGGCTGTTTGCGGATGGAACGACCTCCGTGGAGCAACCCGCCACTACGAGGGATCATACGGAGCGGATGCTCACTTACTTCGGCATCCGAATCGGATGTAAGGAGAATGAGATCAGCATTGAAGGTGGGCAGACTCCGCAAGCGTGTGACTTAGATATCCCCGGAGATATCTCCAGTGCGGCCTTCTGGCTCGTCGCGGCGGCCGCCAACAAAAACTCGAGCCTGACACTCAGAGGGGTAGGACTGAACCCAACAAGAACCGCCGTCCTTAATGTCCTTCTCAGGATGGGTGCGCAAATCGGTCATTCCGTTACGACCGAGGGGAATGGAGAGCCGGCTGGCGATCTTGAGGTTCATGGAAGTGAACTTCAAGGGACCGAAATCTCGGGAAGAGAAATCCCCAACCTCATCGATGAAATCCCTATTCTTGGCGTAGCAGGCGCCCTCGCGCAGGGGACAACATGCATCAGGGATGCCGCGGAATTGCGGGTCAAGGAAAGTGACCGAATTCGCACCGTTGTAGAAAACCTTCAAGCAATGGGTGCAAATGTCAGAGAACATGACGATGGAATGACAATCGAGGGAGGAGCACAGCTTCGTGGCGCGAACCTGGATTGCTTTGGTGATCACCGGATCGCAATGGCGTTCAGTGTCGCGGGATTATTTGCTGACGGAGAAACCAACATCCGGAATACTGAATGCATCGCGACTTCTTATCCGGGGTTCGAAGACGACTTCAGCAAGGTCTGTGGCCGCAGAATATAACAAGCTATGCAGAGACAACACACACGGTTCGACGCGATCGCAATCGATGGTCCAGCCGCGTCAGGCAAAAGCACCGTTGCCAAGGCCCTTGCCGAGACTCTTGAGCTCACCATGGTGAACTCCGGAGAGATGTATCGAGCGGTGACGCTCTCTGTTCTTCAGCATGGAGCCAACCCATCTAGTGCCGATGAGGTTTTAGGCATTCTTAAAGAGTTGGAGCTATCCTGCATCGTGGAAGGCGGAGCCTCTCGTGTTCTGATTAGCGGAGCCCATCCTGGAGAGGCGCTCCGGTCGGAGACGGTTAACGCCTCGGTTTCCGCCGTGTCAGCGATACCCGAGGTCAGACGGCAATTGGTTGATCTTCAACGCAGCCTGCTCGACCAAAGTGACCTCGTCATGGAGGGGCGGGACATCGGGTCAGTTGTTTTTCCTGAAACTCCCTACAAGATTTATATTGAAGCCTCAGAGTCAGTCCGTAACAAACGGCGAGCGGATGAAGGGCTCAGTGATTCGGTTAGTGAACGCGACCGGCTCGACCGAAGTAGAAAAACAGCCCCTCTGGTTGTGCCTGATGGGGCCGTGGTGATTGACAGTTCTCAGATGACCATAAACGAGGTCGTGGAGCACTCGCTCGGCAAGCTGCGAGATCTTGGTTGGTTTACCCGGAATACCCAAATCATGAAGGAATGAAAACTCTTTACTGGATAGCGAGGGCATTCGCACGTTCAACTTTTGCTGCAACCGGAGGCGCAGTTGAGGTGATTGGGGCCGATAAACGCATCCATCAGGGTGGCGCCATCATTGCGGCAAATCACACAAGCTACCTTGACCCTCCAATCGTCGCTACCGCCTATGAGACGCCGGTTGCCTTTCTCGCTCGAAAGACGCTATTTAGAAAGTTTGGCGCTTGGCTCTACCCGAGGTTAAATGCCTTCCCGATCGACCGGGACCATGCAGACCTCCAGAGCATGAAATCGCTTCTCAGAAAGCTCAAGCATGGTGAACGAGTCCTTATGTTCCCGGAGGGCACGCGGAGTGAAAACGGCGAACTCACAAGCGCGAAGGCAGGAATCGGAATGATGGTTGCCAAAAGCGGAGTTCCCGTGCAGCCGATTCGAATCCTCGGCGCCTATGAGTCATGGCCCAAGGGAGGCAAGTATCACCCGCACATGATTCAGGTAGTCATAGGGGACCCAGTGGTATTCGATCCTGCCGATCTCAAGGAAAAGTCCCGGGAAGCCTACCAGCGAATCGCAGATCAACTGATGTCTGCCATTGCCGCGCTTGGAGGCGATGATCCTGTATGAAACAGGATTCGGGTGGCGGATAAAATCTCACCCTGCATCCCGTAGCTGCTCCCAAGCCCGGCCAGCTCGCAAAATTCGTGATTCAGCGAGATGTGGCCCAAGAATTTGTAGTCCGACCGGAAGCTGACTACCCTCACGCTCAACGGTGCCACACGGGACACTGATTCCGCAAATTCCTGCAAGATTGGCACTGATCGTATATACGTCTGCGAGATAGTCCTCCAGAGGAGATTCGGAGTGCTCCCCAATCTTTCTGGCGGGGGTGGGGCTCACAGGCCCCATAATCACATCAACATTCTTGAAGGCCTCCTTGTATTCCCCTTGAATCAAAGTCCGTGCCTTCTGGGCCTTGAGGTAATACTTGCCGCTATACCCAGAACTAAGCACGTAGGTGCCGAGTATAATGCGGCGCTTTACTTCCGGTCCAAAACCCTCCGCGCGGCTATTCCGATACAAAGGGATAATCCCATCCCCGTGATCAATACGCTTGCCGTATCTGACACCGTCATAGCGACTGAGGTTCGAGGACGCCTCCGCAGGAGCAAGAATATAATAAACCGCCACCGCATAAGCGGTAGACGGTAGTGAAATCTCTACCAATTCAGCGCCTTGCCCTTCGAGCAGGGCGAGCGCGTATTCCACTCTGGAGCGCACGCCGGAATCCAGAGCTTCATCCGCAAAGAATTCGCGGGGGAGTCCAATGCGCATCCCTGCAATTCCCTCATCAAGAGCACTAGCGTAGTCAGGAACTTCAGCAGGGAGACAAGTCGAGTCCTTGGGATCGTTACCGGCAATGGCCTGAAGCAACAGCGCTGCGTCTTCCACCGTCTTTGTGATGGGGCCGATCTGATCTAATGAGGAAGCAAAGGCGACGAGGCCGTAACGAGAGACGCGACCGTATGAAGGCTTGAGTCCAACCACCCCGCAATGACTCGCGGGCTGGCGAATCGAACCACCGGTATCAGATCCGAGTGCTGCCACAGCCATATCCGCGGCCACTACTGCTGCTGAACCACCCGACGATCCGCCGGGAATTCGGCTTGTGTCGTGAGGGTTCCGGGTTTGCTTCAATGCAGAATTCTCAGTCGATGAGCCCATCGCAAACTCATCAAGGTTGGTCCGACCATAGAGAACAGCTCCAGCCTTCTTCAGCATGGCGGACACGGTGGCGTCGTAAGGCGCAAGATAACCGCTTTCGAGAAAACGAGACGCACAACTACAGGGGTGCTCCAAGGCGTTAATATTGTCCTTTAATGCGATAGGTATTCCTCCAAGTGGCAGGGAGAGGTCTGCGGCTTCAGCCTCCATGACAGCCCGTTCGAAATCTGAGCTGAGGTATCCACCAATCGTATCGTCCTCAGCAGAAATGGCGGTAGCGACCGATTCGACAATTTCCCGTGGGGTCGTCTCTCCATCGAGAAGCATTCTCCGCAAGGTTGCGATACTGTAGCTGGCAAGGTTCACAAGGCTATTTCAGGCATCAACGACCTTGGGCACTCTGATCTGACTTAAGGCATTGTCAGGCGCATTTTCGAGGACTTGTCCTCCTAAAAGTCCCGGTTCAACCTCGTCCTCCCTCATAATATCAAGTAGAGGAGCAGGATGGGCAGTCGGCTCCACACCTTCAACATCCAGAGTCGCTAGAGTGCCCACCAATTTTAGAATGTCTCCGAACTGTTGCTGGAAACAAGCCACCTCTTCATCAGTAAGACTTAACCTGGCCAGATTCGCTGTATACCTGACGTCGATTTCGGGAGGCCCTGATTCTCTCTCGCTCACGTCTGGAATCTCCGGGAGATAGGCCCGAGATTAAAGGTAAATATTCAGAAGCATCTCCGACCACCACTCAGGCCCGCATAATGGGGCAGCTATACCGCCTGAAGAACGGTATAGATCCAAACTGTGAGGGCTAGGATACCCATGACGAGGAGAAGAAATACAAAAGCGCTCCGAGTCTGGTAGCGGTGCTCATTGCGAATCTCACCACGACTCAACCGGGAGTAGAATTTATGCTCCCGCCGTCGATCATCGAGATCATCAGGAGGAGGCATTGTTGATATCTCTTTCTCCATCTTGATCCGTATGCGCTCCGGAGCCTGCTCAATAAACTCTTCCAGTTCAGTAATCCGAGCCAAAAGCTTTTCCTCTCTGGCGCTAAACGAGCCCTCGACCTTTGGTTTGTTGCGAAAGAAGCCCATCTATTTGTAGAGCATGATGATAAGGGCAAGGACCCCCAGGAGGAGAAGAGGAAGATTGTAGGCGAATCCTGCCTTCAAACTCGCCCCAAAGCAGTCACCCACACGTGTCTTCGGGCCGGAGGAAAGAGACCCAAAAACACCTCCGGCGCGCCCTCCAGAAAAGTGAGCAACGGCACTATCAAATTCTTCCTCCGCTTGGTCGAGCATGGACAGCGCACGGGTTAGCTCTCCATTAAATGCCCCACGCTGCCATCCCTCTGGCTCCACTTTTTCAATCCTGGTGAGATGTGCAGCAAACGACTGCCGGGTCTGCTCTAGGTCCTCAAGCTCCTGACGTAGCTCAAAAAGCTCTCTGTCGATGGAGGTTAGAGAAGTTGAAAGCCGCTCAGTGATTTCAATCTGACCACTGAGGAACTCTTCCTTTCGGCGATGCAGCTCATCCATCTCGCACTTCTGCTGCTCGAGTTGCTCTCTCTGCTGTTGCAGGACTTCCAGTTGCTGCTGGGCCTCTCGTAGTTGTCCCTCAAAATCCTCACCCGGGGGCGGCGCATGGAGTTCATCTCTCAGGCTCATCTGAGTTTCCCTCAGACGAAGGTGTTGGGTGTGTTCAGTTCCAGCGGCCATGGCGTATTTTCGGGTGAAGTTAAAAAAAGGCAGGGGACCTACAGAGAAGATACCCAAATAGAGTATTATTGGCTAGTAGATAGTTTATATTTCTTAACTAAAGTTCCCATAGCTCAATTTATCGCCCAACCGCACAGAAAGCCTGTCTGGCGCACGGATCAATCCCTCAGGGGCACCGGCAAGGCTTTCATTGGGTCCCGAGAGCTTCAGAACCTTGTCGAGCCTTGCGCTCAGTGAGACCGAGGCGGGAAACGCATCATCGATCTAAAGCCGTTCTACGATGGCGTTACCCATGTCGCTGGTATTAACCAGCTTTTCGTTCTCGGACCCACGGTAAATGTCTCCAGTCCGATAGCCAGCAGCGATAGCTTCCTCCACCGCCTTATCGACTGAATCGGCTGCTTCGCGCTCTCCCAACGAATAGCGAAGCAACATTGCCAGAGAGAGTATCTGAGCAATCGGATTGGCGATTCCCTGACCTGCAATGTCAGGGGCCGAGCCACCGCTCGGCTCATACAGTCCAAAGTTTAATCCGTCGGTATCTGGAGACCCGAGGCTTGCACTTGGCAACATGCCAAGTGAACCCGAAATCATCGCCATCTCGTCAGACAGGATATCACCAAAGAGATTTCCTGTCACTATGACGTCGTAGTCGGGAGCATACCGAATCAATTGCATGGCGGCATTGTCCACATAGAGATGAGAGAGTTGAACCTCCGGGTAGTCCTTTGCAACCCGGATCACGGTCTCCCGCCACAACATGGAATTCTGGAGCACGTTGGCCTTATCCACTGAACAAACGCGCTTGTCTCTCACCATTGCAGCCTCGAAAGCCACACGGGCGATACGCTCCACTTCACTAGTGCGATAAACCATCGTATCCACCGCGATCTCCTCTCCGCCCTCTTCACGCCGTTCCTTCGGGCTGCCAAAATAAATCCCTCCAGTGAGCTCACGCACACAAAGGACATCAAACCCGTTAGGGATCAGGCTGTTCTTTACTGGCGAGGCATCAATCAAGGCCGGGTGACAAACCCCAGGCCTCAAATTAGCGAAGAGGCCAAAATGCTTCCTGAGCGGCAGCAGCGCGCCACGTTCCGGTTGAATGTCAGGTGGCAGGCTCTCCCACTTCGGACCGCCTACCGACCCAAAAAGGATGGCTGACGCATTCTCACATCCTTCGAGGGTTTCCTGCGGCAATGGGGTAGTGTTTCCGGTAGCATCAAGGGCGGCGCCACCTACCGCGAATTCCTGATGGGCGGCCTCAAAACTATATTTTTCAGAAATTCTCCGCAGCACCTTGAGCGCCTCATCCATGACTTCAGGACCAATCCCGTCGCCGGGAAGAACTGCAATACGATGCTCTGTCATGACAGGCAATTAGCGTTTCCAGCATTTAAGGGAAATGGAATTCGCGCAGGATTTTTGAGTAGAGTTTCGGGAACGTTCCTACAGGGTATCCCGCAGTGGACCTTTTCGTAGACTGTCTCTGGCTCATTACTGGTCTAGCCCTTCTTTATTTTGGTGGAGAATGGCTGGTTAAGGGGGCTCGGGAAATCTCGCTCATGATGGGGATTTCTCCACTGGTAGTAGGCCTTACGGTCGTCGCATTCGGCACAAGCGCTCCGGAGCTCCTGGTCAGCCTGCAGGCAAACCTCCTCGATCCACCCAAAGGTGATATGGCTCTTGGGAATGTAGTAGGATCGAACATTTGCAATATAGCGCTTATTCTCGGTATCGGAGCCGCGATTCGACCCATGTCGGTGCACCGACAGGTCATCAAGAGGGAAATGCCCTTTCTCCTCGTCATCTCCGTCGTGTTTATTCTCCTCCTCCTTGACGGGCAAATTCAGCAGGTAGAGGGCCTTTGCCTGTTTGCCGCTGTCATCGCCTATACGGCACTCAGCTTGCGGGAGGCCAGGAGGGCGGGCCTTGGTGAACAGGCCGTAACATCTGAGAGTGGGGAAGAGGGTATTAAGTCTTCCAAAACGGGAACCTTCGCTAACATCGGGCTTCTGCTCGCAGGCATTGGAGCCTTGGTCGTCGGAGCAGACCGATTAGTCTTGGGAGGAAGTAACATTGCTCGTCACTTTAACGTTCCAGAGGCAACCATCGCTTTGACGATCGTAGCCTTTGGCACTTCGCTGCCAGAGCTAGCTACCTCAATCGTCGCGGCAGTAAGAAGGCAGGGAGATATCATTCTTGGTAACGCGGTCGGGTCCTGCATCTTCAACGTCCTTTGCGTGGTCGGCCTGACCTCTAGCATCTCACCCCTGAGCCGAACATCTGAACTTCGGAACTGGGACCTCGGGGTGATGCTGGCTTTCACCTTGATCGTTTTTCCTTTCGTCTGGCGAGACCGTCTTTTGGGAAGAGGGCAGGGAGTGATTCTACTATTCGGTTACGCTAGCTACGTCTGCTACCTGGGCCTCCGCTGATTCACAGAAAGGAGCACTTCCAGCCGATGACCCCGCGGTACGGGCTCCCACCTCGACAAATTGCCCGATCTCTTCAGCTTTCCTTGGCGCTCGAACCGAGGAGACCATCTTCCGAGTTGTCGCGAGGAACCACGAGGCATCTTTTCCGGAAAACTGGTCGCTGGTGTGGACCGCCCGATTCCGGGCGATTCTCAGCTCGTGGAAAATCCCCACGAGCTCCTCGGGGATTATGCCAGCCTTGGAAGCAGCAGGAATCAGCTGGTTCGGACGGGTGGTCGGCACATGAACGTTGTCGTTAATAAGCGCCCGCTGCAAAACACTCTCTACGCAGCGATATCCTTCCAAGGCGACAAGGTCATAATGCCCCGCCTCCATCAACTCTTCCGCTCGTTGAAGATGAGCCTTTGATTCAAAGACGAGGCGGTCGACCGTATGCTGCCGATCTCTCAAGTTCAGGGCAGCAGATGCAATCTTGGCAATCAAAAGTCCGGCACCACAAGCAATGAGCGCCATCGCCAACTTGGAAATCTCTCCAGCGAGAGGGGAACTTGAAATCCAGACCACTCCCTCAGCTACCTTGATCGACAGGACCACAATCGCAAACACCGGAGGAAAGAGAAGGGTGATTGCGTAAAACAGGTTGCCAATCCGATGGGCAACCCCCAGCGGATTATCCGTTATGAAATCAACCGCATAAAAGTAGATCACACAGCCCAGAAGACCGAGCATCATGAAATATATATACCGGAACTGAACGATGACTCCGAAAAAGGAAACCCCTGCATGACCGAAATCTCGAACTACGGCGTGAATGGCAAATAGAACAGCGACAAGCGCAAGCGCGAAGAGGATTTTGGCTTTAGCAAAGTCATTCACAGGCGAAGAAACACTGAACGATAAGATCTAAGCCAACAATACGGCATGCATAATAATCAGGGAAGCCGAAATCTCCTCACCTGTCGATTCCTACCTGCCAATGCGCTGCCTGCGGCCGAATCCCAAAGAGACTTTGGGGTCAGGTCAGCAACTGGCTGAGTTCCTGCGCCTCGGAGTACATAAACTCTTTCCCCTCATAATTCCTCAAGAGCGTGCTAACCTCGTCGCTGTTCAGGACGTAGTCCGGGTTCAGAGGGATCTTCCCGCCGCCCCCTGGGGCGTCCACCACAAATTGTGGTATTGCATACCCGGTCGTATGACCCCGAAGCCCCTCAATAATCTCCAGACCTTTTCTTATCGGAGTACGAAGGTGAGCAGAACCCTTGATAAGATCGCACTGATACAGGTAGTAGGGTTTTACTCTGCAGAGAAGGAGCTTATGAACCAGAGCTCGTTGCACGTCCACGCTGTCGTTGACTCCTTTGAGGAGAACGGATTGGTTGCCGAGAGGTATACCCGCATCAGCGAGGCGGCCAAGCGCATCCCTCACCTCACAGGTTAACTCGCGGGGGTGATTGGTATGGACTGACAAAAATAGTGGGTGGAACTCCCTGAGAATATCACACAATGCGGGCGTGATTCTCTGGGGGAGGAAGATCGGAATACGACTGCCGATTCGCACAAACTGGATGTGTTTTATACTTCGAAGCCGGGAAAGAATTCTCTTTAACCGGTTATCAGAAAGCAAAAGGGGATCTCCGCCAGAAAGAAGTACGTCTCGGACCTGAGGTGTATTCTCGAGATACTCAAACGCAGCCTCCAGCTTGGTCTCGAGATGCTGCTCACCGACCCCTGACACAACTCTGGAGCGAGTGCAGTAGCGGCAGTAGGAGGCACAGCGATCAATGACAAGAAGCAGAACCCTGTCCGGGTAGCGGTGAACTAGCCCCGGCACTGGCATGTGATTATCCTCGCCACACGGGTCGGCCATTTCGGTCGGATCCTCAAAGGTTTCTGCGACTTGGGGAATAATTTGCCTGCGAATCGGGCAGTGAGGATTTTCGGCCTCCACTAAGTTGAAAAAGTGCGGAGTCACCGCCGAAGCCAGTTTGGTTCCAGTCAGTAATATTCCAGCGCGCTCATCCTCTGATAATCGAAGGTGCCTCTCTACCTCTTCCAAGCTCTCAACCCGGTTTTTCATTTGCCACCGGTAATTGGACCAATCCTCGGTAGAGACATCCTCTGAAGACCAATAGCCCGGGGCCGCAGAGGCAAAGGAAACCTCGGAATCGTAATCAAAGTCTGACATCTGAAGCCCCCAAAATACGGGTCCAGCGGCGGTTGTCAAAAGCCGGTTGACAAAAAAAACGGTAATCTTTACGGTTAATGCATCTTAACTATAGCAGGAAAGAGCCTTACACATGTTTTCACAAGCACTGCGTGATATTGCACGCCCCACATACGCCGAAATATTAGAAGCACTGAAGAGATCTGACGGCATGGCAGTCTCCGAATTAGCAAAGCAGCTCCAGATGAGCTACATGGGCGTTAAACAGCACTGTGTTAATTTAGAGAAGAAAGGATACCTAAAGACTTGGCGGGTGCCGCGCACCCAGGTTGGGCGTCCTGAAAAACTATACCGGCTCACAGAGGCATGTGAGGAACTGTTTCCCCAAGCGGGTGTTTCCCTGACTCTCAATCTTCTGCAGGGGGTGAGGCAGCTATACGGGGAGGCGGCTCCGGAGAAAATGCTATTCCATCACTTTGAAGATCAGCGTCAGCGCTGGTTCGAAAGAATGAAGGGGAGAAACTCCCTTGCTGAAAAGGCGACCAAGCTCGCGGAGCTCCGCGATTCCGAGGGTTGCTTCAGCAAATGCACTTACGAAGCGCAGGACGGACTGCGGATCGAGGAATACCACCATCCAATGGCAGCAATCTTTGAGGCCTATCCAAATGCCATCCGGATGGAACTCCAGATGATGGAACAGCTGCTTGGCTCTCGACTGGCACGCAAAACCGCAGATACAGGAAAGGGCCGCGAGGTCACTGTCTATGAAATCTCGTCTCTAGGATCTCCTGCAGAGCGTGGCGTCTTTAACGGCGTGCAACCGCAACCAACTCATCGGGCAGCCACGAGCCCGGCAACGGTGCCTACCGTTCTCGATATGTAAGGTTGCTGGCGATAGTTGCGAATAGAAACCCCGGGAGAGCCTAAGGTTCCCGGGGTTTTTTTGCGCAGTGCTCCTGCTGGCGGGCAGGGCCACCAAGGGCGTATTACTCCCACAGAGGGCTTCCGTACTCTCCTTGGGTCACGAGACTACCTATTGCATTCATGACCATGGGCTTATCTTCTCGATGAGTGACTCCGAACCAGTTTCCATCCGTTGAAATGACCTGGCACGAAGCCTCTCCCTTCTTCAGAAGCAAATCGACCAGCGTGGGAATGTGCCACTCCGCCGTATCCAAGTTCTCAGACGAGGCCAGAAATTGAGAGAATTGGTCCTGCATCTGATCAAAAATCAAAGGAGAGAATCCCCAGAAATTCATCGAGACACAGGTATTCTCATCAAGCACACGTTCCGATCCATCGAGAGCGAGCCCTTTAATTTCACCCACTGCGTTTCTCATAATCCCAGTGACTTCTTCCACAAGCTCGAGCTCGTGACCCGCGGTCTGTGACGTAACACCGCGGTTAACTCCACCATGATCTGACAGGGTGTTAACCAGACTGTAGGCCACTAGGCAGCAAGATGAAGGATTCCTGTTCCCCGCCGAAGCCGGAAACAGAAAATGGTAAGCCTGTGCATAGGCGTCACGGCCATAGAAATCATCTGCATTGATCACCGCGAAGGAGGACGAGATTACTTTCCGCGCTGAATATAAGGCATGGGCAGTTCCCCAGGGCTTCTCACGCGCCGGTGGAACATCAAATCCAGGCGGCAGATCCTCAATACTCTGAAAGGCATAGTCTACCTCGATATGGCTGGCGATTCGGTTTCCGACTGATTCACGGAAATCTTTCTCGAATTCTTCCCGGATGACGAAGACAACTTTACGAAAACCCGCCTGAATCGCGTCCCAGATCGAATAATCAAGAAGCGCCTCACCGGATGGCCCCATGGGATCGATCTGCTTCAGCCCCCCATAACGACTCCCCATACCAGCAGCGAGGACAAGCAGAGTAGGCGTGTGCATCACAAATCGGCTGGGTTTTAGGGCTGAGCCAAGGGTGCATGCAACGACAAAGTCCACGAGGTCCTCTTCGACTTGTAAAACACGTTGCGAAACGTCCTGAAGCTCCCTTAAATAAATCCCGTGCCTGAGCTCGAACGGGATTCCACAGCTGCCAATGAGGCCGAGACTTGGGAAAGCCAACTCCGCCGGACATTCCGCGCAATGGTAGTAGCCAGAACTCTCGAGTCAAAGCTCGCAAGCCTTTACAAGGCAGGGAAAATTGTTGGCGGTGTTTATATCGGACCAGGACAGGAGGCGATCAGCGCTTCCATTGGTTCCTGCCTCTCATGGGATCACGACATCTTTAGCGCGTTAATCCGTGACCAGGCGGGCAGAACTGCCTTTGGGGAGCCCATCCTTGATGCGACACGCTCCTATCTGGGATCGGCAAAAGGACCCTCTCGGGGCCGCGATGGCAACATCCATCGTGGCCGCCCGAACAGTGGATTGCCCGCCATGATCAGCCATCTGGGGGCGATGGTTTCCGTCGTGACCGGAATGCTTCTGGCCAGAAGAATTAAAGGCTGTCTGGATGGCGTGGTTGGAGCCGCCAGCGTGGGAGACGGAGCGAGTTCCACTGGCTCTTTTCATGAAGCTATGAACACCGCGGCAGTAGAGAGGCTTCCGCTAGTGGTTGTTCTTACGAATAATCAGTTTGCTTACTCTACTCCAACCGATCGGCAGTTCGCATGTAAATCTCTTGTCGATCGAGCAGTGGGATATGGCGTCCCTGGCTATGAAGTCGACGGAACGGACCTTACCGCCACCCTTCGAGTCATCTCAGAAGCGGTGCGCAATGCCCGAGAGGGCGGGGGTCCCCAGCTTGTCGTCGCGAACGCTCTCCGCCTTAGCGGACATGGAGAACACGACGACGCGTCATATGTTCCAGAGCAACTCAGGAAGTCACCTCTTGGCAGGGACTGCATGGAGGTAGCAGAACATCAACTCCTATCTACGGGACTTATTACAGAGGCCGAATTGCTGGCTTGGAGGGAAGAGGCTACGGAAGACGTTCAGGCAGCGGTTGCTCAGGCCCAGCAGGAGCCCGCTCCTGATCCTTTCGCCGACGATTGGACCGTTTATGCCTCCAAGGAAATCGCCACCATCTCATAATGGGAGAGATCACCTACATTGACGCTATCCGAGATGCTCAACACGACCTTCTGGCGTCTGACGACCGCGTCTTTATCTACGGACAGGACGTTGGGCATTTCGGAGGGGCATTCAAGGCCACCCAGGGACTCAAGAAGCTCTTTCCGGACCGGGTGCTCGATTCTCCAATCAGCGAGGACGCGATGATCGGACTTGCGGTCGGGGCGGCCATGGAAGGAATGCGCCCAATTGTTGAAATGCAATTTGCTGATTTCTCGTCCGTGGGCTTCAACCAGATCGTTAATCAAGCAGCCACCCAGTTTTATCGAACTGGGGCGCCAGCACCCATTACCGTTCGTCTTCCCTCGGGAGGCACACCGGGATCCGGGCCTTTCCACAGCCAGATGATGGAAAGCGTTTATGCCTATTACCCCGGCCTTGTCATTCTTACTCCGGCGACAGTGGCTGACGCCTACTCCATGCTTGTCGCAGCCGTCGCTCTAGACGATCCAGTGCTCTACTTTGAACACAAGTTCCTCTACCGGTGGCTGAAAGCGGATCAATTAAATGACGGTCAGGAACCGCTGCCAATAGGCAAGGCGAGGGTAGTCCGTGCAGGGAAGCATGCTACTGTCGTAGCCTACAGTGCCATGGTTCATGAAGCCCTCAGGGCAGCGGACTTGCTTGCCTCCGAAGGTTGGGAAATTGAAGTTGTCGATCTTCGAAGCGTTAAGCCCTTGGATACTGACACCGTTATCGCCTCCGTCGCCCGCACGGGTCGCCTTCTTGCTGTCGGCGAAGCCTTTCCGTGGGGAGGCGTGACTTCTGAAGTCGTATCGAGGGTTACCAGTGATGGATTTCATCTTCTCGACGCACCTCCTCAGAGACTAAACTCCCGTGATACCCCAGTGCCGTATCATCCCAATCTCTGGGAAGCGCACCGTCCAACCCTTGAGTCAATTGCGGCCGCCATCCGCAATCTCCTCCAACTCTAGCTCTACGAGCCCTTTCTCATGCCGGAAGTCCCCATTCTCATGCCTCAACTCGGCGAATCCATCGCCGAGGCCACTATCATTCGGTTAAACGTGAAGATCGGCGATCAGGTCATCGCCGATCAGGAAGTAATCGAGGTAGAAACTAACAAGGCGACCATGGGTGTAACCACCCTCTGCAAGGGCACGGTCCAGGAACTGCTAGTCGAGGAAGGCGTGAGTTACCCGGTGGGCACAGTGCTCGGACTTCTCGATGTAACCGATGAGGAGGCTGAGAGAACCGGGGTTCAAGGAAGCAACCAACCTGCGCATCCTGATTCCTCTGCGGCCTCAGAGCCCACCGAGGAGCCTCGGCCGCATTTCGCCACTCCTGAGGGAGGCGCCCACGAACCAAGGGCCGTAGAACCCAGCATCCGAGGACTTGCCGTGCCCGCGGGGATGAAGGGTGCGCATTACCTGTCTCCTCGAATGAAGGCGAGGATGGATGAATTAGGGCTCCGCGGCGCGGACATCTCCGCAATTGTGGGAAGCGGAGCTGGAGGAAGAGTAACCGTCGAGGACCTAGAGCAATTTCTGGAATACATCGACAGCTGGCCCCACAGCCAGGCCTCTCCGATGCGACTTTCGGTTGCCGACTCAATGAGGAGAAGCTGGACTCGCCCCCTTGCATCCGTTGGGCGCCCTGTCGCGCTTGACAAGCTTCTCAGTTATCGCCGAAGCCTCGACCCCAAACCTCCCTTGACGATTTTTCTTCTTAGAGCGTTCGGAAAGGCCCTCGCTGAAGAACCTGCTACTGCCGGTTATCTTATAGGCGAACAAATCGTTCACCCTCGGGCATTAGATATCGGTGTTGCTGTTCAGGTAGAAGATGGCGTTCTGGTTCCTGTTCTCCGTAATGTCGATGGCCGAACCATCGAAGAGTTAATGGATGAATATCAGGAGCTGATACGAAAAGCCAGAGAGCGACGCGTCCCAGAAGAGAACACCGGTGGGGGAATCGCCACGGTAACCAATTTTGGCACCTTCGGCTTAATGTGGGGAACGCCGATCCCGCTGCCAAGTGAGACCCTGATTCTTGGTATGGGAGCTGGAACAAAGAAACCTGTCTGGTCGGAGGACGAAGGTGTATTTATTCCAGTCACCGAGGCGGACCTCGTCCTCACCTTCGATCACCGGGTAGTGGATGGAGGGGGAGCAGGGATGCTCCTGAATCGACTCAACGAGCTCCTTCAGGAACCCGACAGCCTCTAACACGCAACGAGAGCACCGCTGCAGGGAAGGGTCGGCACTGTTACCCAAAAACAGTGAGGGCTACAGTCCGCAACACCCTTTTTTGCCAGAGCGCGGTCAGCACACCCGCCCGACGCTGAAACCTTTGCTGTGCTCAATGGGAGAATGGCTTGCCACCGAGGCCTCGATTGCTTCCTATTGGCTTGTGAATCGTTCGCTATCAACCCTCTACTTTTCAGGGCTCGCAGTGCTCTTTACGGGAACGTCACCAGTGCTGGCAGAACTGAGAGAATTTACCGATGTCAAGGGCCGCAAGATTACAGCCGAATTCCTGGGGCTGAATGGTGAATCCATGGTGAATCTGCGGATGGACGGCGGAAAGATGGTCACTGTCTCTCTGGCTCGCCTCAGCGTTGAAGATCAAAAATACATCAACGCGCATCCCGCGGCGAAATTATCCCCGGTAATCCTTCCAGCAAAACCACTCATCGCAGTCACTGACTGGAACGAAAAACTCCAGAGGGATGAATCCTACTTCATCAACAAGAATGGCCAACGAGCATTCCGAAGATCAATCCGTAAGATTAAAGAGGATGGCTTTGCCAGCGGGCTCTGGGATTTCGCCATTGTGGAAGGCCCATATCCAGGACTGCTTGATTCTGAAGGGATGGCTCTCTTCGGAGTTTCCAGGTCCGGGCCTCCTCAATTAACAGCAGGTTCTGACGCACCGATTGTAATAGCACGCTACGGAACCGGGGACGATGCCTACGTTCAATACCTAAGGAAGGATGGAAAGCCCTTTATCAACACAAGATTTGCGGCTGGGAGACCATTCAACAGCGAACGCGCGTGGGTCAATCTTGATCCCGGAGACCTGCCTGGTTCGGGGGCGCAGCGGCAAGGCAATGGCACTTGGACCCTCATCGATTATCAGGGCAACCTCCTGCATGCTTTTGAAGATCTCGTTGTCAACGATTTCTCGGAGGGTCGCGCGGGGGTGGCGCTCGACATAAGGTCTTCAGAATGGGCGATCATCGATACAGACGCAGAAGTAATCGCAGAAGGGCCATTCCGAAGGGTTGGGAAATTCATCAATGGTTCCGCGGTAGTCGATGGACGCCTGATGGACCGCGAGGGCAATTGGCTGATGGAAGAAAAAGGTGAATGGCAGATTGAGCGCAAATATGAAAATTCTGAAAGCGATGCCATTGTAGCTAGGAGAACCAAACGGGTCGCCGGCAAACCTCGCTTCGGGATTTTGCGCCGTTCCACAGGAGAATTCATCGCGGACATCCCAGATGAATATTATGTGGATCGGGGCTTCTTCGATGGACTAGCAGTCGTAAGAGACCTGAAGACCCAGAATTTTGGATACCTTTCGCGAACAGGCGAAATCATGATCCCAACCGAATTCTCGAGGGCAGCACCATTTAAGGGCGGCTTTGCCCGCGTCTCTCTGGGACAAATCTATGAACGCGCGGTCATCAATCTCGCCGGCGAAGTGGTCTGGAAAGCTCGCTTGCAGGAAATAGCAATCCCCGAAGAGGAGAACGACGACGCTCTAAAAAAGACTGAGCTAGACGCGCCCGAAGGACTCGAGAAACCTGCACCATGAATTCTGCGCGAAAGCCGGTGAACACAGCGAATTCCAGCTACTAAAATCGCGCGAGACGGGCAGGAGTCCTGACCGTCACCAAATTGCAGGAATAGAGTCAATTCATTCGGTCTGCCTGACAAAGGGAGGTAGTCCCGCAGTACCTCAATTTAGCGAGAAAGCTTGGGGAAGTTACGGAGAGAGAGCAACGATAGGACTTAAACTTGGAGATTAGTGTCTCTCTAGGCAAATCCGCATTACATATATTGTGTGAAGTTATTAAAGGTTGCTTTTATCTCGGCAGATCTCACGCTTTCACTAAAAAACACCTGGTAGCAGCCCATTTCCCAGAATCCGCCACCGGTCCCACCCGCATTTTCCGGTTCCCTTTCCCTGTCGGTTTTGCCATTTCTATCTCCGGAGGTTCTCACTGTGGTTCCAAGCCTAATAGAGATCAACGGACAGGAATGAAGGTTGTCGCAATCGCTAACCAAAAAGGAGGAGTCGGCAAAACGACGACCGCAGTGAACCTATCTTCGGCACTCGCACGCCGCGGCCAGCGCACTCTACTCATCGATCTGGACCCCCAAGCCAATGCCACAAGCGGTCTGGGGGTTGATCCCGATGATGCTATCGACGCCAGCATTTATGATGTTTTGTTGGGCGGCGCGACTCTGGATTCAAAAATTCAATCCACCCCGCATCCGAATCTCTCCATTATTCCGGCAGAAATGAACCTCGCCGGAGTCGAAATCGAACTGGCCCGAATGGAAGATCACCTCCTAATCCTGCAGAATATTCTCCGGAAGGCCAAAAAAAGGCCTAAATACGATTTCTGCATCATCGACACCCCGCCCTCACTGGGAGTACTCATGACTTCTGCGCTTTCGGCCGCGGATGAGGTCCTAGTGCCCCTCCAGTGCGAGTGGTTCGGCCTCGAGGGGCTGTCAAAAATTCTGCAGGTTATCGAGCAAATCCGGGATTCAGGCGTGAATCCCCGCCTGAAAATCGAGGGAATCTTAATGACGATGTACGACGGCAGAACCAACCTTTCTCGAAAAGTTGTTCAGGAGGTGAAAAATTACTTTCCTGAGTGGCTTTATCGCAGCGTGATTCCGAGAACCATCCGCCTCGGCGAGGCTCCCAGTCATGGCAAAACCATCTTTGAATGGGATCCAAACGGCACTGGTAGCGAGTCCTACGATGCAGCCGCAAAGGAGTTTCTGCGCCGGCACAAACTAAAGGCCCTTCCAATCAAGGCAACGCGGTAAACTGTTCGTGATTAGTTGATAGCACGCATTTTTACGCAGTAAGTGCATGCTTCAAAAGCCTATTAGAAGCTGGAGTATGGCCCGAAACAGGAAGAACTAACTTCTTCCCCGCTCGCAAGCAACCTTTGCGCATTCAACAGCGCCGCGCTTCCGTCGCTTCGTTGCTGAAGTCATCCCGTGTTCTGAGGCATAAGCTTTTTTGTTCCGGTTTCTGCGTAATGCCCTACGGAAGGCTTGCACCCCTGCCCGGTGCAGGTAAAAACACTTCATCTTTCCAAACTATTTAGCCTGACTATATGTTTGCCAAACTCTTCGGAATGCTTTCCCAGGACATGGGTATCGACCTTGGGACAGCCAACACGCTGGTCAACATTAAGGATCACGGAATCGTCCTCCGGGAACCTTCCGTGGTTGCCGTCAAGGCCGGCAGTAACGAAGTAGTCGCGGTTGGTGATGACGCAAAGCGTATGTTGGGCCGGACTCCGGGTAACATTATCGCGATCCGTCCACTCAAAGACGGTGTGATTGCGGATTTTGAGGTGACAGAGGCAATGCTCAGGCACTTTATTCGCAAAGTAAGCCATAAACGTCGTTCACACCCCCGGGTCGTGGTCGCAATTCCCTCAGGGATTACCGCCGTTGAGCGTCGTGCGGTTAAGGAGTCCGTTGAACAGGCGGGCGCACGGGAAGTCTTTTTGATTGAGGAGCCCATGGCGGCCGCCATAGGAGTTGACCTTCCGGTTCAAGAGGCCGCCGGAAATATGATCGTCGACATTGGTGGGGGCACTACCGAAGTCGCAATCATTTCACTGTCTGGCATCGTGTATTCCCGAAGCGTAAGAACAGCCGGAAACAAGTTGGATGGATCGATCATCAATTACATGAAGCGTTCCTACAGTTTAATGGTAGGTGAGAGAACTGCGGAAGATATCAAGATCCGAATCGGGTCGGCAGCTGCCCTCGCCAAAGAGGGAAGCATGGAAGTGAAGGGGCGCGACCTCGTTTCTGGCCTGCCTAAAACAATCACAGTTACTTCCCAGGAAATCCGTGAAGCCATGCGGGATCCACTGGATAATATTGTTGATGCGGTTCGGACAACCCTTGAACGATGCCCGCCCGAATTGGCAGCGGACCTTGTCGATCGGGGTCTCGTCCTCGCAGGAGGAGGCGCCTTGCTCCGCGGATTGGACAAACTTTTACACGAAGAAACCGGACTACCTGTTCACATCGCCGAGGACCCTCTCAGCGCAGTGGCAGAGGGCACTGGCAAAGTCCTGAATAAACTTGATTTCTTGCGTAAATTGACGAGCTCCGAACTTTGAATAATGGATGTGAGGACATTTCCATCCTGACCGCATAACCGTCATGAAACCACTGAATTTCATCGCGCTTGTGCTTTTTATCTGTGGCGTCACATGGGTAGTCACCCTCAGTGAGAGGTCGGTGAGGCGCATTCAACAAACCTACTACGCGACTATTACCCCCTTTTTAAAGGGTGGATCTTCGATCGAAAGCCACGCCCGCACTTTTCTTGAGGAAATCGAGCACTCCAAGGATCTGGAGAACCAGCTTCGCGCCATTGAGGAGGAGTATATCAAACTCCGTTCTATTGAAGGCAGACTGCGTGAACTCGAAACTGAAAATGCGGAATTGCGACGCGCCCTCGATTTCAAGGAAAAGTCCCGGCTGAACGTTATTGCTGCCCGGGTGATAAAACGGCAGCCAGCCACTTGGTGGGAAACTGCGATCATCGACAAAGGGCAGAGGGATTCTATCGGGGCTGGCGTTCCCGTCATTGCCCCGGGAGGACTTGCGGGAAAGGTCGACATCGCCTCTGAAGACACCTGTAGTATGATACTGCTTACTGACGAGCGGTGCCAGGTTTCCGTCCAAGTCGCCGGCACCCCGGAGGTCGGCATACTTCACGGGACGCGAGGTCGTTACGGAGAAGAGCCGCGACTCATCCTCCGACACCTATCGCGCGAGGCGGCAATTCTACCCGGGATGAAGGTGATTACTACCGGCAAGGGAGGGCTCTTTCCTTCGAATTTATTGATAGGGACCGTTAAAGAATACACACCCGGCCCCGTTGAGGGAGTCGCATTGGTTCAGCCTTCCGTAAACTTTGATGAACTTGGTGTCGTGTTCATTATCGCTCAGAAGAATGAACCCGAGGGATAACGCATGGGCTGGTATCATTTAAGTCTCCTGTTTCTGGTTATAACTGCCTGTATCTTTCAGCAGTTTACTCCCACGTTCCAATCACTTTGCGATGCCGGAATCCTCCTTGTTCCTCTGGTGTTTCTTTGCTCTGCCGTAACCGTTGGAGCTGGTCCTATGCTCCTGCTGGCCTTTACAGCCGGATTTCTATGGGACGCTCAGCATGTCATAACTCCCCTCCCCGCGGCACTTCTGGGAAATCCTGAAGTCTATGATAATCCCGGGGGCGATGTGAAATTTGGCTATTCGATCGTCCTTTACGGCCTGATGGGATTCTTTATGCAGGGGCTGCAACCATTGTTCCGTGAGGGTAAGTGGCATGTGTCCGCTCTTCTCGCCGGGATCGCCGTATTCCTTTACCTGTCCGCCGAATATCTTTGCATCACTTTTGTTCGTGGTGACCTCATTCTTACCCACTCCCTCTTTCTTAAAATCAGCTTTACGGCGCTGCTGACAATGCTCCTGTGTCCGATGGTCTTCTGGGTTCTCTACAGGCTAGCAGGGTTGTTTCACCACACGATCAGCTACGAGGGCCTCGCCCGTGAAAGGAACACTGCCTACTAGAGGCCGAACCCGCCCATGGAATCACGTTATCGCTTCCGACTTTATCTCCTCACTGCAATTGTGCTTTTTGGAGGAGGGACTCTACTGAGTCGTCTTTACGACTATCAGATCGTCAATACCGAATACTACCGCAAGCTCATTCCCGGTGAGACGACGATTGCTATTCGTGACCCCGGGGTGCGAGGAACCATTGTCGACCGTAACGGCCAGTTACTTGCAAAAAACCTACGTAATTACGAACTTGTCCTTAATCTCGACGAGATTCACCAGGAATGGGAAAGGCAACATTCTGAAAAACAGAAGCCCGGTCGTCGACAAATCGGAATGGCGGTCCCTACCTCCGAACGAAGTCGGGAAATTGTCCGTATCATCAAGGATGGGATCGTCCCGCGACTCGAGCATCACGGAATCGCGGCCGAATATAGCTCCTCCGCGCTCCAAAAGCACTATGTCACTCATGGAGGTTTGATCCCCTTCACCTTCCCGGTGGACCTCACATATGAGCAGTTCGCACGCTTGGCTGAGCACAACCTCGAGATGGCAGGCGTCTACGTAACCGTGAGACCCCGTCGGCAGTATCCCTTCGGAACTCTTGGCTGCCATATTTTGGGATATCTCAAACAATGGGAAAAGGGCGATATACCTGATAAAGCAAAGGAGGAATACGATCACTATCTTGGCGATGCGGTGGGTTCCACCGGAGTAGAGGCAACCATGGACACTTTTCTCCGCGGATCACCCGGCCGTCGCGTTCTTAGAAAAAACGAGAAGGGCCGAATTCTTGGCGAGGTCCTTAACGAGCGAATCGCCCCGGATCAAGGGAGTCAAGTGATGTTGACTATTGATGCCCGAATCCAGTTTCTGGTCGAAAATGTTTTGAGGAAAACAGGAAGGTCTGCCGCAGTGGTAATGGATGTCCGCACGGGGGAAATCCTCGCGATGGCTTCCCTCCCCAACTATAATCCCAACGAATTCATTCCAAGTATCTCGGGTTCGAAATGGGAGGACTACAAGGCAAACAAGGCTTACCCATTAATCAACAGGGCCCTCTCTAGCTTCACTCCTGGATCTACTTTCAAGCTACCAACAGCGATCGCAGCATGCATGCACAGCAAGGGAGATTTTGGTCACAACTGTGTGGGGCACCTCAAGTTTGGCAGATCCGGAAGGTTGAAAATCCGTTGCTGGAAAACGGTAGGACATGGCTCCCTTTCCCTCACGAGTGCCATCCAGCGTTCATGCAACCCCTACTTTATGCAACTATCCACTGAGCTCGGTAACGAGCGCATGGCAAACGCCTTTGACATGCTGAACCTTGGCAGGGCCACAGGCGTAAAACTTCCTGCCGAGGACCGAGGAATCATCCCGGGTAGTGAATGGTGGCGCCGTGAACTCCACCCGGGAGAGTCGATGACTCCGGCCCGAATGGCGATGCTTGCGATCGGACAAGATGAAAGCGAAGCCACTCCTCTGCAGCTAGCTGCCCTCACCGCGTGTATAGCCAATGGTGGCAAGTATTACCGCCCGCGAATCATCAAGATGGTAGTGGACCCTAAGGAAGGAATCTTGATAAGTGATATCCCGGAGCTGAGAGTTGACCTCGTTACCGAGGGGATGGATAGCGCACAATTCGCAGACCTACGGCAGGGAATGTGGAAGGCCGCGAACGAACTTGGAGGAACGGCGAGAAGAGCTTCTCCCGAGGATGTCGAAATCGGTGCCAAAACCGGCACGGCACAGACAACGGATTTCGGAGAGAAGTCTCACAATGCATGGACAGTTGCATTTGGTCCGTTCGAAGAACCCAGATATGCGGTCGCTGTTATGGTCCAAAACGGCAAATCTGGGGGCAAAGTGTGCGGACCACTTGTGAATCTTATCTTCAGAGGTCTGTTTGCTGCAGAAAAAGGCCTTAAACTCCCCCTCCGGCGAATGGGTGAAGTGGCCGGAAATTTCGAGCCCATTGAAGAAATTGCCCTCCCTGAGGGTGATCTTCTTGCGCTAGCTATTGACGAAGAGGGCGAAACAGGCGAGGAAGCTGAGGAGGCGCAGCTTCCCGGGACAGCCGTCCGAGTACGGCCCCGGGCAATCCCCCTGCCCTCAATCACTCCCGACGCAGACTCGGGGAACTCTCAAAACCGGGAAACCCGGCGCCGCACGGATTAGATCCCAAGAGCGCATTCCCCGATTCACAAATCCACCAACCAACTTTCCAACCCATGTTTAAAAAAATCAGACGGGCCCTCCGGATCGGCAATATCGATGCCAGAGAAGGCAACACCATAGTCATCAATGCCGAAAAACTCGAGCGACGAGTCGCTTTGCTCGAGGATGGAGTGCTCGAGGAATACGAGATCGAACGGGAGGGAGATATGAATATCGTCGGAAGTATCTTCAAAGGCCGCGTTAAAAACATTGAGCCTGGGCTAAAGGCCATGTTTGTCGATATCGGGATGGAGAAGAATGCTTTTCTCCACTTCTGGGATGCCATTCCTGCCGCCCTCGACAACAGTATGGAGGAAATTCATCGGGAGGGTCGGTCGAAAAAAAGAGCCCGTCCAAAGAAGATCACCTCCAAAGATATCCCGAGGCTCTATCCTGTAGGATCAGAGCTTGTCATTCAGGTTTCCAAAGGGCCGATCGGCAACAAGGGCCCGCGAGTCACTACGAATGTCTCTCTGCCGGGTCGATATCTTGTCCTTACTCCTTTTGCAGATCAGTTTGGTATTTCACGCAAGATTGAAGATCCAGAGGAGCGGACGAGGCTTCGCAGGATTATGCAGCGCCTTGCCGTTCCTGAAGGCATGGGTATTATTATGCGAACGGTAGCAACCGGAAAGCGCCACCGGCATTTCGTGCGCGATTTGGCCATGTTGCTGGAGCAACTGGAAGGTGTAGAGCAGCTGAGGGATGAAAACCCGGCTCCCGTCTGTGTTTTTGAGGAACCAAAGCTCATAGAACGGACGGCCCGAGATTTTTTGACCGAAGAAATCGACCAAGTAGTGTGCGACGATGCAGAGACTACCGAACAAATAAAGCTCATCGCCGAGAAAATCTCAGGCAGAGCAAAGAGACGCGTCCATTATCTGCAGACTCAGCAACCTCTATTTGATGAGATCGGAGTTCAAAAACAGATTGATGAAGCATTTCTTCGTCAGGTCTGGCTCCCATGCGGTGGCTATATCGTTATTGATGAGACGGAGGCGCTAATTTCGATCGATGTTAACACCGGCCGGAACCGAGGATCGAAAAACGTCGATAAGATGATCCTAGAAACCAATATCGAAGCCGCCCATGAAACCGCACGCCAACTGCGCCTACGAAACGTTGGCGGGCTCGTAGTTGTTGACTTTATCGACATGCGGCACCGAAGAGATCAGCAGGCCGTTTACCGTGCAATGAAGGAGCGCCTGCGGAGGGACCGTGCGAAGACTCAGGTGCTTCAGATCTCCGCTGTGGGCCTTATGGAAATGACTCGGCAGCGCCTCAACGAAAGTCTTCGAGACACACTGCTTGAACCCTGCCCCTATTGCGCTGGGTCCGGCAAGGTGAAGACCACAATGACAATGAGTGTAGAGATCCAGCGCGAGCTTAATACCATCCTGTCTACAAGGCGGGATGAGATTGGTGATGTGATTGTGGTCGTGAGCCCCGATGTGCTTAATCGCTTTAAATCCGAGGATGCAAACATCCTCATGGAACTGGAACGCGGTCACACTGGTCGACTCATATTCCGCAGTGACCCAAATCTCCATCGGGAACGTTATTCAGTCCTCGACGCGGAAACCGAGAAGCGTCTTGTGGACAAATAAGAGTCACCCTCACACCGGAAAGCGCAGGTAATGGCTCTGGGTCTTCGCTGGTCCAGCTAGCCCGCTATCTTCTGTAGCAATCGTAACCTCTCAAGCGCCGCGCCCGATTCGACGAGTTCACGCGCCCGTTGAATTCCTGCGCCAAGACCTTTTGCCAGACCGGCACACGCCAAGCCTGCACCTGCGTTAAGTAAAACAATATCGAGGCGGGGACCTGTATCTCGACCAGCAAGAATCTCAGTGAGGAGATGGGCATTCTCCCGCGCATCTCCCCCCTGCAAATCCTCAGGTCCAACTACTCTCATCCCGTAATCATGGGGATGAATCACCTCCTCCACATTTTCCCCATCAAAAGCCCTGCAAATCGTGGTCTGCCCCATCGTGCTCAGTTCGTCTACTGGGCGGCCATCCTGAGTTTCTCCATGTACTGCCCATGCGGATCTACGCCCCAACCGCTGAAGAATATCGGCATAGACGGGGGGTAGTTCCGGACTAAACACCCCCACCAGCTGGCATGCTGGTCTCGCTGGGTTAAGAAGAGGACCTATCAGGTTGAAGATAGTTCGAACCCCTTTCTCTGCCAGTAATTTGCGAACGGGCATAATAGCCTTGAATGCGGGGTGATACATTGGAGCAAAAAGAAATCCTAACCCGGCTCCCGCGAGGCAATCCCTGAAACCTTCGGCTGGAAGATCGATACGCACCCCAAGCTCCTCGAGCACGTCGGCTCCACCACTTCTCGAGGTAATACCTCTGTTGCCATGCTTAAACACCGCCGCTCCACCGGCAGCTATCACGAACATTGACGTCGTGGAGACGTTGAAAAGATTTAGTTTGTCCCCACCGGTTCCGCAAACATCGATAGTTGGCTGTTCCAGCGAACCGGGCACGACTTCGGGGTCGACAGCTCGCTCGAGCAACTCAGAGACGAAAAGAGCGATCTCCGGAGCAGTCTCTCCTTTCTTCGCAAACACCTCCAGAAATTGAGCTTTTTCAACAGGATCGGCATCTTCGTCCACTAGAAGCTGCACCACCTCACTGACCTGGGATGAGTTCAATTCTCTACCACGATCAACGTGATCAATATACTTCTTCATATTTCTTCGGGTTTCCGCCTCGCACAGTAGTAAGATCCAAGAATACTACCCAAAATAGGACGGCTCATTACCGTCCTTCCATTTGATATTACATCCGCTACTCGGGAATGGATCCTTCGGCGCTTCATCTCCTGCTGTCAGGCGTTCAATCGCATAACGCATGTCACTTCCGGTAGCCTCTTTCCCACTTTTAGGGCGTGAATCGTCAAACTGTCCGGCGTAAAAGAGCTTCCCAGCAGCATCGAGCAGGAAAAAGTCAGGTGTACAGGCCGCTGACCATGCCTTCGCTACTTCTTGATTCTCATCATAAAGATAGGGGAACGACCAACCAAACTTATCGGCAAAGCCCCCCATCAAATCGGGGTGATCATCAGGGTAATTCTTAACGTCATTCGACATGATGGCGACCGTGTTGACCCCCTTGTGGGCAACCTCCTTCGCCATCTGCCCGACCGCATCTGCAAGGTGGATTACATAGGGGCAGTGGTTACAGGCGAAAATCACTAATACTCCCTGCTCGCCCCTTAACTGGGCTAGAGTATGAATTTGCCCGTCGGGATCTGGAAGCTGGAATTCAGGTGCTATATCACCCGGCCGAAGACGAAATGTGGAATGAACCTCTGACATTACCCTGTCGGGATAAAATACCTGACGCTTGCCGTGAAGTGAAAACGGAGTAACTATCACACCCAGTTTAAGTGATGTTCACCGATCGCGAGCAAGAGCGCTATGAACGCCATTTTAGCCTATCAGGCTTTGGGATGGAGGGGCAGACCGCACTTCGCAACGGCTCCGCTCTGTGTGTCGGAGCTGGCGGACTCGGATCCCCGGCAGCGCTTTATCTCGCTGCAGCAGGTATCGGGCGCCTGGGCATTCTAGACGACGATACCGTTGATTTATCGAATCTCCAGCGCCAGATCCTTCACGACGAACGATCTGTCGGCCAACCAAAGGTCCAGAGTGCCTCACAGCGGCTTACGAACCTGAACTCCGATGTCTGTCTTGAAGTCCACCCCAGACGACTCGAGAAGGACAACATCATGGCTCTCTTCAGGCAATACGATCTGATCCTTGACGGCTCTGACAACTTTCCGACCCGGTTTCTGGTTGCGGATGCCGCATGGCTCCTCGGCAAACCCCTCGTCGCCGGCGCAATTCATCAGTTTGAAGGCCAGCTCACCGTCTTTGATCCAGCTCTGCACTCCCCTTGCTACCGCTGTCTCCTTCCAGAACCTCCCCCGCCCGGCACTGTGCCTACATGAGAAGAGGCAGGCGTCCTTGGCGCTCTTCCCGGCGTGATCGGGACCCTTCAGGCGATGGAAGCCATTAAGATCCTCACAGGGCATGGAGAAACTCTTGCCGGGCGGATGCTTCATTACGATGCAACTAACGCACGCATGCGGGAAATATCCCTTAAACCAGATCCATCTTGTGAACTCTGTGGCAACGCTCCAACCATTATCAGCCCCGGAGCTACACCGAACAGCCCCACCGAAACCAAAGGGTTGAAGGAGATTAGCGCGACTGAAGCATTGGGTCTCATGCGAGAGGGCTTTCACGGCATCCTGCTTGACGTCCGGGAACCCTCTGAACACGCCTGGGCCCACCTGGAAGGGTGCAGACTCGCACCACTCAGTCAATTAACAAAACACCTCGAGGAACTTCCGCGTGACGTTCCATACCTTGTCTACTGCAAGGTGGGGCAGCGAAGTGCCCACGCTGGAACGCTGATGCTTGATGCAGGATTTAACGACGTGACCAACCTGGGGGGCGGCATCATGGATTGGATGCGACTAGGTGGCCCAGTGATTCAACCGTAGCCAACTCCCCTTTCTCCTACGACTCCGTTTCCACTCTTCCGCTATTCCGATGAACCCAGATACTTTGCACTAATCCCAAGAGGAACATGCAAATCAGCACGAAGGTTCCTGAATAACTGATCAGAGGAAGTGGAATACCCGTGATTGGCATAATCGAAACGCACATCCCGATATTCTCAAAAATATGGGCGAAAAAGAGCCCAACGACTCCGGCCGCAATAATCTGCCCCGCGAAATCTCTGCTATAATAGGCAACAAAGAGACATTGAATGAGAAGAAGAGCAAATCCGGTAAGGAGAAGAAGACTTCCTCTAAAACCCTGCTCTTCGGCAATCACAGCAAAAATGTAGTCATTATGAGCAGTCTTCCACGGAATATCCTTCCTGTTGTGAAGAGAGTCCTTTGATTGACTAGCGTACCCCGCACCCCTCCATCCGGCCTTCCCCACCGCCATGGTGACACGATATTCCGCATAGTTCTTATCAGTATTTGTAATGTGGCCCCTCTGAACATTTTCCAGGTAATTATTAACTCGTGCATACCCTCTCTCGGAAACTCCTGGCAGTATGATGAAATAAATAATGGGTAGTATCCCTGCTCCAACCAGTCCCATGAAAAGCAGGTAGCGGTATGGTATTCCACCAACCAGCATTGTCACAAAAGCCACAGGTAACCAGACGATCGCTGAACCCATATCTCCATTTTTGACCACGAGCAAAAAAGGGATACCGCATAAGACCCCAATAATAGCCAACCGACAAGCCGGATGCCCAAGCCACCTCTGGATTCTGGGAAGCACCTGGAAGCTGAGCCCTACCATTATAATTCCTGCCGCAATCACCAGCTGAGTTGGCTGGAAGCTCAGACCCATCACTGTAAGCTGGTGCACCTCAGAGTCCTGAGCCATCAAAACGAAGAGCATCCCTATCCCGACAAGATACATTGGAACCCCGAGCCACATGAGCCACCTGTAGTCAGTAAGCGCCACCACGAAATAAACCAAGCTCCCGACGAGAATCCAGATCTTCTGCCGGTCTGCAAACCATGCGCCCCAAAGCTCAGGACTTTCTCCCAAAGATGAAACCGGGATATGCCGGGCAGCACTTTCGATACTGAACACTCCGAAGACCAAAAGGCCATACATGGTAAAAACCAGGACCCAGTTCATCCCGAGGAATTTCCGGAAAAGTGGTGTCATTTGCGGATCACCTCAGAAGAATACAGAGAATAGTAGGTCAGACAAGAGTCGACCACCACGGAGGACAGGATCCTCAGTTGCCGAGAAACCCGGTTAAAGGACTTGTGGCCTCCGCTTTCTCACTCTGCATCGGCAGTCCGGCGTTAAAGGCACGGCGTCCTGCATCAACGGCATCTTTAAAGGCTAATGCCATCGCAGGCGGATCGCCAGCAACCGCTATTGCGGTATTTACCAGAACCGCGGCGGCTCCCATCTCGGAAGCTTCTGCAGCATGGCTCGGCGCACCGATACCAGCATCGACGATAACCGGCACCGTTGCCTGCTCAATGATGATGCGAATCTGATCCCTCGTCACAAGACCCATATTGGATCCAATGGGAGCTCCCAGAGGCATTACGGTAGCAACCCCCACATCTTCGAGGCGCTTCGCCAATACGGGGTCCGCATTAATATAGGGAAGAACCGTAAACCCTTCAGCCACCAGTATCTCGGCCGCTTTAAGAGTCTCGACCGGATCTGGAAGCAGATAGGTGGGGTCAGGGTGAATCTCAAGCTTGATCCATTTCGGCAGACCCGCCGCCTCAGCAAGCCTGGCAAGCCTAACGGCTTCATCTGCATTCATGGCTCCGCTCGTGTTAGCCAACAGCAGATAGGTCTCGGGGTCGACAAATTCCAGGATGTTGGCAAATGGATCATGACCGCCAGTCATATCCGCCCTTCGGAGGGCGACCGTCACGATTTCAGTGCCAGATGCGACAAGCGCTTCCTTCATCAATTCCGGAGAGCCGAACTTGCCGGTGCCCAAGAGCAAGCGGGAACGAAATTCCCGTCCTCCAATCTCTAGGAGATCCTCACTCACCTTCAGGAAGGAATAAGATCGGATACCGCTTCGCGCTCCTCACGTAGTTCTGAAACGCTTTCCTCAATCTTAGACTTTGAAAATTCGTCAATTTCAACTCCTTCAACTACGGACCATACGCCATCGCTGTCGCACCTCACCGGCATCGAAGCAATAAGCCCCTCGTCGATCCCATACTGACCCTCTGAGCAAATCGCGACACTGGTCCAATCACCTTCAGCAGTCGGATTACAAAGACTGCGAACCGTATCGATAGCAGCATTAGCAGCTGAAGCCGCTGAAGATGCCCCTCGAGCATTGATAATTGCTGCACCCCGCTGCTGAACGGTCGAAATGAATTCTCCTCTAAGCCATTCGTGATCATCAATCACATCCACGACCCGGGACTTGTTAACCAGGGCGTTAGTGAAATCAGGATACTGGGTGGCCGAGTGATTTCCCCAGATACAGAGATTCGAAACCGAGCTCACGTGAACTCCTGCCTTTGCTGCCAACTGGCTTTTAGCGCGATTCTCATCCAAACGCGTCATTGCGAAAAACCGATCTGCCGGAATACCCGGTGCATTATTCATCGTTATCAGACAGTTCGTATTGCAAGGATTGCCCACGACTAGAACTCGAATATCGTCTGCCGCGTTGGCTGCAATGGCTTCTCCCTGACGAGTGAAAATCTTTCCGTTAATCCCAAGCAGATCCTTTCTTTCCATTCCCGCCTTTCGGGGCACAGATCCCACTAAAAGAGCCCAGTTCGAATCCTTGAATCCCACATCAAGATCACTGGTCGCGGTGATTCCTGAAAGAAGAGGAAAGGCGCAATCATCGAGCTCCATTGCCGTTCCCTCCAATGCTTTCATCGCGGGTTCAATCTCAACCAGATTCAGATGAACCGGCTGGTCTGGGCCGAATAATCCACCAGAAGCTATTCGGAAAAGCAGCGCGTAGCCGATCTGCCCAGCCGCACCGGTGATGGTAACAGTGATACTATCCTTCATGACGATACATCAGCCTTTAGCGGCGAGATCAACTGGGGTCAATGGCGGTCCGTTTTCTTCACCAAAAAAAGTTCAGCACGAGGAAACACAAGATAGAATTACGCATGCATTTTGTGGTTGCTAAACGCCTCTGCAGGCCCATGATCGCCGCGCTTGGTCGACATGGCGGATCTTTTTCGTCTCTCAAGCAACCTGAAAAGCTCTGGGGTTCACTTTGTTTCCACGGGCTCTTTCGGTGGCACTTTCCGAAGGGAAAACTCTTCGCCATGGCGAGGATTACCCTTTCTCAATCAATATTCCTCATTGCGACGCTCCACTAGCCGCCATCAACGGTGTGGAACCGAGCATGGCAAAATTCATAATGAGCTCTGACCCTTCTTCAGACGCTCCTTCCGGAGACTCCTCGGAAGGACACAGGAGAGGCGGCGGTGACAGGCACCGCCGGAGACGCGGTGGCGCTGTTCGGGGCAGAGTAAGGGGCAGAGGGCGCCGTCGGGGAAATGACCGTCGAAGGGATGGCAGTGGCGGTGGCGGCCAGGAAGTCGATGAAGGCGAACAGCGTAAAGATATTGTCCTTACCGGAGACCCTGTTGAGGTGAACGGCGTTCTGGAGCTAGCCCCAAAAGGATTCGGTTTTCTTCGGCAACCCGACAAGGATTTCGAGCAATCCAGAGAGGATGTTTTTCTTCCTCCTGAACTTGTCCGCCGTGAGGGTCTCAGAGTCGGAATGTGGGTCCACGGAAAGGCACGCGAAGGCAGTCGGGGGCCTCAGCTCGTCGAGGTCACCTCCGTTAACGGCAAGAAACCTCAGGAGGCACGCAAACTCTCCTTTTTCGAGGAACTTAAAGCGACCAACCCGGTAAAACGAATTCCTTTCGAAACCGAGCCCGAACGGTTTACCACTCGGGTAATCGATATGATCTCGCCAATAGGCCAGGGCCAAAGAGGTCTTATTGTCTCACCTCCCAGATCGGGCAAAACTACATTGTTACTGCATTTAGCCGAAGCAGTCAGGGAGCGACATTCCGAAAATCTGCATCTTATTATTCTACTGGTCGATGAGCGGCCAGAAGAGGTCACTGAATTTAAACGCCAGCTGCCAGAGGCTGAGATCTACGCAAGTTCTAACGACATGCCTGCCAAAAATCATTGTCGAGTTGCTGAACTTTGCATTGAAAGGGCAAAGCGCTTGGTCGAAGCAGGGCAGGATGTCTTTGTTCTTCTCGACTCAATTACCCGTCTTGCAAGGGCTTACAACAACAGCATGCGGGGCGGCAAAGGGCGAGGATACCAAAGCGGAGGAATTGTCGCGGGCGCTCTCGAAATGCCCCGGCGTCTGTTTGCGGCTGCCCGCAACACAAAGGAAGGGGGATCCCTCACAATCATAGGAACTGCACTAGTTCAGACCAACGCCAAGGCCGACGAAGCTATATTTCAGGAATTCAAAGGCACCGGCAACATGGAGTTGGTTCTCGATCGCCGAATCGCTGAGAGCTTCATTTATCCGGCCGTTGACATTTTCAAGTCGGGCACCCGGCGGGAAGAGCTTCTGCTTCCAGAGCATCTTCTCCATAAGATCTATCTCATTCGTCGAGGTCTATCCGGACACCGTCCGCTGGAAGCAATGGAGCGCCTTCTTTTCTTCCTCAAAAAGTTTCCTAACAACGCGCAAATGCTGTTGGAAATTAAGGGGTAGCATCCTGCTAGCTTATTTCACGATTCAGCCAGCACCCACGAATCAAGGGTGCGGCCTCATCTCGTTAAGCCCTGCCTGACACCATGCACGCAGGGACAAAAAATGGGCTCGGGGCGGCAATTTGTTAAGTTGGTGTAAAAAGAGTTTTAGTCGATCTCTCCACTGTCCACGTTGCCCCGGCCTCTCGAACAATCATTGCGGAACCGAAAGCATTTTCCCGCAATAATCGACACCGGGAGTCCCCGTCGAATCGAGGCGCCCTTTTCAATTACCACGAACAGCTGGCATGGCCGCCTTGGCGGCTCAGTTGATGGGGATTGAGGGGCTCCACTCTAAGCTTACAGACCTTCCACGAGAAACGGCCATTCCTACTTCCTCCCCGATGCCAAAACCGCCCTCTAGTCAGGATTCAAAAGATACTTGCGATATCTCTCTTATGAAAAAGGTGGCGCTAGGTGATCACTCGGCATTTGAAGAACTCGTTCAACGCCACCAATATGCGGTCGTCGGGACTGTAGCCAAGATGCTCGGCAATCACAGCGAGGCAGAGGACATCGCTCAGCAGGTATTTCTTCGTCTGTGGAAAAGTGCAGGGCGCTACAAACCAACTGCAAAGTTCACGACATTCCTTTTCACCATTACCCGCAACCTCGTCTTTAATGAAACACGCCGGAGAGCACGTCGGGGTGAACAGTCGTTTGAAGAGCAGGCAGATGAATGGCATCAACAATTTAAAGAAAAAGAGCACTCCCAGCCTGATGCTCGATTACTTGAGTTGGAATTACGTGAAGCAGCTAACAGAGCAATTACCTCCCTACCTCAAAAGCAACGCATGGCCGTAGTCCTCAGACGACATGAGAATATGTCCTACGAAGACATTGCTGAGATTCTTGATATTTCTGTTTCTGCTGTAAAAAGCCAACTTTTCAGGGCGCGGGCCACCCTTCGCCAGATGCTGAGTCAATTCCTTGAGCCTCCCTCCAACCCGTCGAAAAACGACTAATTTTCAGGGATCTGATTCCCCGGTGT
This sequence comes from Roseibacillus sp., assembly GCA_002686085.1. Lineage (GTDB taxonomy): Bacteria > Verrucomicrobiota > Verrucomicrobiia > Verrucomicrobiales > Akkermansiaceae > Roseibacillus_B. Next base: position 89,312 of record NZAC01000001.1, on the reverse strand, counting down.
TCCTCCTGATTCTGAAGACGACGCGGTGAGAAGCCCCCAATCCAGGTTGCCATGATCAATACGCTGATTTTCGCACTCAAAGACAGCGTCCTCATTCCTTGGATCGATGTGCGCTGCAACATCGATAAAATAGCGACCAAGCAGCCTCTCTTTCTTGCTCCCCTCTTCCCCTTTCAAAAGCAGTTTTGCTCTGGCCATAAGGAGCCGGGAAAACGTCCTTGGGTTGTAATCACCAACCTTCACCTTGGGCATCACACCCTGCCTCAATTGAAAATTGACTACCATGGCCTGCTTGTTGCGCCTCTCTAGATGCAAAGCGAGAGCCAGGATTTGGCGGGCACTGACAAGAACGTCCTTGGCTGCCCCCTTCGATGAAACCATGTTTGCTACATAAGTCGCCAGATTGGTAGCGTAACTCTTCCGCTCTGCCGCCAGCATGACATCATCACCAAAGAAAGGCCGGTCAACCACCGGCGCCTCATAGCGAGCCGCAAATGCAGCATCCTCGCTCTGGCCGTAGCCTATAACCAAGGAAAGAAGTAGTATGCAGCTTGCTTGCCTCACCGTTTGGATGAAGACATAATTCGCCCACACGATCTTTTTCGCAAGTGGCAAATAACCCCAGCACCCCGGAGAAGCAGGAACTCCGAATCAAAATACGGCGATCGCTTGCCTCTACCGATAGGGATCTACGTCGCGTTTGGAACTCTCAATTATGCGACAAGTTAATCAGCTGGATATCACAGAATGAAGGAATCGGAACCATTGCGACCTATGCGGCCATAGAAACCGAAGTAGACCTTTCTGCCCTTCATCTCTCACTGCTAGGCCAACATCGCTTTGCATACCCATTGGTTTCAGGCTCCGTTCTTAGCTTCCACATAGTTCAACACCCATCCGAATTGAGGCATGGAAGATTCAACATACCCGAGCCTGTCCCGGAGATTCACCCCCCTGTCAGCCCACATGAAATCGACCTCTGTCTCTGCCCAGGAGTAGGATTCACCCTTGCCGGTGCTCGGCTGGGACGTGGGAAGGCCTATTACGACACCACCCTGCCACTTCTCAACGGAAAAGCCTTCCGGATGGGAGTCGCTTTTGACCTGCAGCTCTATGACGATCTGCCGGTTGAAGATCACGATATCTCAATGACACATATTGCAACTCCCGGCGCCATCAGGCCCACTCCGGAATACTAAGGTTGAACCGCGGAATCCGAACGAAAATAGTTCGTCCGCTCTCGGTTGTCCCGAAAAAGGCTCCCTCAGCGTAGCCACTCGAGCGTGTCACATGATAACTATTGTAGGAAAACTCCTCTCCCGGACCGAGGTCCGGGGTCTGCCCTACTACTCCATCGCCCTCCACCACTAGGACTTCCTCGGAATCATTTTCTCTTATAACCCACTTACGTCCCTGAATACTGACACGCTCAGGGGACTGATTACAAATTTTGATGAAGTAGACAAAAGGGTGAGGCCGATCCTCAGGATGATCCAGACTGGGCATGTAAATGACGTCGTCTACCTCTACGCTCAATCTATCAAGTTCTTCGAAATGTGGGTGCACCGAGCAGAACCGTAGGGCTAAGAACCCTCATGCCAAGGACAAGCTTGCCTCTTCTACAAATGAGGGATTAATTGGCCTAAGATGTCACCGCCAGTGGTAACACTCACAATCGCCGGCTCTGACTGTTGTGCAGGCGCAGGGATTCAAGCCGACTTGAAGACCTTTTCTCTGCTTGGCTTACACGGCCTTACTGCAATCAGCACCATCGTAGTGCAGACCCCCTTCAAGGTTCATAGTTATCAGGAAGTTTCACCAGAGACATTGACAGAACAGATTCAGGTTCTTCTCGAAAGCTATCCGATCGCCGCAATAAAAACCGGACTTCTTGGCAGCTCCTCTCATATTTCGGCAGTGGCTGCTGCTCTCACTGGGACAAAAATCCCCTTGGTGATAGATCCTGTGCTCTCTGCGTCCTCAGGAGCGGACTTTGGTTCTCCAGCGGCCGTCGAAGCTTACATGACAGAACTCTTGCCGCTAGCTCTAGTGACCACCCCAAACCTCCCTGAGGCCCTCCGCCTACTCAGGCAGAATCATGATCTCGATTCGGAAAGGCCATGCCCAAACGAGATCGCCAAGGAATTATCCAGCTCCCTTGGCATTTCCGTCCTTCTCACTGGTGGACACAGTGTAACTGAAGGCCTCCTCACTGATACCTTTTACAGCCGTGGCACAACCCGAGAATTTACTCACCCTTGGATCGATCTCCCCAGCTCACATGGCACAGGATGTACTCATTCAGCTGCAATAACGGGCTTGCTTGCACTCGGCTACGACTTGGAGAAGGCCATCCCGATGGCTCAGGCACTGATGACCCACATCCTTACAACATCATATCATTGGCCTCTGGAAGAGAGATCACAAGAAATCCACGTCCTCAACCAACTACCTCCAAAATCAGCCAATTTTTTCGGAGGTATTGAATTGGAATAGAGCAATCCAAAGTCACCTTCATCCCTTGGACTCCAACTCCCAATCCTATTTTCATTCATCGGAAACCGGCAAACCTTTTGAGGACTGTATTAGCTGCGGACTCTCTCTCAAAGAGGACCCAGATCTTCCTTTCCTTGTCGCCAAAAGCTTTAAAGGTGATGAGTGCATCTTCGAATACGCTATCTGTGAACATTGCCGGTCCAACATGGCTCAAGAATTCTCGGACGAGTCACAACAAGCCCTGGCGACCTTCTTTACCGAAAGAGTGCGGCTCAATGAGCGTTCTCAGTTTTTGTCGCCTATAAACGTTATAGAACCCTGGATTCGGCACTGCGCCGCCTGTGACACTCCCCGCAACAAAACCAAAAGCTTCTCGCTAGGCGGAATCCTGCTCGGCGACACCATGATTTATGATCCATATCCGCTATGCCTTTGCGGTGATTGCGAAGAGGAAATCCAATCCCTTCTATCGCATCAAACCCTCAGGGCCTGGGATGACTTCGTTCAGACGAATTTTGATTGCCCCCCTGAATATTACCGGGACCTTCCCACCAAACGCCGCCCCGCCCTTCTGTAGAACGAGTCTCACCACCAAAACCTCGCTACTTCACAGCAAAGCCAAATAACCCACCGCCCTCAGCGATTTGACCAAGAGTGGCAGCCCCGCCTGGACTCGAACCAAGAAATACTGAACCAAAATCAGGTGTGTTACCAATTACACTACGGGGCTTTTACCTCTCGGCGGCCGTTAAATAGGTGTAACCGGCCGGCTTTTCAACTAATAAACATGAAAGCTAACCAAGCCACTTGACTCTACCCCTAACGATCGAGAAATTGGCCTTGGAGAAATTATGGAATTTGCCGGTCTCATAGAACAACGCCGGGAGAGGTTGGCGGAATTGGAGGAGCGTATTTCTCAACCAGAATTCTTTAACGATCAAGCTTCTGCCGCTGACGTCATGCGGGAGCATCGAAGCCTTCAGAAACTGATGCTCCTCTGGGATAGCTACGAATCTACTTGTAGAAACCTCGAGGAAAACAGGGAGCTTGCAAAAGATGACGATGAGGAAATCGCCGCGATGGCAGGCGAGGAAATTCCAGATCTTGAGTCCTCCCTCCCTCTCCTTCGAGAAAAGCTCCAGTATTCGCTGCTCCCTCAGGATCCAACAGAGGAACGCAATGCTCTGGTAGAAATCCGGGCAGGTGCCGGGGGTGATGAGGCCTCGCTTTTTGCCGGTGAGGTAATGCGGATGTACGAGCGCTATGCCGACAGCTGCAATTGGAAATGTGAACACCTCGAAAGCAGCCCTTCAGAGGTAGGCGGCTTCAAGGAGGTCGTACTCAAAGTGAGCGGTGAAGAAGTCTTCCGTCGTATGAAATATGAAAGCGGTGTCCACCGGGTGCAACGTGTCCCAGCAACCGAAACCCAGGGACGAATCCACACATCTACCGTCACCGTCGCTGTCATGCCGGAAGCTCAGGAGGTCGACATCGAACTTAAGCCAGACGAGCTGCATATTCAGGCTACCCGGTCCGGGGGCCCCGGGGGACAACATGTCAACACAACTGATTCAGCCGTACAGGTCACTCACTTACCCTCTGGCATCCAGGTCAAGTGCCAGGACGGCAGAAGTCAGGGCCAGAATAAGGAAAAGGCACTTGAGATTCTCCGCTCCAAACTTTTTGAAGCCAAGCAACGCGAAGAGCAGGAAAAATACTCCGCTCAGCGCCGAGCTCTAATCGGATCCGGCGACCGCTCGGAGAAGATTCGTACTTATAACTTCCCGCAATCGCGAGTGACAGACCATCGGATCAATCACACCTCTCATAATTTGGAGGGAATTCTTGCCGGGGAAGTCCACGAATTCACGGAGGAATTGCAGAAGACCGAAATGGCTCAGAGGCTTGCGGAATCCGGAATCAGTTCGGACTAATTTTGGCCCGAGGTTCAGCCCGATGAAGACCGTCCTGGAATGCCTCGAACGTGGCGCCTCTTATTTACGGGAGAGAGGCGTAGAAGGTTCCAGACGCAACATGGAATGGCTTCTCGCTCAACAGTTGTCCTGTAGCAGAATAGAGCTTTACTCGAACTTTGATCGCCCGATGACCGAGCAGGAACTCGCTCCATTACGGGGCCTGCTGAAACGGCGAGGCGAGGGCGAACCTCTCCAGCACATCCTAGGAACCGTAGAATTCGCAGGAAGAGAGTTCCTCTGTGACAAACGCGCTCTTATTCCCAGGCCAGAAACAGAAGAAATGGTCGAACTGACTCTTCAACTGGAGTTAAATGATCAATTAGAGGTTCTCGATGTCGGCACAGGAAGCGGTGTGCTTGGTATCACACTCGGTCTTTCGCTCGGGGAACGCTGTGCCAATACAGTATTAACAGACATTTCATCGGCCGCCTTGGCTTTGGCAAAAGAAAATGCTGATCGACATGCTCTCCCGGTCAACTGCATTGAAACCGATCTTTTGGAGGGAGTCGTCGGATCTTACCATCTCATCGTAGCTAACCTCCCTTACATACCGGAAGGCGAAAAAGAGACCCTGTCGCAGGAAGTCGCCCATGACCCAGCTACTGCCCTCTTCGGAGGACATGATGGTCTGGAAATTCTCAGACGTTTCATTCCCACAATCAGAGGCCACCTTCAGCCCGGCGGCTGGGTGGCACTCGAAATCGGATCTAGTCAGGGACCCGAGGTCGTTGCTCTCGCTCAATCGGCGGGACTCGACCCTGTCCTCCTCAAATATGATCTCTCTGGAAATCCACGCTTTATCTTTGCTCAAGCACCCTGACGGGTCGAATATCACTCCCTCTTTCAATGGATAAACTTCTCGTCCACGGCAACAGCACTTTACAGGGCTCCATCAATATCTCGGGATCAAAGAATGCATCCCTCCCTATCCTTGCGGCCACTCTTCTCTCGGATCAGGCCTCAATAATACGGAGGGTTCCGGATGTTTCCGACACCAACTACATGCTGCAGATTCTCCGTGCACTGGGCGCGGAAGTGGAGCGCTCAAGCGGAACCGTAAGGATCGAACCGTCAACCATATCTCCCGAAGCCCCTTACGACCTGGTCAGGAAAATGCGGGCCTCCATCTGCGTGATGGGTCCCCTTCTCGCCCGGGTTGGCAGAGCAAAGATATCGCTACCCGGTGGCTGTATCATAGGGGACCGACCTGTCGATCTTCATATTAAAGCCATGCAGGGCCTCGGCGCTGCCGTCGAGATGGAAGGAGGCGATATCGTTCTGAGCGCACCTGACGGACTTGTTGGAGCAGAGATCGATATGAGAGGAAAGCACGGGCCCACCGTTCTCGGAACTGACAACCTCATGATGGCTGCCGCCCTCGCCCGGGGGACTACAGTTATTGACTCTGCGGCGAGTGAACCGGAAGTCGTAGACCTTGCTGACTTTCTCGTGAAGATGGGCGCCAAGATCTCTGGCGCAGGCACTCGCCGGATTGTCGTTGAAGGAGTCGAACACCTGCGAGGAGCTGAGCACAACATAATCCCCGACCGAATCGAGGCAGGAACCTTCATGGTTGCAGGCGCGATGGCAGGCCAGGGAGTCACCCTGAAACGAGTTAGAGCCGACCACCTCGGGGCAGCCACTGCCATTCTCCAAGAGGCTGGTCACTTAGTGGAGTTCAGCTCTAATGGCACTGAGGTTCATATTACACCCGGAGAAAGCCCCCGGGGATGCGATATTTCCACCGCTCCATTTCCAGGATTTCCCACAGATATGCAGGCTCAATTTACCGCCATGTTTGCAACTACCCCAGGAATATCAGTCGTGGAAGACACTATCTTTCCTCAACGCTTCATGCACTGCTCGGAGATGAAGCGGATGGGCGCTGAGATCAAAGTCGATGGTGGAAGTGCGCTAATTCGCGGAGTTGAGAATCTCAGTGCTGCGCCAGTAATGGCCTCAGACCTCCGAGCCTCAGCCGCGCTGGTGCTGGCTGCTCTCCGGGCCCGGGGAACGACCGAAATCAATCGCCTCTATCATATCGATCGGGGCTACGAGCATATCGACGAAAAACTCCTCCAACTTGGAGGAAAAGTGGAGCGCGTCCCAGGCTGAACACCTGTGATCATGATCTTCCATATTGGCAGCATTCCTCATATTGTGGTAGGACAATCCTATGAACCCAGTCACCAGCCGAGCATTGCTCAGTCTACTCGTCCTGAGCTCTTCCTCTTCACTCGTGGCAATTCCCACAACAGCCACCTTAACGGCTGTCAATGAGCAGGATTTTAATAGGATCACTCTCGAGTTCGAACCACCAGTTCTACCCACGGGCCGGGACACCACCAGACTATCCGGATCCATCGAGGTTCTCCTGGAGATTGACCCGGTCACCGATCAGGTCTCCGAAATGACTATACTTGACGGTGACGTTCAGGGTAGCGCAGTCGAGCTTTCGGGAAGCACCTTTCTGATTGGAAGCTACGACCTTGAGAGCTCCACCCTTGGCGCCACTCTCGACACCCCGTTACCTCCAGGGATTGTTGATCCGGCCACCGGAGCATTCGACTCTTCCCAGCATACCTTCACGGTGAGCAGCGGGACACTTGGTGGCAATATCAGCATCGGCCTCCTCGGTATTAATGAAAATCTTGATTTTGATTTCACTACAGAACCAGTCGGAGGAACAGGGCTTGGGACCGGCTTTGTCACCCTCACCCCAACGACCATTACTCCAACAAGCAAAACCTATAACGTGGACGTGCAGCTCCCCATTGCGGTCGACCAGGTATTCGAAGCCGCAGGCGTTGAGGTCCCCATCAGGGCCGAGGGAGCTGCCAAGTTGTCTGGTCCAGCAACTGTTGAAATCACACCCGAGGACCCTTTCACCCTCTGGGCCACTGCTAATGGAATTTCTGGAGCCACTCCACTCGAAGATTCCAATGAGGACGGAGTATCCAATGGAATCCAGTGGGCTCTTGGCCTAAACGCATCCGAAAACCCTTTTCCTCACCTCCTCCAACCGGGTGAAGTGAACGCAGCCACGGTAGCCTTCAGCCTCTCCCTGCCGAAAGGAGGCACTGCCAGTGCCCTTCTCGTCACAACGGGTTCGGACCCTCTCCAGCCATTTTCTCCCCTGGGTCCTGCTTTCATCAGCACCGGGAGAAACCCAATTCCGGCAGGAACAAGCGGAGACGTGAGGATTAGGATCCCGAGGGGCCAGCGAGGATTCATTAGGCTTTCCACCCCGTGAACGGCGCCCTTCCAGGGCAAAAGCCCGGGACAATACTCAGGCTGGAACCGGGTCGGGCAACGGCCCGTCGTCCTCTTCCTGTTGATCATCGTCGCCCTTCAATGATGCCGTTGGCTCAGGTTCAGATGGCAACTCGGGAGGCTTTGGAGAACGTGGAGGGCTCTTCATTTCGCCGTGCTCTATGAGGTCCATAATGTGAGCACCGTCCAACGTTTCAAACTCCAACAACGCCTCAGCGATCAGCTCAAGCTTATCACGGTTCTCTGTAAGGATCTTCTTCGCATCGGCGTAGGCACGATCAATAATCCGGCGGATTTCAGCATCGATTTTTTTTGCTGTTTCTTCCGAGTAGTTCTTTGGCTTCGAAATATCCCGGGCAAGAAAAACCTCCTCTCGCGCCTCTCCGTATTCCACCATTCCCAGCTCCTCGCTCATCCCCCATTCGCACACCATCCTTCTCGCCAGACTAGTTGCCTGCCTGATATCCCCTGACGCTCCGTTCGTCACATCGCCAAAGACGATCTCTTCAGCTACTCTGCCGCCCATCGTCACAATCAGCTGCTCTAGCCCTTCAATCTTGTGCACTTGGAATTTATCTTCCTCTGGCAGATGGAAAGCCGCACCGAGATATGGGCCCCTAGGAATGATTGTTACCTTATGGAGCTGATCGGTATTCTCAAGCATCGCCAAGAGGAGGGCATGCCCAGCCTCATGATAAGCAGTAAGCTTCTTCTCCTTCTCGCTCAGAGCGAGACTCCGCCGCTCCCTTCCCCATCGCACCTTGTCGCGAGCTTCCTCTAGCTCGACAACGGTGACTGCCTTCAGATCTTTACTTGCCGCCAATAGAGCCGACTCATTGATGATGTTGGCAAGCTCAGCGCCCGAGAAGCCGGGTGTTCCTCTGGCAACCGTGCCCAAATCTGTCCCGGCGGCCAACTTAATCTTTTTGGCATGCACCTTTAGAATTTGCTCCCGGCCCTTGACGTCGGGAAGCGATACGGTCACCTGCCTGTCGAACCGGCCCGGGCGTAGAAGTGCAGGATCCAACACGTCGGGACGGTTAGTTGCCGCGATGATTATCACGCCCTCCTGTGTATCAAAGCCGTCCATTTCAACCAAAAGGGCATTTAGAGTCTGCTCCCTCTCGTCATGGCCGCCTCCCATTCCATGGCCACGATGACGACCTACGGCATCAATCTCATCGATAAAAACAAGACACGGAGCGTGTTTCTTTCCTTGCTCAAACATGTCGCGAACCCTGCTTGCACCGACCCCTACAAACATCTCAACAAAATCCGATCCGCTGATACTGAAAAACGGAACGTTAGCTTCACCCGCGATCGCTCTTGCAAGAAGGGTCTTCCCTGTCCCGGGGGGGCCAACCATCAGGACCCCCTTGGGGATATTTCCGCCAAGCTTCTGAAACTTACGGGGATCCTTCAGGAAATCGACAATCTCCCACAGCTCTTCCTTCGCCTCCTGGATACCAGCTACATCCTTAAAAGTAACCTTTGCCCCGTCCATATTCATCATCTTCGCCTTGGATTTCCCAAAGCTCATTGCACCCCGACCCGCCTGCTTCATCTGGTGCCGGAACAATAGAAAGAGTAGAACTATGAGGATCAGAATCGGAAGAAAACTAAGAAGGACGGTCTTCATGTAGTTATTCTCCCTGCGGTAGAGCACCCCCGCATTAAAGAGAGTATTCAGTTCCTCCTGCATCGCCATCATGTTGACCGGGACGACAAACTTCCATGGCCTCTCATCTCCTTCCTCATTTCCGAGCGACTTGGCGACTTTAGCCTGTCGCTGACCGATAAGATACGCATCCCTCGAGTCAGGTATCGCCACCAACTTCAAATCAAGAACCTTGTATCCAAGTGTTCCCTCCCCGTCCTCCTTTGATGCATCCCATGACATCGGCGCAGCCCATTCCTCAAAATCGGCAAAACTATAAGTGCCCTGTGCACCAGTAATATTTCCCTCCACACCGGGATCGTCTGCCCCCACTGCCTCTACCTTCGACCCCACTAACCGAGTCAGTTTTGGGCCATCAAGGTCAAGGTTGATTCGAATTGTGAACGCCTCCGTAGCCCCAAGGTCATACGTACCGTTATTTTGGTGCCAGCCTACAATTTGTGCATCGAACGCCCCCTCGGTTGTCACAACCTCAAGCTTGAAACGGGTGTCATCCAGAATGACTTTCCCTTCCTCTAGACTTCTTTTGAACTGGGTGAATGAGATCGGACGGCCCTTCCCTTTTCCTTTGTTGCCGAATGCGATTGCAAGAAGGCCGAACGCCATCGCGAAAAGGAGCAGAAAACGCCAGTTGAAACCTCCCGACTCTCTAGGTTTGCGAGGATCCTTGGAATCAGGTTTTGGAGAGTGTTCGTCTGCCATTTTGGTAGTTTCGTCGTCGAGAAGGAGATAAAACCTTCTGCAGAAGCCTAGCCCAGCCGTCTAAAAATAAAATTGAAATTTTACCCTCAGAGTAGCCGTCAATGAGAAGGGTAGTCGACCACCTGCTGAAGCCCTCTTGCCGCAATCTCGACCTGCCGGGAAAGTAATGGTTTGGCCAGAAGAATACCCATTATTAACAGTCCCTCCCGGGTATTCACTGGAACCACCTCAAGCACCTCCCCTTGTTTAATCTTGATGTGAAGGTTCCCGACAGCCGCGGTTCCTGCCTGCCGCTTGGCTGTGAACGCAGCCTGCGCAAGGGTTCTGGCAAGATGATGGAGCTTCTCAGACTTAATTTCATCAACAAGGACCTCCCCAGTCCGTTGGAGCAGAAAATAGGAGTGGGATCCCAATGCCTCGTGAAGCCAGCCCCCGAAGGGCACCAACCTCTCGATTATTGAATCTCCGCCACCTTCCTCGCTATCCATGCCTTGTTCTTCGCAGGCAGACAAGGCCCTTGCCGTTGCCCCTGACTTTTCTTCCACGGCTTCCCTTGGCGGATCGGCTGGGTCCCTCAGAAGCCCTCCTTTGCGAGCGAGCTCACGCGCCGAAGCAAGCGCGTCACGTGCCTTACTTGCGCTCCGACTCTGCCCTGACACAGCATCCGAGGAGACCTTCACATTATGACCCAAATCGGCTTCAAATCCTTCGAATTGCTTCCCGAATGGAGCATCCTCCGCATCAGCACCGGTCCCACCCGCATCGTCAGGATGAACCAGCAATGCATCAGCCATCCGCCGCAGCTCGGAGACATCTACCCATGATTCAATTGGATCCATCGCGTCTGAGGTATCTTAAAAGGATGACCATTGAGCGCTGCAGACGCATAAGAGGGTCTGCCTCACCTTGCTCGCGCTCTTAGACAAAGCCAAGTCTGCTTTCAATTTCAACACGAAGACGGTCGAAAAGAACCAAAATCTCATCTCCCCCTTCCATCACTCCCACGGGGAGACCACGAGCACTGGCCGTGACGAAAAGATCTCCTCGCGGCACTACGGTGTTCATTACCATCTCTGGCGGCATTATTGCCCTCAGGGCTTTGCCCGTATCCCGGCTCTCAGGCAAATGCTCCTGCATCATGGTGAGCACTACACCCAGAATCACTAATCTCGGATTGGCAATCCGCATTCGCGTCAGAGCTTCCAGCATTTTCGGCACAGATCGAATCCCCAGAGGCTCTGCCTGCTGAGGCACAAGAACAGCATCTGCCATGGCGAGCACATCTGCAGTGGCTCCAAAAAGTCCGGCGGCAGTGTCGATGATGCAGATATCCATTCCTAAGTCTGCCAATTCACCGTGCATATTACGAAGACGAGAGGTCACTCCGGACGTGGAGGTCCCGTTCAGATCGTAATCACTCGCCTGCCCAGCGGGAATAAGGCTAAGGGTGTGCATTCTGGTTGGAACCAGCAATCCTTCCACCTGAACCTCCGTATCATCTATATAATCATAAAACCCAGAGAGGAGCCGGCTCTGGCGAGTAAGGGAGAGACCTACCGAACCTTGAGGGTCTGCATCAACAAGAACTGTCCGGCTTCCGTTCCTGCCGAAGGCGTGCGCCAAATTGATCGCGACTGTCGTTTTTCCGACGCCGCCTTTTTGACTCGAGATCGCGATTGTAACCACAGCTGATACGTGGCCTGAGTCTACCCCCAGACACCCGATGAAAAAGCCTTTTATCTCAAGAGTCTCGATATCCCATACCAACATAAGGTATCTCTAGCCTGCCACCACCGGGCCCATGAGGCGGGTTTGATGGCACCCTCCAATTCCATTTCACCCCCTTCCACTAGGAGCGTTAGGATCTTGAAAACCCTCCTCTGAAATATCTTCTGAGCCTGAAGCAGATGAAGATTTGATTGCTCTTGAGGACGTTACGTATCCTACCCCCTTTCGGAGGGGGCGAAAACCGGGGTTTTTCTGCGATCGCACCTTGCAACAGCGCCCCTCCCTTCGCCTTTCCCGGAAGATCAATAAATTCGTTGGCCAAGCCGGCGCCTTTTACCCCACAATAGCCGCAGACCAGCCCCTTGCTTTGCCTTGATTCCTCGCCCACTACTCCGCCCATCGATCTTCTTCCTTTCTCTCACCCTGTCTACAATGCTCACTCAAGCCGACAGGGTGCATTTCAATGATGGCCGCCCGCCAAAGGAAGGCAAAGTGGTGTTTAACACGCCTAGCGTTGTCGAACTGAAGTGGGAAAAACGTCCCGGTATTTTTCAAACCGACCGCTTTCTGAAGGCGAACATCGAGCGTGTCGAAATTGACACCAAAGAAGATATTCAATTCCGTAACATGGGGCAGTTGCTCCCTACTCCGGACAGACTTACTCCAGAGGACTACCAGCGCAGGATCGTAAAGTGTAAAGCCTTCCTCGATCTGTTTCCCAATGGAAGCCATTCCTCCAAAGTTAAACTCATCCTCAAAACACTTGAGGAGGAAAACGAAAAGGCCGTAGCCGGCGGACTGAAACTGCAGAACAAATGGATTTCTCCGGAGGAGAGAAGACGCGACAGCTACGGGATTGATGCAGGCCTAGAATACGCAGACATGGTGGCAGCCAAGGAATCGTCGGACCTGAAGACGGCTTTACGCCACTTTGAGAATATCCAGTCCGACTTTTCCGGTTCAACTCATTACGCCAAGGCAAGCGCGCTTGCCATTGAGACGATGAAGTCCTACCAGCCAATTTTACAGAAGCGGATCGCCCAGGTGCAGTTTAAGAGACAAGATCGTGAGCGCGCGCGGGCCACCCTTCCCGCCAACGTAAGAGCTCAGAACAAGGCTGCTCAAGATAAGGCCGATGCGACTTACCTCAAACTCGTTGCCCGAGAGACCAATGAGTTGAAGACAAAATGGCTTACCCTTAATGAGTACCACAGCGATCCCATGCGAAAGGTCCTCAACACTCTCAAAAATACCCTCTCCACTCTGGAAAAAGAGACTCCTGCAGAAAATTCCTCTTTCGCGGACTCACTCCATCAGGATGCATGGGACGCAGTAAGCAGAGGAGACCTCGAGGCGGTAGAGGAAATACTCCGGGAACTCAAATCTCTCAAGGTTCCGGAGCGCTACCTCGCCCTGCTTCAAGAGGCATCTGAAATAAAGGAAGAAAATAAACAACCTCTTCCTACCGGCGAAGAGGCAGGAGACGGAGACAAGCCAGAAGAAGAAGAAGAAGAAGAAGCTGTTGCCGAAGAACCCGCTGAAAAAACCGAGACCACAGCCGAGAATAAGGCCATTTCAAAAACCCCATCGAAAAAACCGACCAAGAGCAGCCCTTCTGCTTCGGTCCCGAGTGCCGACAAGGACTCGGGAACATCCAAGATTCAGGTGATCTTTGTAGTTGTTCTTATTGTCGTTATAGCCGGGGCCCTTGGGGCGGCATTTCTTGGAAGAAAGAAGAAATAGCGGTCAACACCTTACCTCCGGTCAAGCATATGTCACAATCTCTACGGCGCGCGGAGCAGTGCCGCAAAACTACAGAGACTAACGTCTCCCTAGCCCTGAATCTTGACGGAGAAGGAGTGTCCAGCATTGAGACTGGAATTCCTTTTTTTGACCATATGCTCACGCTCTTCTCGCGTCATTCTCTCATTGATCTGAATCTAAAGGTCACAGGGGATGTAGAGGTGGACTACCATCACACCGTAGAAGACAGCGGGATTGTATTGGGCGAGTGCCTGAGGGAAGCACTTGGCGAAAAGCAGGGAATCACCAGATACGGTCATGCGTATGTGCCTATGGATGAAACGCTATCCCGGGTGGTCGTGGATCTTAGCAATCGGCCGTGGCTTGAATTTAATGCCCCTGCGGGCAGCCCTGATGCTCAAAACTTCCCTTTCAGTCTCGTCGAGGAATTCTTCCGAGCCCTCGCCTCGAATCTTCGCGCTAATATCCACGTCGAAATTTTTTATGGCCGTGATGGCCACCACATAGCAGAGAGTGCCTTTAAGTCTTTGGCTCGCGCCCTGCGTATCGCAGTGAAAAGAGACGAAAGAGTGAAGGGTATACCGAGCACTAAGGAAGCCCTCTAGTGAGCCACTTTTCCGCCAAGGCAAAACCTTCTACCATCCAGCCTTGACCCTTGTCTCCGAAATCCAAAGTTGGCGTTATTGATTATGGCGGCGGTAATATACGCAGCCTGATTCAGGCTCTTGAAAAACTCGGCACTTCTCCGGAACTAGTCACTTCACCAGAGCAGCTGGAAGCTCTTTCACACCTCTTCTTTCCCGGACAAGGCGCTTTTGGCGATTGCATGAAGAAATTGAGAGGTCTTGGACTCGTTGAGCCCATTTTTGAATGGATTCAACAGGACAAACCCTTTTTCGGTATTTGTGTCGGCTATCAACTTTTGTTCGAGGACAGTGAGGAGAGCCCGGAGAGTAAAGGGCTTTCAGTGCTAGAAGGTAACGTCGTTCGGTTCAGAGAAGAGGGCATCAAGGTCCCCCACATGGGCTGGAACAGCGCGCAACTCCGGAATCCTAACCTTGAGCCCTGGATAGGCCTTGGTCTGAATCCTTACTTTTATTTCGTGCACTCTTACCATCCCAATCCAACGGATAGTTCGATCTGTGCAGCGATCACAAACTACGGAATAAGCTTTCCTAGCGCTGTCCGGAGAGGACGTCTGATCGCAACTCAGTTCCATCCGGAGAAGAGCCAAAAGGCCGGAATGCACCTGATCGAAAACTTTCTTCGCCAGAAGTGATTTACCGACCAGCAACTATTAGGCCTGTAGATGTAAGAGGCTTTTGATGAGCCCTCTTACAGACTAGAGGAGCGCAAAAGGCCGAGACGAACGTCTTCTTTCAGCCTGTTACCCTCATCGGCATGAGAACATATAGAAACGAGCCGCTGCCGCGGAGAACTCCAGGACTCATCTCGTCGATAAGATCCAATTGAACCTCATCATCCTCCAGGTTCCTAAGTGGTGCCATCAGGAACTCAGGATTGAACGCTATGGCAATCTCTTTCCCATCATAGCTTACCGGCATCGACTCCTTCGCTTCCCCAATATCGGGTGAGTTGGCTGTCAGATCCATACTTCCCTCACTCACCACGAGCTTCACCGAATTTGATTTTTCGGAGGATAATAGAGACACCCTCCGGGATGTTTCAAGCAACGCTTCTCGTCCAAGGTTAAGTGTCTCCTTAGCCTCTCCCGGAATCACCTGCCGATAGTTCGGGTAATTCCCCTCAATAAGCTTCGAGACAATAACGCTACTTCCAACCTCGAACACAATTTGATTATCCCCGAGCCTGGCGACGGCGTCGCCATCATCCCCGAGCAGACGCTGCAACTCCTGGACGGCTTTTGTCGGGATGATGAAATCCGTTTCATGGCTTGCAGGAAACTCGAGATCGTTCTCCACCATTGCGAGGCGCCTCCCATCCGTAGCAACCAGCGTGAGTTTCCCTTCCTTGAACGCGGTGAAGATGCCGTTTAAAACGTAACGGGTCTCGTCGTTGGAAATCGCGTAGGAGGTTTTCTTCAAGCTCTCTCGGAGAAGCACCTGAGGGATCTTGTACTCTTTCGCCTCCTTAAAATCGGGAAGAGGCGGAAACTCACCGTGCTCCAGTCCGATAATTTTGAAAAAACTGGGGCCGCAGGTGATGGACGCAACATCCTTTGCGTCAACAGCAATCTCCACCTCAGCATTAGGAAGCTCACGAATAATACTCACGAGCCTCTTAACTGGCATCGTAGTTGAGCCCTCTTTCGATATCTCGGCTTCAACCGTGCCGCTAACACCAACATCAAGATCGGTTGTCGTCAGGCGCAAAGTCCCTCCACTCGCCTCAATTAAAACATTCGACAGGATTGGGAGGGTCGTCCTCGTGCTGACGACGTGCTGAACCTGTTGGAGACTGTCGAGGAAGGCGTCCCTTGCGATCCGAAATTTCATTAGCAGAAAAAACCCCTTAACAGGGCAACGCGATTTTGCGGTGATTGGTCGCCTTGGCAAGCCATTCTTTAAGAAACAAGTAACATTCCAGCTCCTCTCCGGTGAATATTGAAGCCGGTCCACGATGGAGCGGTTCGTTTCTATTCCTCTCTTTAGCCTTCGATTTCAATTAAGGCCTTGCCACCGGCAATATTTTGCCGGCGGGCATTGATTCGGGAGCCGTAATTACCGATTCAGCCTTGCACCCAAAGCCGCGACTGCCTGTCGGACGTGGTCGTCAGTCTGCATCATCTGATCCACCTTTTTGCAGGCATGAATAACCGTTCCATGATCCCGCCCCCCAAAGGCTTCCCCAATTTCAACGAGAGAGCCTCCGGTCAGCTTCCTTGACAGATACATCGCAATCTGTCGGGGGAAGGCGATGTTGGCCGGGCGACGCCGACTGGTCATATCGGCAAGCCTTATGTCGTAGAAATCCGCGACCGTTTTCTGAATCGTGTCGATAGTAACCTTGGCCGCCGCCTCTTCCCTGAGAATATCCCGGAGAAGATCCTCAATCCTGTCAGTCGAAAGCTCCCCCTGACCCAATGAATTGTAGGTCGCGATTCGTACTAGCGCTCCTTCAAGCCTCCGGACATTACTGCGGATTCGTTGTGCAACAAATCGAACCCAGTCCTCCGGGATCTTAACCTCCCATTCTTCCATCTTTCGGCCAAGGATGGCTATTCTTGTCTCCAGTTGCGGAGGTTGCAAAGCTACTGTCAAACCGCATTCGAAACGGGAAACCAACCGTGGCTCCAGAGTCTGGATTTCTGACGCAGGCCGATCACTCGAAAGCACGACCTGGGCCCTTCCATCGAGAAGCGTATTAAAAGTATGAAAGAATTCTTCCTGAGACTTCTCCTTGCCGTTCAAGAATTGAACATCATCAACCAGAAGTACGTCAGCTTTGCGATATCTCCGACGGAAATTGTCGAGATTTCCCTTTTGTACAGCCAAGATGAACTCGTTCGTAAACTTCTCACAGGTAAGGTAAATGACCTTTGATTCAGGCCTCGCCTTAAGGATGTCCTGCCCGATCGCCTGCATTAAATGAGTCTTCCCGAGCCCGGAGCCTCCATGGATAAATAATGGATTGTAGGCAGTGCGAACCCCCGCAGCAATTGCCTTACAGGCTGCATGCGCGAACTGGTTATTTCCACCAACGACGAAACGATCGAACGTGTAAAGAGGGTTAAGTCCTGCTCCTTTCAGCAACTTTGCCAACGCCTCGGAGGCAACCTCTTTGGCCCGCGATTTCTTTTGAGGCTGCTCAAGCATTGTCAACTGCCCTCCTGCGGCTCCATTCATCGCTAATACCCGGGGCCTGCCGCCACAGCCAAGAACCTGAGACAAGGCGTGAGTCAATTCCGGCATAAAGTTTTCCTGAATCCAGAGCACGTGAGTCTCCGTCGGCACCAGAACCGTGACTTGATTGGCGTCCTCTGCCACAAGCTGCATATGCTTAAACCAGCGCTCAGTGGCATCGCCACTCAGACGCGCATCCAACAACCGGAGAATTTGAGCTTTGGCCTCTTCCGCCGGTATCCTTGCCCCTCCGCGGGCCAGAATATCTCCTGTTCTCACCGCGCTCTCGCGTGGCGTCGTCACTGCACCTTCATCCCTACTACTCATTTTAGTTCTCCAATCCGTAACCTTTTATTAATTTGTAAAAATTTACTGAGACTTACGACTCGACCAAAACAGTCAGTTGAAGCCATCAGCTGCGTATTGGATGACTGCCTGTGTCAAGAGCGTCAAAAAATTTTAAATAAGAATTTAGGCCGGCTCTCCCAGCTCTTTTCCACAAGCGTTCCACGACACGCCAGATGTTAGACTTCAGAGTTCGCCTGTTAAGCTCGCCAAACGAAAAGAACAATCTGCCCATGCCAGGACACCGAATCCTTCGCTCGCATTCCCAGAATGAAGGTTGGACTTCACGCCTCCCCCCTGCCGGCTTGTAAAAAACGTAAGTCTTTAAGCCCGAGAGAAAAAAGGAGGAAAGACTAGCTAATTTCGTAAGCGGAGAAGAACGGAAGATCAGACCGCACGAATACGGGCCTTGCCCCTTGATTTTGGCCAAAGGACGCCCAGTCCAAAAGTGAGGATGGTAGTTACTGGCCAAGCCCAATAGAAGCCAACGGTAGTCTTCAAAGATTGAGCATCTCCCTGCCCTTCAATGAAATACATCGGTAAAGCAGCAAGCCACTCATAGGGCATGTTGAAGGCGAGAGAGAGTCCGAACAGGTCTAACTCGAACGTATGCAGCAACACCCAAACGTCACTGCGAATGAACAGTACTGCCATGAACGACAACACCGATCCCCATATCAGCCCTCGGAAGCTCCCTCGACCGAGCAGAGCGCACAGGAACATTCCCAGCAATGGCCCGATCGTGTAGGTCGTCATCCCAAACGCAAGGGGCAGAACTGCGACCTCCGTGTTTTCCTGTACCCAACGCATCAAGAGCGTAAATACCGTCAAAAAAAGTCCCCAGAGAATCACCCACATGCGACTTCGGGACACCATTTTACGCTGTTGACCCTCGTTGTGCGTTTCAGCGGTATCGTACAGCACCGACACAGTCGTCTGACTGAGTGCAGCAAGAATCGAATCCAGACTCGAAATAGCGGCCGCAAACACCCCGCCCAGGATCAATCCACTTAGGCCTGGAGGCAGCTCTTTCACGATCCAGATCGGAAAGACCAAATCGGATTTTCCCGGAACTCCTTGTCCTGAATTCCACGCCATCTTCTCGGCGACCACTCCTTCGGGCGGAAACCGGGAATACCAGACAAAGAGGGCCGCTCCGACCATCAACATCAGCAAGGTTACCCCTTGACCCACGGAGCTCCAGATAATCGCTTTTCGAGCGTCCTGAGCATTCCTGCAGCAAAACATCCGCTGGGCGTTAAGCTGGTCCACCCCGAACGCTCCCACATTAAGAAAGGGGACAGCGAATACCGCAACCCAGAATGTGAACTTGAAGGCGTCGGTCACCCCTGCGTCAAAACTAAGCCAATGTGTTTTACCTGCCTGCGCTGCTACATCTAGCCACCCTCCGCCAAGATGCATCCAAGCCCAGGTCAAGGTGATCAGCCCTCCCACGGCGAAGAGGAAAAACTGCATTACGTCGGTCCATATCACGGTCCGCATCCCACCCATCAGGGTCCAACCAATCGCAAAAATGCCAATCAGAAGAATACACACCTCAAACGAAAAGGGAGTGACGATCATGAGCGGGATAGCAGCCACGAGCACCCGGACGCTCTGGGCGAGAATTGATCCGATCGTGAAAAAGACTGTCGCCAGAGTTTTCAGCTGCGGCTTAATCCTCCGGCCCATGTAGTCATACGGGCTATAGATGCCATCCTCATAAAAGACTCTTGTGAACCAAATACCCACGATCACTCGGCCCAAAATAGATCCTAGAGCCCAGATCATGTAAGTGAAGTCGCCGCCTGCTGCCAGCACCCCTCCGGGAACACCGATAAATGTGACTCCACTAATTTCAGTCGCGACTATCGAGCCACTTACAGCCAGCCAAGGCAAAGAGCGGCCTCCCGCAAAAAAGTCACTGATGGAAGCCTGCCTCCCTCGCATCTTGTGCCCGACCCAGGTCGTAAGCCCCAGGTAGCCAAAGAGCACAATCCAGTCCAGAGGCTGAAACCACTCATGTATTGCCATTATCAGGCGGACGCTAACTCAACCGCTTCACTCAGTCGACACTTCGATAAAAAAATCAACCTTTCGAAAGTAATACCTTGCCGCCATAACTTCGTGAGATAGCCTTAGGCCTTGCATAATAAGGTGGCTGCAAGAGGCAAGACCGGACAGGTCGCTGGTGTAATCCCCGCCCGATGGGGATCCTCTCGCTTCCCCGGAAAGCCCCTTCATCAACTCGCTGGCAAAAGTTTGCTGGGTCACGTCATTGAGCGAGCTGGCTCCTGTAAACGTCTCGACGTTGTGCTGGTCGCTACTGATGACGAGCGAATCCAACGGGAAGCACTCGCCAACGGCGCAGAGGTCGTGATGACGTCAGGTCAACACAAGACAGGAACCGACCGTGTCGCAGAGGCGATCGCTTCTTTTCCCGCCATCCAGCATATCGTCAATATTCAGGGAGACGAACCCCTTGTCTCTCCTTCCCTTATCGATCTGATGGCAGATACCCTGAGGAAGCAGAAGGACGTTGACATGATCACGGCGGCAAATCCGATTTCAGACCTCATCCAGCTCGATGACCCCAATATCGTCAAGGTGGTCTTAAATAGGAATAATGACGCTCTCTACTTTTCACGTAGTGCGCTCCCCTACAATCGATCTCAAGGGGAACTATTTTCCCCATTCCGTCACGTGGGCTTATACGGCTATCAGCGAGCTTTCCTTGAGCAATTCGTCAGCTGGCCAGAGGGGGCTCTGGAAACGGTCGAGCAACTTGAGCAACTTCGTGCTCTTGAGAACGGAGCCCGAATCCGAGTTATTGTCACAGAACACGACTCCATCGGTCTCGATACCCCCGAACAGGTTCCTGAGATTGAAGCTCTTCTTGCCGGTTCATCTGACACCGAATACTCTACAAACCAAAACCAATCGCGCTGAGTGAAATATATTTTCGTCACCGGAGGCGTCGTCTCCTCGCTAGGAAAGGGACTTGCCGCTGCCTCTATTGGCACCCTTCTTGAACATCGTGGACTTCGCGTAACGATTCAGAAGTTCGACCCCTACCTCAATGTCGACCCTGGCACAATGTCTCCCTATCAACACGGAGAAGTTTACGTGCTTAATGACGGTGCCGAGACAGACCTTGATCTTGGGCATTACGAGCGCTTCACCAACTGTGTGTTGACTCGCTTTAACAACCTGACCTCCGGGCAGGTCTTCGAAAACGTAATCAAGAAAGAGAGACGAGGTGAATATCTGGGCAAGACCGTTCAGTTCATACCTCACGTCACCGACGAAATTAAGACGCGAATCCATGACCTTTCTTCTCAAAACCCCGAGGTCGACGTGATCATAACGGAAATTGGGGGTACTGTTGGTGACATTGAGGGCCACCTGTTTCTTGAGGCTCTACGGCAATTTTCGCTTGAGGTTGGCCGGGCCAATACGTGCTTTATCCACGTTACTCTGCTACCCCTGATCCGGGCTGCGGGTGAGATTAAGACTAAGCCGACTCAACAGTCAGTTGCCAAGCTACGTGAGATCGGAATTCAGCCAGACATCGTCATATGCAGGACTGAACACGATTTGGACGACGATAACCGGCGGAAAATTGCCATGTTTTGTAACGTCGAACACAGGAACATTGTAGCCTTCAGGGATGTTAAGCATTCCATTTACGAATGCCCCTTGGATCTGCGTCAGGACAAGATTGACCGCTTGGTCGTTGATAATCTCGGCATCGAATCTCCTACCCCAGACCTCACAGACTGGGAAAATTTTGTCGAGCGCCTTATCAACCCACAGCATCAGGTCACAATAGCGGTCGTAGGCAAATACATTGATCTGCAGGACGCCTACAAATCTATTTATGAGTCGCTCACCATCGCAGGAGCCGCTCACAACGCCGAAGTCACTATTGTCAGGATTGACTCAGAATCTATTGAAGAAGGCGATGCGAGTGCGATCATAGGAGAAGTTGACGGAATTCTTATTCCAGGCGGATTTGGTGATCGTGGCATTGAAGGAAAGATATTAGCTGCGCAATATGCACGATCGACGGGAATCCCCTTTCTAGGTATTTGCCTAGGAATGCAGGTCGCCACCGTCGAATTCGCGAGGAATGTGTGCGATCTCGAAGGCGCTCACACTACCGAATGCAACAAGGATACTCCTCACCCAGTGATCAGTCTTCAGGAAGAGCAGAAAGGGATTAAGGACATGGGCGCCACAATGAGGCTGGGATCATGTGATTCCATCGTTCACCCAGGAACATTGGCGGCGAATCTCTACGGCGGAGAACAAACGATCAAAGAGCGCCATCGGCATCGTTACGAATTCAACCCAGCTTATCTTGAGAAGCTCACGGAAGCAGGCTTGATTATCTCCTCCGTTTCAGCAGCAGAGGGGTTGGTTGAAATCATCGAGCTGGCAGACCACCCATTCTACATCGGGGCCCAATTTCATCCTGAGTTTCAGTCCAAGCCCAATCGCCCTCATCCCCTTTTCTCTGGGTTTGTCAAAGCCTCGTTGAAATCTACCGCAGCAGGCTCTGCCTGACCAGCAGCAGAGAGCCTCCAATCTCCCGGAAATGTCGACATGCGTCCAAGTCAGGTTCTCGTATCAGGGGTCTCCGGGCCAGAGCTTACACGTGAAGAAGTTCACCTTTTCCAGAAACTCCAGCCTGGGGGTTTCATCCTTTTCACTCGGAATATTGTTGATCCATGGCAAACCCGCCAGCTCACTGATTCGCTAAGAGAACTGTGCGAAGAGACGCCCCTCATAGCCATCGATAATGAAGGGGGACGCGTTTGGCGAACGGCACCATTTTCACCTGCTTTCCCCTCGGCTGCAGTTCTTAGTGGACAAAACGACCCAAAACTAATCGCACAGGCAGGATGGATAACCGGGAGGCTACTTTCTCTTCTCGGAATCAATCTCAACCTTGCCCCGGTCCTGGATCTTGATCATCACCCCAATAGTTCAAACGCTCTCAATGGGCGTTGCTGGGGCATATCCGAACAGGAGGTAATTAATCACGCAGGCGTCTTTAATCGCTGGCAACGTCGCCAGGGGATTGCCGGTTGTGCCAAACATTTCCCATGTGGAGGCCGCGCCGCTAATGACCCTCACCACACTCTTCCGATTGTCGAAATAGGCCAAGAGGAGATCCTGCGTACAGACATCATTCCTTACACGGCGCTCATGCCCGAACTGGATGCTATCATGATAAGCCATCTCCACTTTCCCCAAATCGACCGGAGTGGGCTACCAGCTTCGCTATCCCACAATATTATCAAGGGGCTTCTCCGTGATCGACTTGGATTCGATCATCAACTCGTCATTACAGACGACTTGGACATGGGAGCTATTCAACAGTCTTATGGAACTCCTGAGGCCGCCCGAATGTCAATCGAAGCCGGAGGCGATCTCGTGCTTCTCTGCCACGACTTCATGAACGCAGAAGAGAGCGTTGCTCACCTCGAGAAGCTCTCGCCCTCAATATTTTATGACATTCAAACGCGCCTCGAAAGGGCGAAAAAGCGACTCAAGATTCCCCCACCTTTCTCTGAGGAAGAATTTGCATCAATCACGAGAGACCTTTCAAAACTTAAAAAGTCTCTACCCCCTGACGAATCAAATTCCACCAGCGGAGAGACCCCGGCAAGCCCAGTACAGAACTACTAGCAACGCAATCTCTCCTTGCTCCAAGAGGATTATTGCTCAGGTCCTTTTAATCAGATTTCTCCCTGTCATCTCTGTTGGTTGATCAAGACCAAGCATTGCAAGAAGAGTTGGGGCAATATCGGCAAGTATCCCGTCACCCACTCTACAATTCGCGGCGTCTTCTGACACGTAGATGGCGTGAACAAGATTGGTGGTGTGTGCCGTATGAGGAGATCCATCCTTATTTATCATGAACTCGCAGTTGCCATGATCTGCGGTAATGAGAAGGCTTCCCTTAAGCCGCAGGGTCTCTTCTACCACCTGGCGCACCCCATCATCGATTGTCTCGACAGCTTTGACCGCAGCCTCAACAACCCCCGTGTGCCCGACCATATCAGGATTCGCAAAATTCAGCACTACGAGGTCAAACTCTCGTAACTTCTCAACCACCGTCGCGGTTACCTCCGACGCACTCATTTCAGGTTTATGGTCGTAGGTGGGAACGTCCTTTGGGGACGGGATAATGGCTCTACTCTCTTCTTCGCAAGGCTCTTCCTCGCCACCGTTGAAAAAATAGGTCACGTGAGGATATTTTTCGGTCTCTGCAATGCGCAACTGACTTTTACCAGCTGCCGATACTACCTGTCCAAGCACGTTGGTCATTTTCTCGGAAGGAAATACCACTGAACAATCATAGGTCTCATCGTATTCCGTCAGCGTGACGTAGTGAACGTCCGGTCTTTCCCCTGCTTCAAACCCGTCAAACTCCTTACTGAGAAAGACCTCAGAAAGCTGACGGGCCCTGTCGGCTCGAAAGTTGAAAACAATCACCACGTCCCCATCTCTTACGCGCTGAGTGGAGGCCTCATGAAAAATGAGAGCAGGCATGAATTCATCAGACCGATCCTCTCTGTATTGCTGAGCGACCGCCTCACTGGCGAGAAGCTCAGACTCCTCGCCAACACCATGCACGATAGCATCCCACCCCACCTTGGTCCTCTCCCATCGGCGGTCCCGGTCCATCGCAAAATAGCGACCAATCACCGTTGCGATCCGAGCCCCATATTCTGCAAGGCCATCCTCAACCTCGCTGAGGAAATCAGCTCCTGCGGTGGGCGAGGTATCACGTCCATCGGTAATGGCATGTGCCATTATATCGTCAACCCCGGCTGAGTGGGCTGCCGCCGCAAGCGCGACCAGATGATCCTGATGGCTATGTACTCCACCATCTGAGACCAGCCCCACCAAGTGCAGCCTCTTGCCCTGGGCCTTGAAGAAGGCTTCTTTTAGAACTTCATTTTCGCCCAGAGCGCCTTCCTCCACAACCCTGTTGATCCGGGTCAAATCCTGGTAGACAATCCTCCCCGCACCAAGGTTGAGGTGCCCAACTTCGGAGTTCCCCATCTGCCCCTCCGGCAATCCGACATCCAGCCCCGAACAGCTGATCATGCCCTTCGGATACCGCTTCAGTAAATCATCGTGAAAGGGGGTCTTGGCCAGTAAGGTTGCGTTACCATCGGTCTCCGCTGTTTTGGACCCGCCGGGATTCACACCCCAGCCATCTCGTATTATTAGCACCACAGGTGATTTCGGCATGACTGCCGGGACCTTACGGACAAGCTCCATCCTGCAAAGCGCAATCTACAGGACATCTTCCAAGCCTCTCCCACTTACCGCTTCAAGTGATTAGATTTCCGAAGCCTTATTTGAGATTCCGCAAGTTTAGAATGTCCCATTCTTAAATTAGTGCTTTCATTTGCACGTGCCCTTTCTCGAGCTTGTTAACGTTCATACCCACTTCCCCGTCCGGAAAGGAAGCTTCGGTGGGGCCTCTGATGTGATCCGTGCCGTCAATGGAGTGACTCTGAGTGTGGAGAAGGGGGAGATTCTCGGCCTCGTAGGCGAATCGGGATGCGGAAAATCGACCCTCTCCAGAACGATCATGCAGCTTCAGCCGGCTAACTCCGGCCAGATCTCCTTGGATGGAGATGATCTGGGCTCTTTGAGTCGACGTGAAATCCGGTCTCGCCGACTCGACTTTCAGATGGTGTTCCAGGACCCATATGCCTCTCTCAATCCAAGAATGACGGTCTACTCCACCCTGGCAGAAGCTCTCTGCCAGCGCCCCCTCCTTAATATTCGCAGCAAGGAGGGAACAAGCTTGGACCTACGGGATTTCAAAAATAATCTGACTGAACGAGTAGCTGAGCTCATGGAACGCGTCGGTCTCGACGCACGCTTCATGCAGAAGTATCCCCATGAATTCTCCGGCGGCCAGCGACAGAGAATCGCCATCGCACGCGCACTCGCACCGGAGCCCAAGCTAATCCTCGCCGACGAACCGGTCTCTGCACTTGATGTTTCTATTCAATCTCAGATTTTGAATTTGCTTCTTAAATTACGAGACGAGCTTTCCCTCACGATGATCTTTATCTCCCACGATCTTTCAGTTGTGCGGTATCTCGCAGATAATATCGCCGTGATGAAGGCCGGAGAAATTGTTGAATACAACACCTCCGGAAGGATTTTCGAGGAACCGCAGCATCCCTATACCCAGACTCTCCTCAACGCGATACCTCGGATCGAACTTCCTGCCTGAAACACTCACCATGAGCTACCAGGTTTTTGCCCGCAAATATCGACCCCGCACCTTCGATGATGTCCTTGGTCAGGACCACGTTGTCACTACGCTCAGAAATGCAATCGAGGCGGATCGCCTCGCCCATGCCTACCTCTTTGTTGGGCCTCGGGGAACGGGAAAGACTTCAACTGCGCGCATTTTTGCCAAAGCACTGAACTGCAGCGATGGCCCTCGGCTGGATTTCGACCCGGATGAGGAAGCCTGCATCGAAATCGCGGAGGGGCGCTCTCTTGATGTTCTCGAGATAGATGGGGCATCCAACAACGGTGTGGATCAGGTCAGAGAGCTCAGAGAAACTGTCAATTACGCCCCTGCCAGCAGCCGCTTCAAGATCTACTATATTGACGAAGTGCATATGCTTTCGACTGCCGCTTTTAATGCGCTTTTGAAGACCCTCGAGGAACCTCCTCCGCATGTGAAATTCATTTTCGCAACCACAGAGCCTAACAAGATTCTCCCAACCATCATCTCGCGCTGTCAACGGTTCGACCTTCGTCCAATACCCACAGAAGTGATTGCTCATCAACTTCTTCATATTGCAGAAAAGGAGAACGTGACTCTTGAACAATCGGCCGCATGGTCCATCGCCAAGGGCGCAGATGGAGGGATGCGGGATGCCCAATCCATGCTGGACCAGCTCGTTGCCTTTTGCGGCGACGCCATTAACGAAGAAAATGTTCAGGACGTATTCGGCTTTACCTCTTCCGAGACAATCTCCTCTCTCGCCACTCACCTTTTGAGAAGGCAAACGGCGGAGACTATCGCCCTCATCCAGACGGAAGCTGAAAGAGGAAAAGATCTGACCCAGTTACTTTCAGAGCTGGCCGGTTTCATCCGAGCCCTGCTTCTCGATAGACTCAACCCCAGCACAAACAATACGGAGATACCCTCTGGCTTCTGGGACCAGGTCGGCGATGCGTCCTTACTTCCCGGTGACGACAGACTTCTGGGAGTCCTCGATAGATTAGCGAATGCAGACGCCCATATGCGCCGGGCTTCGAATAAACAGCTCCACTTTGAAATAGCCCTGATTCGGGCAGTTCAATCACTAGACGAAGTGCAGATCAGCGATGTCATCAGAGCTCTGGAAGTCGGCAGCACTACCGGGACTGTTGGCGAGAGCCCTCAGGAACAACCGGCTAAAGCCCCTGCGGCATCCCCACCCGAATCACCTGAAGCACTCCCCAAAAGCCCCCCCACCACACGCACCTCAGCCCGTGCCCGAAAAAAAAACCGTGGTGTTGAAAATCAACTTGAATCGCTCATCGAACAAGCGCCTGAAAATCACCCTGAACCAGCCGTTTCCGCTGCCGACGATTCCGCTCAGATCAGCAGCGACAAAGAACCGCCATCGCCTCTGGACCCTGAAAAAGATGAGTCCGTGCCCCCCAATGATAACGACTCGTTTTATGATGATCCATTGGTTCAGGAAGCATTGGAGATATTCAAAGGCAAGCTGAAGGACTAAGCCCGTCAGCGATTGCTACCATGGCTGAAGTTACCCGCGATCATCTGGCTGATATTCTGGAAGAAATTGCCCTCCTGTTGGAGCTGAAGGGCGAGAATCCGTTTAAGATCAGAGCGTATCGTAACGGCGCCGAAATAGTCCGGTCTTTTGATGGCGATATCCTTGCCCGAGCCATCGATGGCGACCTTGGCGGCATCAAAGGCATTGGAGAGGCCCTGCAGCAGAAACTTCACGAACTCGCCCTCACTGGCAAACTAGATTTTCACCAGAATCTCAGAGGCGAATTTCCAGAGGGAATCTTTGAACTTATTGAATTGCAGGGCCTTGGGCCCAAAAAGGTACGGGCTTTGTATGATAAGCTTGAGGTGAGCTCCCTCGGTGATTTGCGGCGAGCATGCGAAGCAGGCGAGGTCGCCACCTTGTCCGGGTTCGGAGCAAAAACCGAAAAGAAAATCCTGAGCTCGATCGAAGACTACGAGCGATTTTCCGGACACTACCTTCTTGCGGAAGTTGCACCAGATGCTGAACGAATTCTTAACATTCTCAGGCAGCATCCCGAAGCAAGCCGGGTAGAAATCGCCGGCTCCTATCGCCGGGGCAAGGAAACCCTCCATGATCTGGATTTTCTGGTAGCGACCACAAATCCAGACGCCCTTACTACATTTTTCACCCAACTGCCGGGCATTCATGAGATTATTGCGCACGGCCAGACGAAGGCTTCAATACGCCTCGAAAATGGCCTCCAATGCGATCTCCGGGCCATCTCCAATAGTGAGTGGCCGTTCGCGCTGATGTATTTTACCGGGAGTAAGGAACATAATGTGGAATTGCGCTCTCAAGCACTCAAACAGGGCCTAACCCTGAACGAATACCACCTTAAGCCAGTTGAAAATTCTGGGCGAACGGACCCTACACCTAACCTCCACGAGGAAGAGGACGTCTACAGGGAGCTTGGACTCCAGTTCATCGAACCTCCATTAAGAGAAAACAGGGGCGAATTTGAGGCCGCCATGGAGGGCGAAATGCCGCGCCTCGTCGAACAGGAAAATTTACGTGGCACTTTCCACAATCATACCACCGAATCTGACGGCCGTTCTACTCTCGCTGAAATGGTGGAGGCCGCCCGTGAGCTTGGACTCTCTTACCTTGGCATCTCTGACCACTCGAAATCATCTTTTCAAGCGAACGGACTAAACGAAGAGAGACTACTCCAACAAGTATCAGCCATCAGGAGCATGGACTCCACCCTGAAGGACATTGACCTTTACGCCGGAAATGAAGTCGACATCCTGAGAGATGGATCCCTCGATTTTGATAACAGCATCCTTGCCGAGCTCGACTACGTTGTGGCCTCTGTCCATGCATCATTCAACCTCTCGGAAAAGGAAATGACGGCACGCCTCATCAAGGCGATGGAAAACCCCTACGTTTCAATGCTGGGCCACTTAAGCGGACGCCTGCTTCTTCGCAGGGATGCCTACGCCGTGAATCATGAAAAGATCATCGATTGCGCAGCAGCTACCGGTACTGTGATCGAGCTCAACTGCTCACCCAAACGCATGGACATGGATTGGCGGTGGTGGAGGCGTGCCCGCGACAAGGGCGTCAAATGCGCAATCAACCCAGATGCTCACCACGTTGAGGGATTCCAAAACCTTCACTTTGGAATTCGCGTCGCACGCAAGGGCTGGCTCAACAAGGAGGACATTCTGAATTGCAGGTCTCCTCAGGAGATAGCTAAATGGATGCAAACACCTAAGGAGCAAAGAGTTTAGAGAGAGCCAATTCTGCCTTTTCCCCAACCCTCTCCTAGCCTATTGTCCCTGCCGTATGATCCCTCTGAGATCTACATGCGATTGCCTCAAGATCGCTACCATGCTGCTTTGCCTCTCCCTGCCTGTGGTCGCGCAGGCTCCCGTAAATGCAAAGTTCAAACCATCAGACATTTATTTTCAGGCTTGGCTGACAGTCCGCGAAGCCGAAAAAGCGGCAAAAGACGGAAAGTTTCTCGATGCATTCAATCGCTACGACAAAGCGAGGCAGCTTTTTGAATCAGTGGCTCTTTCTAACCCTGAGTTCAAGCCTGAGCTGGTTAAGAGCCGTACAGAATCAACAACATCTGCAATGGGTGCAATTCGCGATAAAGCGCTCGCGGAACGAAACCGACAGGCCATGCGTACGGGCGATCTCGTCGAGTCCGGCACACCAGCTCCGGGTGCTGGCGACCTCCAGATACCCGAGCTGGACCCGGCCAGAAAGGCGGAGGTGGCTGCACTGCAGCAACAGATATCCCAGTATCGGAGCGAACTCCAGAAAGCTCGGTCGACACGCGACGCCAACTCCGTACGACTCCGGGAGGCTCTCCGCCAGCTTGAGATGAAGCGGGACAGTGTTGCGCGGGCACCGGTCTCCGGGCAGCTTGCCGATATAAACCGTCGAATCGCAAAAGTTGAGAACGAGCGTAACGCTATGTTCAAGGCGCTACAGGACAGCAGGGCTCAACATGAAAAAGCGCTCGCCCAGCTAGCATCAGCCCGAGATGAAACAGTCGAAGCGCAGAAGCGGGCTGCAGACCTCGAGCAAGTCGTCAACATTCAGCAGTCGGCGTCCAAGGAAGTAGTCGAAGGACTGCGGCGCCAGATGAAGGAGATGAAAGCGGCACTGGTGGAGAAGGACCGTAAATATGTGGCCCTGGAGGCGAGGACAGCTCAACTCGACCAGCAACTTGGAGAGGCTAGGGATCAGATTCGGGACCTTCGGGGAGAACGCGATGCGCTGCTTGTCGAGCGCGATCAGATGTCCGCCCTTTTGAAGCTCAACGAGAGCGAGCGTGTCCAGCTGCTTATCAAGCAAAATATGGAAATGGGCCGGAGTCTCAACACCGCAAGGGAGCGTCTCAAAGCCCTTCACTCCGATAATAATGCGACCAAAGACCAGCTCATCGAGGCAAAGAGAGATCTCGCCCAGGCTAAGGGGCGGCTTATTGATTTCCAGCGTGAAAACGCCTCTCAGAAAATTCGCCTTGAAGCGATGGAGGAGCGGCTGAGAGCTGCAGGGATCGAACTGCAGGACGAACTCGCGGACGGGAATGCCGGGCCGAAGGCACGGCAAGAAATGGAAATGTTGCGCGACATTATCGCCCGGCAGCTTCGGATCCAAGAACACAGGAAAAGTGCGAAAGATGCCGTTATGGCCGAGATTCGTAAAATCGGGCAGCAACAAGGACCACTGGTTGACAACATCCAAGGTCTATTCGACCAGGAATTACAGCTAACCGCCGAGGAAAGCAGACTTATTGCGGAATTCAAAGTCGATGACGAATTCATTTTTGACGACAGACCGAAGGAGCAGGAGGTAGCGGACGCATCAAGAAGTCTTCAGCAGAATATCACGATCAAGGATCAACTTGCACGGCGCGCGTTTGCAAATGGGCGCTATCTAGCAGCTCGGGAAGTTTTTGAATCCATTCTCGATCAGCATCCGGGCCATGTGGAAACCATGCTCAATCTGGGGGTCGTTCATGTCAAAAATGAGGATATACCCCTCGCTGTTTCCTCGTTTAATGACGCACTGGTAATCCGTGGTGACAACCTCCCCTTTGCTCACTTCATGCTCGGAGTCTGCCATTATCGCCTGGCCGACCTCGATAATTCTAAGCAGGCCCTGGAGCGTGCCGTCAACCTCGATGACAGTAACGCCAAGGCTCATGTATTCCTCGGTAATGTTGCTGGACGCGAGGAGCGTGACGACGATGCCGAAGCGCACTTCCGGACCGCCATCGAAATCGATCCCACCCTCTCCGATCCCTACTACAATCTAGCTGTTATTTATCTTCGCAAGGGCCTGAAGGACGAGGCCCTCAAACTCTATCAGGAAGCTTTACGCCGCGGAGCCGATCCCAACCTCGAATTTGAGGCCAGTCTGGCCTCCAGCTAGAATCTATTCGGAGAGACCTGTCAGAGCACTGTTATCTCTTTAGCTCACCCACGGTGACCTTCATCTCGTCGGAATTGCCCCTCAGCTCAGGGGCGTATAAACCCTCTGCCCTGGCAGGAAGGGCGCTAAAAACCCCGGGAGTCTCAGCTCTCAGCCGATAGCTGAGATTATGCCTTCCCCGGGGCAGACTGCGGACAAACAAAGCCACCTTTTCGTCTCGATACTCCACGAACGAGCTCAGGCCGCCTCCTCCATGACCACTACGCAGCTCCACTGCCTCCAACCCAGCGGCCTTCCAGTCTTCAAATACCAGATAGCTGTAGTCATTTTTACTTTCAATAGACAGTTCAACTTCAATGAGGTCTCCACTGGCAACCTCATCTCCCTGCTCGAGCTTCATTCTCTTGAATTTCTGCCTCCTCTGCTGAAGAGCCTGACCCCTCGACCCAGCAACGTTCTCCGATGCCTTCACGGGAACAAGCTTGTAGTAGGATCGCTGAAGCTTGACCTCCAGCCCTGCTTTCCGAAGAAAATCCTCTTTACTGAAAACTGTGAGGTAGACGTTGGCATAGAGCGCCCCCTTACCAGATCTGCGCAACTCGACCTTGTGTTTTCCTGTTCCCAGCACATCTCCGGCCACCGTCATCACACCGTCATAACTGAACAAATTCTCCTTTGAGATCTTCACGGTCTTGATGCTCTTTCCATCGAGAAGAACCTCAACTTCCATGTCAGTCTCATTTTCACCACTGGCCCGTAAGTAGTCAGCAAGTGCCTCCACACAAAGTGCCGTGTCTCTCGTGGACTTCCAATACGTTGCGTGCTTTCGGTTGTTGACTAAATATTTTGCCAATCCACTGGCCTGCGGACTTCCCGGTTTTGCAAGCGCCAGAAGCTTAAGATAGCAGGCATGAGCCTCGAATTCGCTGCCATACCAGCGCCACCAGTAACCCCCGTTTCCAAGATCAAGCCATGCCGTCTGATTTTCCTGATCCTGTTTCAGGAATTGCTCAATATTCCGGATTACCTCGTCACGCTCTTGAAGAGCGCCTATCCGGTGCAACTCCAAGCCAAGGAGGCACTTCGCGTAAACAGGAAGATTCACCCGGTCGCGCTTAAGAAACCCCAGCATTTCCTTTTGATTGGAACCAGCAGCTCCAAGGACCCTCCGTATCAGAGCATCGAGAGCATCTGCCCGCTGCTTGGTCTTCTTCTTGCGCTTTTTCCAAAATCGGATCATCTCGGCCTGACCTGCCTCATAGCGCTTCAGCCATTCTATCCCTCCCTTGAGAAGCTCATCAGGAATGGGCGCACCATTTTCCTTTGCGACTGTTAACCCATGCACCACGACCGCAGTAGTATGTGGATACGACCGCGATCCATAGGCGCTGAACCAGCCCCAACCACCGTCTCGGTTACGCATTTCCATTAATCGCTGCACACCTTTACTGACCATCTTGTCTACCCCTTCAACATCCCAGACTGGGTTCTCCTTCCAGGCCTTCCACTGAGAAGCCCGGTCCCGGGCATCGCCAATCTCTTGCGGATTAAGGTTCAGCCTCTTGTTCCTTACTTCAGCAAGATCTATCTGCATATCCCGGAGAACTCGTTGGGTAATAACCGCTGGCACGAAGCGGTTTACCGTATTCTCAGTGGAGCCATAGGGGTAAGACGCAAGATAAGGAAGGGCATCAATCATCGCACCGGCAACAGTCGGTGAATAGCGAACCTCGAGACGCGTTTGACCCGGCCGCCGATCTTCGGGCACCTCGAACTCAATCGACAATGTATCCTTTTCACGTGGCAAAGACCGGCTCCAAGACTCCGTTCGTAACATACCGTGCACATAGACCGGGAACTTCAATTCCATGGCGTCTGAGGCGTCAACCGCATCGACTACGCGTTTCTTCCCATGTGCCAGAGCCTTCATTCGGATCATCACGACGCCTTCTTTTCTTGCAACCACTCTCCAATCAACCCTCTGCTCGCCCCCTCCGGGGATCACTACATTTGCCCCTCTTGATCCGATAGACTCCAGCACCCCACCCTCCAGCTCAAGAGTGACCTCTACCTCCATCGCATCCTCACGATAATTATGAACCACCGCACTGAGGACGACCTCATCCTTCTCGACGAAAAAGCGGGGAGCCTGTAGCCGAACGATCAGGTCCTTACTCGTAATTACCTCTGCGGAGCCTTCTCCAACCCGGGTGCCTTTGCCCAACGCCCAGATCTTCACCTTCCAAGTGGTAAGGTTATCAGGATACTCCACCTCAATCTCGGCTTCTCCCTTTTCGTCTGTTGTCACCCCACCGGCCCACTTTAAGAGATCCGCAAATTCCGATCGCACCACCACCTGCGGCCCCTCCGCTTCTCCTAGACCCTCCTGTTCAACACCGCGGTTAACGGCCACGAGCGAGTCACTCGCCATGGAGTCTGCCATAGCTGCAGGAGCAGCCCGACCAACCGACTTTGCCATTCCGAATGAAGCATTTTCCGACAAGAACTGACTTCTTGCATCCAAATCAGCATAAACGGAAAACCGGTTTCCAAAACGCCCCAAGGTCTGCATCCGAGGCGCCCTCATCTTTCCGATCTGGCTTCCATGGAACGACTGTGAATGCCTCACCTCCCTCCTGTAGAATGGACGCGTCCAGTTCCAAAAAAAGTCTCTGAGGCTCGGCACATTAGAGCCTCCTGCAATGGCTTCGAGACTTTTGTCATAAATCGTAACCGCTGTCGTTCCCTCAAATGGCTCACCATTTTGATCCTTCAATCGGATCTTCACTGTTGACTTCTCACCGGGCTTAACTCGGTCTTTTCCTGGAAGAACTTCTACACTGAGAAGTCTCTTTTCGGGAGGAATGACGATCTGCCGCACCTCTGAAACCACCTCTCCATTCACAAGCGTCACAGCCTGAACATGAATATTCGGCATATCTTTCTGAAGCAGCTTCACTGTGACCTCCTTCGACTTTCCCCGGACTTGAACGAGTCTCATCTCTTCCGCCGACCCTCCTGTCGTTCGTAAAAACAGAAGCACACTGGAGTTCTTCTGCTTTGTATTCACAAGAATGCGGGCTTCCTCTCCGGGCCGGTATTCGCTTTTGTCCAGGACTAGTTCAAGCGGGTTAAACCTGCTCTTCGCTCCATCATCGTCAACATTGCGGACCACGAAAACGGTTGCCCCCTCTTCCACGTTGCCTTTGATGTCAGTCAACTGAACAGAAAAGCGATACTGCCCGGGAGACGGCGCCTTGAAGCGAACCTCACCTTCACCCTGATCTTCTTCCTCAAGCTTGATCGACTGAATACGCTCCTCTTCTACGTTACCATCAGGATCTAAACTCACGCGATAAAGATTCGCTTCGCCTTTGACCTTCACCGCGCGCCCATCCAGCGTACGAGCTGAATAACCAGCCTTCACAGTCTCTCCCGGCCGGGCATAACCTCGATCGAGCCATACTTTTGAGCTGAACGGTTTTCGCGCGACAAGAACATTCCCCGAGCCTACCACCGTTCTACGGGAAGAGTCTACAATCTCAGCAGAGATTACATATCGATGGTCAATATCCCCGTGCACAAGCTTTGCTGTAGAGGTATCAATCAAAACCTTTGCCGTACCATCAGGCTCGATTTCGAACTCTTTCTCGAGGACGAGTTCCGGCGGAGTCCATCGCTGGCCTCCCCACCAAGGGGGTCGTGGAGCTATACAGCCCCATTTACTCCAGCCAGGGTAATCCCTGTAATCCTGGCCAAACCACCAATATCCCTCTCCGTAGAGCCAATCCCATTGGCCCTCGGGAAACCAGGCATCAGTGTGACTAAACCGCTGAACATTGATCTTTACCCTGCCATCCGTAACCGGAGCTCCATGGTAATAAGTTGCACGCACTTTCACCTCAATGACCTCACCGAGCCTGATGGGTTCATCTGGTGCTTCCACCAACACCTCAAACTCGGGCTTCTTGTATTCCTCGACGCGGAATTGAATCCCCCCACGAGGCACTTCTCCCTGAAGAAAGATCTGATACCCACCCAGCCGCGCATCTGGCGGCAGGATCCACTCACCCTCGACCCCCCCAAACTCGTCTGTCCTCAAATTCTTCAGTTCATGAACCTTCCCAGAGGCCTGATGGTGAATCTCAACAGAGCACTTCCGGTTGGCAAACAGGGAGACATCATCGAGGTCATATCTTGCCGTTCTGCTCCAGAATTTAAAATGCACCTTCTGCTCAGGCCGATAAACCGGGCGGTCCGTAATTCCGTAGGATCTTGAGTTATTGAGCTCATCCCACCGAAAATCGTTCCAGCGGTGGCTCTGAAAACCCATCAAGGCACGCCCTCCTGCAGCACTGCGCCCCACTGCCATCCACTGAAACTCTGCATCGAGTTCATCTTTTGCCAGAATAACAGACCCATCCACTCCTATCTTCTTTCTGATCCTTTTTGTTTGAACATCAAACTTCCTGAGAACGGCCTTCACTCCCTCCCTGCGCTCAACACGAAATCCAAAAAGCTCGAGATTTCCACTCACCGGAGCCCCAGCCTTGCTTTCTGAAAGATAGAACAATGTACCCTTCTGCAGCTGCTGAGTTATCAGGGCTGTATCTGCAATCCAGACCACAATCCAGGAAGCAGGGCCTTTGCCGGGAGTGGCCTTAAGCAAATAAGCCCCCGCTTTCCGCACCGGAAGAATCAACTCGGCACGAGTGTCCCAATGATTCTGCCTCGGCTGAAGCCCGACCTCCCACTCATCAACTCTCTCTCCAAGATACTTTTTCTGATTTTCATTCACCAGTCGGTTACCGATCCGCGCCACGTCCAACTTCGATCCGTTTATTTCTCTCGGGTTACCCTCTAGGTGCTTAAATATATCATCAACAACCTGATCAATATCGAGCGAATGTAATGTGAGCTTCAGGTTCTCCGCATTTCGGTAAACAAACGAGACCTTCGGCTTTGAACCGGCTTGCATCATCGGCGCATGCTCAAAACGACCCCATTCACCTTCGATCTGGCCGAGGAGACTCTGCCGATGATTGCCCTTTCCCCTGCCATGGGTAGCAATCAATCTCTTCAGCTCTCGGGCTCCGGCCGCATATTGGCGGCGATTCAACAAGACCTGGACGAGCTGATCCCCGAGGCCTGCGTTTGACTGCTTCCCCGTAGAAAGTCGCCTGAGAAGAGGAATAAATTGGTAATCGGGGGCCAAATCAAAACGCTGAACACCAGACGCGAGCTTTGCTATGGTCTCAGTCTCCTTCAGCGTGTGAACCTGCAAAACCGCCTCCGCCTCTTCCGGATCCTGTTGCATCCATCTTCCGAATCCTGCCAAGGTGCCTACCCCGTAATGCTGCACCAAAAAACGAGCCCATTGCTCCTTAGCCTGCGGCTCCTTCTCTGGCGCTAACCTCACTGACTCATTAGTGGCCCAGCGCCACCTCTCCCCATCATTCTTCGCGCTCTCCCAGGACTCAGGAACCTCGAAAACGAGAGCCCCCCCTTTTGTATCAACAGGAGCACCTGACCCACTGGAGCGCCGCCCTTCATCCCCATGGTCTGGAAGTTCTACCAGATTCGTAAGAACTCCCAACGCCCAGACTCTCTGCACCCCTGTTCGACCCATTGCCAGATACCCTGCAAGCTCAGAATACAGATCACTGATGACACCTGCGCTATTCTCGTCCACGGTCTCGATGGCTCGCCGAACCAGCTGAATAGACCTGACCCGATCACGCCCCATGCATTCCACATAGGAGCCACCACCTCTGTGGTAGCCCCGCCGAAATTCGCCATCCAAAAGAAACCCTGAGTGCTGTAACTGCTGATAGCTTTTTGCCGCCTGACGTAACAACCCCCAGTTTGAGGAGTGCTTACTCACCGCACTCTCAATAAGCTCATCGGCATCGGCAACCTGCCTCAACTCACGCAGATAGCGAAGCGAGTCCATAAGGTCTTTCCCACTCTCTCTATCATCCACAGTATCGAGAACGACTCGACTTACCTCTAGCGCCTCCTTCCAGTTACCGTCTTTCGCAAGAGCCCCAGCCTTACTTCTCAATTCAGCAGGTGACTGCCCGGACTGGGATTGCGTTGAGACCCCGACAACAACCAGCGCAAAAAGAATCAGATAGAGTTTCATGATAAAATAAGATTACGGCCAAGTTGCTATCATATCAGAGCACCGTTCTCTCTGTTATGAGACACACGGAAGATCGAACCCTTGGAAAAAATCAATATAACATCCTACGCGACCTTTCATCACTCATGCCCGGGGTTTGAGCCAAAATCAAGTGTCTGAGAAGGTTTACGCGACAACCGGAAACGCCCGCCATTACTGTGTCTTAGCGGCTGAAAGACTTCATCTGCCCCACACTCTTTGATCTCGAAGACCGTTGCGAGCAATTCCCCCAGACGCCCTTTGGGAAAGCCTTTCTTGGCGAACCACCCAAGATACTCGGCAGGAAGATCAAACACGGGAACCCCACGGGGTGGATACTTGGAGGGTCCATACTTTCCAAACGGCATACTCGTCCTCCCTATTTCCTCGAGCAGACTACTGAAATCCTCCCTGTCAATTTCGGTGAAATCCACATCCTTAGAAGAGCATGCCCTCCCGCATGGTCAAGACTGCAGCTCAAAGATCAAACTGCAACTGCGACTTACTGCCCGCATCGGCGAAGCGGACTCCAACCCCAACAAGCCGCACGCCTTTCCCCTGACTTCTACCCCAGGCCTCTTCAAGTAATTGGCGACAGATATTGCTCTCCATGACCGGCCTTATCCCACGGTTCTGAACAGATACCTCCGGAGCTCGCTCCGCCGTTGTCTGCGTGAAATCAGAAAACTTCAACTTCACCACCAACGATTTAATCACCCGCTCCTTATATTTCGTGACAATTGTCTCCTCTACCCCCGACCTCAACTCTTCCATGATATCGACCAGAGACAGAAAGTCTTCCACATCCTCTTTCAGGGTTCTCTCGCTACTGACAGACTTGCGAATCCTATCAATCCTTACAGGCCGATTATCGATACCACGACACAGCGCATACAGCTCCAGACCCCAGCTCCCGAATAGATCTGCCAACTCAAACTTACTGATCCGCTGTAGATCTCCACAGGTAAGAACGTCTACTGACGCAAGCCTCTCCTCGGTCTTACGTCCTACCCCATGAAGCCTTCTAACGGGGAGATGCTCAAGGAACTCCTCCACCTCCCCCGGCTTGATCTCAAATTGCCCATTCGGCTTTTTCCAGTCACTAGCAATCTTGGCTAGCAACTTGTTGGGTGCGATTCCCGCAGAAGCCGTCAACCCGGTTTCTTCCTCAATCCGCTTTCTGATCTGAGAAGCGATCGACACTCCTGACTCGCTGTTACCCGTAACGTCAAGGTAAGCCTCGTCGAGCGAAAGTGGCTCCACCAGCTCCGTGTAGCGATTGAAAACATCCCTCACTTTCTGTGACTCCTTCCTGTAGACCTCGAACCGGGTCGGCATCACGATCAGGCCCGGACAAAGCTGAAGGGCCTTAAAAGTAGGCATCGCCGAACGACACCCATACTTCCGCGCTTCGTAATTTGCCGTGGTGAGCACTCCGCGCTCCCTTCCTCCCACCGCCACAGCCTTTCCCTTTAGCGAAGGATTATCGCGCACCTCGATCGCGGCATAAAAGCAGTCCATATCGATGTGCAGAATCGAACGCATTCGACCAAATGTTACTTCAAAAGACCAATATCTCAAATACGTGAATGCCCAAACGGCCGAAGCCCCATCGCACGGATACTGGAATTGCAGCGAAACAATATCAAGCAGCCCACGACTATCATGCCGTAAGATCTGCCGCTGACCTGCGCACCCAGCTCAAACTCTCCCACTTCTGCCAACTCCAGATTCTATGACACCCTCATTATCCCGAAAGCTGTCCCATGATCTGTTCAGTCAGCGATTTTACGAGTTCCTCCGCATTCGCATCGAGCTCACCCCCAGGCGCTCCGGGTTGACCTCCCGGTAATTCGCAGACCGCTCCCGGTCGGAACTCGGAGTTATCACATAGCTCGCACTCCTTCCAACCTGCGCGTTTATCCTCCATTCCTAGGCTTGACCGAAGCTCGATCAACTCCTTTGCCTGACTACCAGTGATGGTCAGGAGATCTTTTCCCTTTAACTGAGCGGCGAGCAGGACCGTCTGACAATAAGCATCCGTGTTTTCCATTTTCCAGTAGGCGTCCTCTATGTCCTTACCCCACGTAATCACTCCGTGGTTGATCATCAGAACCGACATATGCTCAATCGCTGCTTCACCAACGGCCTTAGCGTTCGCTGGAGTGCCCGGCGTCTGGTAATC
Organism: Roseibacillus sp.; assembly: GCA_002686085.1. Lineage (GTDB taxonomy): Bacteria > Verrucomicrobiota > Verrucomicrobiia > Verrucomicrobiales > Akkermansiaceae > Roseibacillus_B. Next base: position 49,457 of record NZAC01000001.1, on the reverse strand, counting down.
CGCCATACCTATCTCTCCAAGAAACACCTCAGCCTCTGGGATCATACAGGTGGGGGGGCGCACACCTGCGACCGCAAAGGCAGTTCCATGCGGTGGATGAGCATGACAACAGGCCTTCGCCTTTGGCTGCCTCTTCATGATCGCCATATGAGTCAGACACTCACTAGTGCGTCGCCTCGTCCCAGCCAGCTGATTTCCATCAAGGTCGATCAGCGCCATATCCTCCGGCCTCATGAAGCCTTTGGAGATCAGCGTGGGAGTACACAGAACCAAGTTATCTCCGACTCGGATTGTGAGATTCCCACCATTCCCATCAGTATAGTTCTTTCTCCACATCCGGTCGCCAATATCAACCATCCTCTCCTTAAGATCCGTGAGTTCCTTCGAACGGAAGAACCTTGCGATTTCTTCCGGAGATTTTGGATCACTTCCTGGGGCCCATTTGAACTCATAGTCGGGAACCCCCGGCACCACAGGCTCAGGAGCATCCGACTCAACCCGTCTGCGACGGGATTGGGACTCTTTGATCACGTCTTTAGCTGTCGGCGTCAGGAGTGCTCCCTCGGGGATCGAGTCCAAGCCCTTTCCCTCCCGGAGAAGCCCTTCTACATCACGGCCTGTAAATACCTTTTTCATACTTCCTTCGTTAATCGTCGTCGTCTTCTGGAGGATACGGGTGATGTTCAATCCAGTCGAAAATTGCCACAGTGATGGCATCGATAGGGGTCGGAACCTTAAAAGGAGCGGTCGCTTCTGCTCCCTCCACAAACCCCACAATATCGGTCTCTCCTGCGCCCAGATCGTCATAAACCACCAGAGAAGGCAGGGATGTCATACGAGGCTCAATATCGCATGCTGTATTCAACTGCTCTCCCTCAAGCGGATTGACCAGCAGCCAGCGGGTAGCCCGTAGAGCCGGATCCTGCACCCCCATGGTAACCTTCCCAATAACTTGTCCAATCCGCATAATTACTCGTCGATAAGACCCTGAATATAATTTCGAACCGGCGAACTCTCATCGTCCACGATTCCCCGCGCACCGATTCCGTCAGTACTTACGAAAACACGCTGGTGGAGCGCTGCACCAAAAAGGTCGATCGCCACAAAGGGCGGCGCCCCATTAGACTCTCCATCCGAGTTCTCTTGCCTGCAAAGAAGCATGCTAAACCCCTTCAGACTTGGATGACTGTGGGTCGCAACCGCATTCCCAACTACTCGACACATCAACATAGCGATCTATACGATCCTCAGGTTTTCTACCATCACGCAACGCCTGACCCGGGTAAAGGTTTTGGGCGTTGTAATTCCCTCGCCTGTTGTAGTGGCAACCGAATAGCTCAAATACCCTTCGCCTCCCAGACCGAGACCTGCAACACACGGACCGTTCTTGACAAAAATTGTCGTGTCCATCTGGCGCCCCATGTGAGTCATATGACCCACATTCGTTGAGTGAATTATCGCTGAATGACGGTAGCCGTGCTCCGCTACCTTCGCTTGCTCCACTCCAGTCTCAAAGTCTGCCACTGGAACAATAGGAACCATTGGCATCATCTGCTCTTCCTGCACATAGGGGTGACTCTTATCCGCCTCCGCGAACAGCAGCTCGCAACGATCACTGAAGCTCGCACCAGCAGCTGCAGCGAGACGGGCCGGACTCGCCCCAACGAAGTCGCGATTCACAACCGCGTGGGAGCATCCACCCCCATCATCTTTCTGGGTAAAGGCCACCCTCGTTAACTTCTCCAGCTGCGTTCCAGTCAACTTTCCAGCACCTGCACTTTCAAGCGATGCCATAAATTCCTTATAAACCGAATCGACTACGAACACGGCCTTCTCCCCGATGCAGAGAAGGTTGTTATCAAAAGAAGCTCCCTCGATCACGCTTTGGGCTGCCGCTGCGAGATCTGCGGTTTCATCCACCACTACGACGGGATTACCGGGACCTGCACAAATGGCCCTCTTCCCAGAAGTCATGGCCGCCTTAACAACAGCTGGCCCTCCGGTGATCACCATTATCGCGATCAGATCGTGTTTCGATATCTGCTCAAAGGATTCCAGAGTTGGTTTTTCAATGACGCAGATCAGGTTTTCAATCCCGAGCTCTTTTGCGATCGCACGGTTGTATTCCCGGGCAGCCAAAGCTGCGCTTTTAGCCCCACCCGGATGAGGATTGAAGACCACCGCATTCCCCGCGGCGACCATGTTGATCACATTCCCGGTCAAGGTTGGAACCGAATGCGTTACCGGAAGAATGGCACCCACCACTCCGAATGGGGCATACTCCTCAAGGGTAATGCCATTATCTCCGCTTAGAGCATAGGGCTGGAGCCACTCAACCCCAGGCACCTTGTCCATAATCTCCAACTTTGCGACCTTGTGATCCAAGCGGCCGATTCCTGTTTCCTGTAATTCAAACCGACCCCAGCTCTCCGTGTTGGCTGCACAGACACTCTTGACGATCTCAATCACTTTAGAGCGCCCCTCCAACCCAAGATTCTTCAATTGAAGAAATGAGTCCTGAGCCGCATGAGCCGCCGTGTTTACGCAATCAAAGACACCAAAGTGTCCAGCTCCTGATTTTGGACCAGAATGACAGCCACAGCTGCCTCCTGGAGGCGATGCGGTCTGCGGGGCGGAGCCTGACCCCGCAGCGGGAACTCCAGCTGAGCTGACCGGGCGCCCCAGGTCTGCCATCACCTTCTCCACTACTCCCCGGAGCATGTCCTGATCAATCTTAATACTCATAGTGTTCCTTTTTCAATTTTGAGTAAGACCTATGACCCGTCATAGACTTTACCTCCAAGAACATCGACGCTGTCCACGACCGCAACAACGGCGGCATCAACAGGAAGCTGCTTCAGACCGCCAGCCTGCCTTGCGGAACTACCTTGGCAGAACATGACCATGTCCCCCTCTCCTGCACCAACCGTGTCAACGGCCACAATAGTGTTGGAACCATCGCGAAATTGCGTCGGATCGGCCTCGTCGACAAGCTTTGGACGAAGGATGAGGAGCTTCTGGCCCACCATACTCTCGTCTTTCTTGGTGGCCACCACGTGACCAATGACCTCTGCGAGAAACATTACTCTCAGGGATCCTTACCTATTTCGACTTCGGAGCTGGCTTCTCACCCACAATCACGGGGTCAATTGCCTCGTCCGGACGAGCTATCACGTGCGCGGTGACAACCTCGCCTAGACTAGCCGCAGTATCAGCACCTGCATCAATTGCAGCTTTTACTGCGGCCACATCGCCAGTTACCACTGCATTACAAAGGCCACTGCCTATGCTCCTCATTGGTCCTGTCAACTCGACGCTTGCAGCCTTAAGAGCTGCGTCTACGCCACTAACGAGACAACACAGACCGCGTGTCTCGAGAAGTCCTACTGCTTGTTTTCCCATTGTTCTATTGTTGTTTAATTTAAATTCGTAACTTTCTGATAAACCTCTCTTGCAAGAACCAGCTCCTCATTGGCTGGTATAACCAGAATCTGAACTGGCGATTCCTCCCCGCTGACCTTGGCTTCGCCACCGCCAGCGACTTCATTTCTGTCTGTATCGAGCACTATTCCCAATCCTTCCAGGCCCTCGCAGACAGCTGCTCTGAGCCATGGGTTATTCTCCCCGATACCGGCGGTAAAAACGAAGGCATCAAGCCCTCCCAATTCGAAAAGCATTGAAGAAGCCCATCGCCGAACCTCATGAATAAAGAGCTCAACCGCAATTTGAGCCTCGGGGTTCCCTTCGAGCGCAGCTGAACGCACATCGCGCATATCGTTACCGACACCAGAAACCCCTAGCAACCCGCTCTTTGAAGAGAGCTGCTGAGACGCCTCCTCGATCGTGAGACCAAGAGCCTTGGCCGCATAAGGCAAAGCACCCGCATCAAGATCACCCACTCTGTTATTCTGCGGCACACCGCTCTGAGGGGAGAACCCCATGCTCGTGCCGATTGCTACCCCATTTCGGATACCCGTAACCGAGCTGCTTCCGCCGAGATGACAGGATATCACGCGAAGAGGATGCTCCACCTTTTGAGGCCCTTCCTGATACAGCCCACGAGCAAGCTTCGCAACGTCGGGACGTCCCAGCATCTCCGCAGATCTCTCGGCAATGAACTTATGACTCGCTCCATGAAAGCCATGCCGCCTGATGCCGACATCATACCATGCCTGGGGAACGGCATATCGTCGCCCAGCCTCCGGCAGCCATTGGTAAAATGCAGTCTCAAAAAGAGCAACCCGACGGGCTTCGGGAAGGATTTCCCGGAACTGCCTGATCCCATCTGCATAGGCCGGGTTATGCGCCGGCGCAACGTCGGCAAAACCCTCAAGGGCCTCGATCACCTCGTCACCAGCCTCAACACATCCACTTAAACCCCGTCCGAGCACAGTCTTAAATCCCACCGCTTCGATCTCACCCGGGGATGCGACTCCATCGTTTTCCAGCGATACGAGAGCATCACGAATGGCCTCTCCATGATCGGAGACACGCTCATACCCACCCTCTGCCAACTGACTCTCCTCATCCTCACCCATTTCAAATAGGCGGAATTTGAAAGACGTTGAGCCAAGGTTGGCTACGAGAATCTTCACGATGATTGCGGGGGAGAGCCGAGATTACATTTCCACCAATTTCGAGAGATCCTCGTGAGGGCGAGGGATCACCTGGGTAGAGGCAACCTCACCTACCTGCGAGGCCGCCTCCGCACCCGCATCTATCGCCGCCTTTACTGCTGCGACATCACCAGCGTAAAACCCGGTAACGAGTCCGGCTCCAATCTTTGTCCATCCCAGCATCGAGACGTCTGCTGCCTTCAGCGCGGCATCGGAGGCTTCGATTATCGAGACCAGGCCCCGCGTTTCTATAATTCCTACTGCTTGTTTAGCCATGATTTCAGAGGTTTTTGGTTATGAGAGATCAAAACGTTTCAGAAGATCTTCATGGGGTCTGGGAATGACGTGAGAGCTAATCAACTCTCCCACCTTGTCAGCAGCTTCGGCTCCAGCGTCGACTGCCGCCTTTACGCTTCCCACATCTCCCTGCACGATCGTGGTCAGGAATCCTGCTCCGATGGAGATCTGCTTGATGAAGCTGACATCCGCAGCTTTTACCATAGCATCAGCGGCCTCTACGTTGCCGGCGTATCCTTTTGTTTCAACTAGTCCGAGAGCTTGTCTCATATTCTTATCCTTTGGTTGTTTGGTTCATCGTTTCGCGAGCTATTTGATAAGCTCACAGTAAGTATCTGTCTGTAGCCCGCAGGCATTCCCTTCATCGGTGTCAATATGCACCTCGAGATTGAAGCTGGAGTCCACTCGGACAACCACGTTCTCAAAAGTCACTGGGCAGGAGCCATGAACTTTCATCTTCATCGTGTCCTTATGGCTTACATCATAGTAAGCAGCATCTTCTGGACTCATGTGGACATGGGGCGCTGCGCGGATCACACCCTCAGGCATCTCGAAAAAGCCCTTGGGCCCCATAAGCATGCATCCGGGGCTCCCCTGGATATCACCTGAAAGGCGAAGAGGAATATCAAAGCCAAGAGCGATGGCATCCGTGTATGCCAATTCAACCTGATTGAACTCCCGGCAGGGACCAAGAATCCTGAGATTAGAGATGACTCGACTCCGCGGTCCAACAAGAGTGACAGTCTCTTTCGCTGCGAAGGCACCGGTCTGGTAAAGACTCTTCATCGGTGTCAATTCATAGCCAGGCCCAAAAAGCTCCTCCACCGCCCGCGGCGACAGATGGCAGTGTCTCGCGCTGACGTTAACAACCAAACCGTTCGGAGCGGACGCAGAGCTTGGGAGAGCCACTCCGAGCTTCGCGTAGACCTGCTCGCGAACCATATGCTCAACGACTGCCCGGGGAATGTTGGAATCAACTGGCATTTTCCAGAAATCGACACGGGTATGCTTGGGTTTTCTTGACTAGTCAATCATATTCCAAGATATTCCCAACTCAAACGCAGAATTTCCCAACCCTGTTCAACCCCCTATTCTGATGCTACCCATTGAACGCCAATCGTTTATTATCGCCAAGCTCTCGGAGGAAGAGTCCGTGAGGACCACAGATCTTGCGACGACACTCGAGGTCACAGACGAAACAGTGCGGAAAGACCTCGAAAGCTTAGAGCAAAGGGGTGAGCTCCTCCGTATCCACGGAGGAGCGGTTCGCCCAAATCAAAGCCGGGTGGAGCTTGCTCTCAACGAGCGTAAGCAAGTGAATCGAGACGCAAAGACCGCCATCGCCCGTCTTGCAGCAAAGCAGATCGAACCTAATGATACGATCTTTATCGATGCGTCTTCAACTGCTCTCACCCTTGTTGAACATCTCCCGGGATTCCACCTGACCGTCCTAACCAATGCTCATAATGTAATTACTGCCCTCGCAGATCGAGAGGGAATCGATATCGTCTGCACCGGAGGAATCTACGAGCCACGATCCCGCTCTTACATAGGCCTGCCAGCAGAGTCCACTATGCGTAAGCACAATATCCACAAGATGTTCTTCTCCTGTAATGGAATTCACCTAGAGCGGGGAATCTCTGAGACCAACTCCCGGCAGGCATCCTTCAAGGAACGAGTGATCGAATGTTCGGAGAATGTCTTCTGCCTTGCGGACTCCACCAAGATTGGACTCAAGTCGTCTTTCTTCTTCGCTGAAATCTCCGAGCTTACTACTGTCATAACCAATGAGGACAGTGATCCGGGATTCATCGCCGCTCTTACCAATCAGCAGATTGAAGTGTTGAAAGCCTGATGGGGTCCCTGCTAAGGTGTTGACCCACTTAACTTCTCTTCCGCTTCGAAAACGTATCCTGACCCTGTCCCTTGGCCGGTGTGTTTTATCTGCTGAAGCTCAAAGAAGCCCAGATCCTCAACCCTCGCTAAAGCCATGAACGATAAGGTGTACCTCGCGATTGACCTTGGAGCGGGTAGTGGACGTCTCTTGGCGGGTCGGACCGACCTGAAAAATCTAGATCTCGAAGAAGTCCATCGGTTCGAGAATCCCGGGACCAATTTACCAGGCGGGTTGGTTTGGAATGTCGTAGGCCTTTACCGGGAAATCCTTTACGGCCTCAAATTGGCGGTCGCGAGATATGGCGAGAGGATTCAATCTCTTGGAATTGATACCTGGGGAGTGGATTTCGCTCTCTTGGACGCGCAGGGTCGTCTCCTCGGGCTCCCCCATCAATATCGGGACTCCCGGACTGACGGGATGGAGCAGGAATGTGAGCGCCGCTACGGGAACGCCAAGATGTATCAAGAGACAGGAATCATGCCCTTCTTCCTCAATTCCTCCCATCAGCTTCTCAGCGAAGCTGTGAGGGATGGTGCCGCTCTCTTGAATGCTTCCCATTTTGTCATGATTCCCGACCTTCTCGCTTATTGGCTCACGGGTCGCATCTCGGTAGAGCGCACAAACGCCTCCACCACTCAGCTGTTTTCTCCAATCACCAAGGATTGGGCGTGGGACGTGATTGACGGACTGGGGCTTCCCCGAAAGATATTTGGTGAAGTCGTCGAGCCCGGAACACCTCTAGGCAACCTTCGAGAGGTTGTAGCGACCAACCTCGGCGGGGATTTTCCTGTGATTGCAACCACTACTCATGACACAGGTGCTGCGGTCACCGGAATTCCCGGAGACGGTGACTATGCCTTTATATCCTCGGGCACGTGGTCAATTATTGGAACCGAGCTTAGCGATCCTATTCTCACCGAGGAAGCTTTCCGTGTTGGATGGGCCAACGAGCAAGGTGTAGAGAACACCACGCGTTTCCTTCGTAATATTTCTGGGGCATGGCTCTTTCAGGAGTGCGTACGTCAATGGCGCTCTGAAGGTGATAAATCATCCTACGCCGAGCTGGATGAGCTCGCGGAAAACGCTCCGGCCTTCGGATCACTTGTGGATCCGGATCATGATGCACTTAAATCACCCGGCGGCATGCCTGAGAGAATTCAGACACTATGTCGAGACACCGGCCAGAAGCCTCCCAGAGGAAAGGGCGAGATACTCAGGCTGGTAGCCGAAAGCGTTGCCTTCAAGCACCGGGTACGATTCGATCAGCTACGAGAAATTACTGGCAAGAACCTGAACCGAATCCACATGGGTGGAGGCGGCATTAAAAACGAGCTCCTTGCTCAATCTATCGCCACGTGCTGTGGAGTTCCTGTCCACGCAGGCCCCATCGAGGCTACCGCATGCGGAAATTTGATAACCCAGATGGTTGCCACAGGTGACCTGCCCGACATTGCTGCGGGAAGAGAGCTTATCAGGCAATCCATTCCTCTGAAGGTCTTCTCCCCTTCCGATCCAACTCCCTGGGAGGATAACCTCCAGCGATTTCAGAGCCTCCTTTAAAAGCAAAGCTGCGTCCTATGCCCATTAACTCAAGACACCCCTCCATCGAACATCTTCGGGATAAGGCTCGGCGCCGCATGCCGGGCTTCGCCTTTGACTATCTTGAGGGTGGGTGTAATTCCAATATTAACCTGCAACGCAACACCGAGGAGATCCGCGATATTCGTCTGCAGCCTTATTATATTCGTGATTACGCGGGCTCCGATCTTCGCACCGAGCTCTTCGGTCAGACTTATGACGCACCCTTCGGCATCGCTCCCATTGGTCTTCAAGGCCTGATGTGGCCTCGCTCCACCGAGATTCTGGCCAAGGCGGCAACGGAACATAATATTCCATTTATTCTCAGCACGGTTGGCACTGCCAGTATCGAGGAAGTCTCTGAAATTACAGGGGGCAAAGCATGGTTCCAGCTCTATCACCCCGCAGAAGACGAGTTGAGAGATAAGATCCTTGCAAGGGCCAGCGCTGCGGGCTGCCCCGTTCTCGTCATTCTCGCTGACACGCCGACATTCGGGTATCGACCCAAGGAAATTCGGAATGGCCTATCTATTCCTCCTCGAATGACCCCGAGGAATGTCATTCAGATGATGCTGCACCCAACTTGGTCTTTTTCACAGCTGGCCGCGGGAGTGCCTAAATTCAAAACAATGACTCCCTACATCCCCAAGGGTCTCAGCATGAAGCATCTCGGTCTCTTCATGAACAAGACCTTCTCGGGCAGATTGAACGAGGACCGCATTAAGGCTATCCGGGATCGCTGGAACGGAAAACTCGTCGTCAAGGGTATCGTCAACGAGGAAGATTGCGAAAAAGTTCACCGTTTAGGGGCGGACGGCATTATCGCATCCAATCACGGTGGAAGGCAACTCGACGCAGGACAATCGACAATCAGGCCGGTTCCTTCCCTCGCCGAATCCTACGGAGACAAGCTTACCGTCATGATCGACAGTGGCTTGCGAGGAGGGCCTGATATTGCATGCTCTCTGGCCAGTGGCGCTCGTTTCACGTTCCTTGGGCGTTCTTTCATGTATGGAGTAGGCGCGCTCGGTCGTTCGGGTGGCGATCACACCATCTCCATGATTAAGCGGCAGCTCCAACAAGTTATGGAACAACTGGCCTGCGAGCGGGTTACTGATTTTCCCAATCACCTTATCTGAGAAGAAGGTCCTGAGCCCTCCCCACCTGTGGAGAGATCTAAAATCTCCATTCGAGATGCCCAGTCACGGACTTTCGATTACCCAACCCGGCTTCAAGAGTGAGCAACACGTTATCCGAAAATCTGTAACGGAATCCAAGTTGGGCATTCCATCCCTCTTTGGCCTCGAGCTCTAGATCATAATTGAGAACGAGACCATCCAGGTCAAAAACCCCCGATTGACGCTCTGCGACACTCTGATAAGTGGCTCCGCACCAGAGCTCTAAAGCCTCCCGGCGCACACCGAACTTGGGCATGATCATCCAGCTAGGGATCGACTCTATCTCCCCTTTAACGTCGGTGTAGGCGTAAATACCGGTAACGGATAAAAACCACCAGTCCTGTCCGTAAGCGAGGGTTGTTCCACCCGCATACACAGTGCCATCGTATTTGACGGCAATTTGGTCGGTGCCGATCAGCTCAACCGCTGCCGGCGTCAGCCCCACACCCGTCTGCCCATCGACCACTCCAACCATGGCATGAACATTCAGGAAGGGTAGAATCCAGAAATCCGCCTTTGTCCCCCATTGAGACACGTCGTTTTCTATCTCCGAGAGGAGGAGCGTTGGGTCAACTTCGATAGGCAAGTCGATCGTGAAATTGTCCAGCGAGTAATCCTGTTTCTGCGAATAACCAACTGCCGTAATCCCAGCCCGCTGCGGCCAGGCAGAATCCCATTCAGTCAACATTTCACTCAAAGTTTGTGCCCTGAGACCACTTTGAAACCCGACAAACCCCATCACCATCAGAAGGTGTAACACTCGGACCATCAGTAACTTCATAGAATCAGTGAGCAAATTCAAAGCGCTCACGCAATACACTTCTTATGCGACGGGAACTTTGAAGTAAAACAGTTGCATCGTTACGATTGCGGGCAAAAGTGTCGCGGTAGCCTCGAGCAAAATTTTCCTCTCCTTGCCTTGGCATTTCTCCTGCTCAGACTTTTCCTGTGGATCCAATACAAATTCCTGACACCTTGGGCGCGCTGCTCCTTCCAGAGTGCACGCTGTTCCCTCATGGAGCCCTGCCCTTGCACATCTTTGAACCTCGCTACCGTCAGATGCTGACCGAGGCAGTCGAGGGGAGCTGTGTATTTTGTATTGGAACCTTGACCGCTACGGAAACCACAGATCTTGAATCCTGCACGGCGCCGGTAGGTACCGCTGGTTTGATTCGTGCTTCTCGCGAGGACCATGAAGGTCGCTCCAATCTTTTACTTCATGGACTCTGCCGGGTCCGCTTTATCGAGTGGTTGGGAGAAAAACCTTTTCCTTATGCCCGAGTCCGCCCCGTCAAATCTACTCCGCTCGAAGAATCGGCTAGCGGTGAGAGAACTCGGAGTCTTCGCGAGGCCGTTGAAGCCATTCTTCTAGGCCTGCCGGACGAGCTTGTTTCCGAAGTCAGGAAGATCCTCGACCGGGCTCCAGAGCCGGAGGTCATGGCCGATGCTGTTTCTCAGCAATTCGTCCAAGATTCCGACGTCAGACAAGCTCTGCTCGAGGAGCAAAGCGTAAGCCAGCGCATCAGCAAACTGGTCGACTACCTTCGAACCTTCCGAAGCGAGGACAACTAAGGTCCCACGCACCCCACCATCAGCTTCCCAACAGGAAAGCACCTACCCGCCGGTCTGCATCTTTCCGGACAAGATGGCTCCCTCGTCCATTTTCAGGCTTCCGGTCGTAATATCACCATCGAGCTTCGAGTTCGCTTTCAACTCGCACCTCTCCGCGTGAATCGCACCTTTCACTCTCCCGAAGAGCTTCACCTCTCCGGTCTTAATGTCTCCCTTGATCCGAGCATTTTCGCCAATCGTCAGCGATCCTTGGTCGGACTTTATCTCCCCATCCACTTTCCCATCAATAATCATGTCATTCTGAAACTTAATCGTCCCGGTAATCTCAATCCCTTCTGCGAGGACATTCTTCGTGCTGGACATGGGTCTAAGTTGGCCAGTTGCCTTCTCCCAATGCAATAAAGGAGTTCGTAAATTTCACCTCCCTTAAAAAAACGAACGGAGTTATTCACAATTTGATACTTTTTGGAAATCACCACCAGACGAGCCGGTTAGAAATACAGACAGGCAGCCTCTGCCGGAATGAGATCCCAGGTCCCGCTGAATTACCGAAACCTTAGTCAAAAAGGGCTCCACGATCTCCACTTCCGGCAGGCTGCCTCTTTCTTGTCCGGGATCACCCTCCTACCGGAAGCAGTGTGACCTGACGAAATTCCAACTTCGAGCGCTCTTCCCGCAGGAGGATTCGTCCCGGCTTCTCATGCCCGACCGCTTCATTCACGAGAAGGCCATTGAGATAAACCCTCACCAAGCCATCACGAACCTCAAGGCGCATCTCGTGCCACTCATTCAACGGTTCCTTTACCTCCCTCATTCGGCGCTGAGCGAAGCCGAGCTCTTTGCCTTCGACCTTTGCCTGAAATCCCCCGATCTTATAGAGATCCCCCGAACGGCCCGGCAATAATTGCACCTCGAGGTAATCTCCCCCGTCCCTCCGGAAACCAACCGCTGGCTGCCCCTCCCGGGGTGTCATCATTACCCCGATTCCGCCATCTGCTACCGGTTGCGAGGCCCGGTAGGACACCACCAGGACATAATCCTCAAATTCCGCGTTGGTTCGTAAGTCACCCGGCCCTTCCCCGGGACAACGCAGGACCCCATCCTCCACCTTCCAAGTTCCCTCATTGGGTGCGACCTCATTTCCTCTGCGGTAGTGCGTCCACCCAGCCAGGTTTCTACCATTGAAAAGCGCGATCGCCCTCGATTCGCCCACTCTCCCCTTAAGCACGAACTCTCCCTTGAGAAACTCCTCCCACTTTTGTCGGGCAGCCTTCCTTATATCTGGCCGGTCGATAGGACTGTAACCGAAATTCCTGCCAGTTAAGGCCTGCAACCCCTCCCACGCACGAATACGAGCCACCGTTGATTCCGAGTCCAGAAACTCCGCTAAGCCGCGTGCTCCAGCAATCTGCCCCAGATTCGCGAGGCCCACGGCCGCCTGCATCCTAACCGACTCTTCCGTATCCTCGAGGAGATCCCGCAAGATACCCATCCCCGCTTCCTCGATAGCCTCCGCTCCCGCTGCGGCCATTCGACGCGCACTGGTGGAACCCGCACCTGCGAGCCTGCCAAGCAGTTCCGCGTCTTCCGGTAAGGAAATCTTGGATCCGACACGGGCAGCGAGTGCCCCATTCACCGTCAACCCACCCTCAAGAACAGCCGCCACCTTATTAAGCAACCCCTTCTCTTCTCCTGCCGCCAGAAGTTCCAAGGCCCTTCGGAACACAGCCTCACTCCTGGCTATCCCTCCCTGCTTGATAACCTCTCTCACTCTCGCCCTGATTTCTGGTTCTTCACTCTTCAAACCGCGTTGCAACACCCGATCAGGGATCAGCGGAGCTTCAAGAAGCCGGTCCATCGCCTCTTCGCGCACCTTGAAACCGTCTGCCCCGAGATCATCAACGAGGCGATCGAACTCCTCTATTTTTCTCGCGTTAGGAAGAAGCGCATCAAGAAGCGCCTCCGGAGATTCATTCTCCTGCGCACCAAGGATGCTCAGACAAAACAACCACGATGTCAGATGGACTATCCGCCACATATCTAAAGCCGTATAGCGTCAACACTCAGAGCGACAACGCAAAGAAATACTCGGAGAATTTCAATTTGCCTTCCTCTACATGACGAACACCGCCTCTCTCAAATCCATAGCGCTCGAAAAATCGATGTGCGCGAGAAAAGCGGGTATCTGACCAGAACTCTACACGCCGATAGCCATTGTCCCTGCTCCACCGTACCGCCCAGTCCATAAGGAATTTCCCCGCCCCGCTTCCCCGCACCCTAGCCGGCAGGTAGAGTCTGCGAAAGGTCAGGAGACCCTTCTCCAGATCAATCGGCTGGGTTGCGTGTGCTCCCACGATCTCCCCATCCTCCTCCAGAACAACGAACTCTCCTCCCTTCTGCCGATAGGCAGCCTCGACATCAAGCAGGTCGCGGTCATATCCATCCACATCCGCCTCATCTCCATACTCCCTGTAGACCTCGTCAATCAAACGAACCAGTCCGGGACCATCTTCCCTGCGACCCGGGCGAAGAATCCAGTTTTCCTGCACGCCTCTATGCCACCCCAAATCACCGGCCTATTCAAGTCACAGCTCCCTTAGCGTTTTCTTGTCCTTCTATCACAGAAACGTAAACTGCTAGAAGGATGCTGGAATTTAAAGATCTTCCCTACCGCTTTGTCCCCCCCAAGCCCAACCCTTTCTTGATCTCCCTCACCCAGTGGGTCATCGGAAAAGTCGCCCTTCCCAGCAAACGCCACCTCATCGAGGATTTGGAAATCCGGGGGCAGGACGCTTTCCGTCAATTATGCGGAAAAGATGCCCACATCCTGCTTCTCCCTAATCACTCCACCCACAGCGATCCTCAGGTTATGTCCGAGGTCACTCGCCGCCTCGGAATACAACCGTCCTTCATGGCGGCTTACGATGTGTTCGCTCGCAGCCGGATCCAGTCATGGATCATGCAGCGCACTGGCGCCTTTAGTGTCGATCGCGAAGGAAGCGACCGAAAATCCATGAAGTGTGCGACCGATGTTCTTATTCAAGGCAAGCACCCCCTTATCATCTTTCCGGAAGGAAATGTCTATTTCTGTAACGATGCAGTCGCGCCCTTCGCCGAAGGAGCCTCCTACATCGCTCTGAGTGCTCAGAAAAAACTGGGCGAGAGCCATCCTGTCTATGCCGTCCCGGTCTCCATGAAGTTCACCTATATCGAAGACATCCGGGACCAACTTAGAAGTTCTCTCGACGAGCTGGCCCGCCGTTTCGAAACGGAACTCAAGCCCGAGGCCGACTTCGGAGATGAACTTCTCCGGATCAGCACCACCGCCCTCGAACGTTTCCTGCGACAACGCGGCTACAGCTCCAGCGAGCAAACCTCCCCGGTAGACGAACAAATCCACAATGCCGCCGAACAGATCATTAACTCTCTGGAGGAGAAAATTGAGATTCAGAGCAAACCCGGATCCGGTCTCACAGAACGAATTCGGAGGATCCGGTCCACTATTCATGGCATTCGCATTGACCCCGACCGGAAGGTCGACCACCCAGCAGCCACCCTCTGGGCCGATGAGGCGATTCTCGCCCTCAGGATTCTTGGCTATCAGGGCGGATACATGGCCTCCAAACCGACACTTGATCGGGTCGCCGAAACGGTAGCCCGCCTTCGTGAGGATGTTCACTCCCTGACCTTTCACCCTGCAGGGAAGCGGCGCTGCATCGTTCAGCTCGGCAACCCGATCGACCTTCGCGAACGCCTTGAACCGTTTCGATCCAAAGCCCGCCAGACAATCGCAGACCTCACCCAGGACTGCGAAGCGGCAGTACAATCGGGAATCGACGATATCAATGCCACCAACGACGCTCTCGGTGCCCAACTCTTTTAGAGACGGCAACCTTAGGCCGTTTCAGTATTGCAGCTGAGATCGCTCTTCCCTCCAGGACATACCTTGGAGCTTGCCAGTCTTAACGTCGTCGCTATCAGATCACCTCCGGAAGCGGCTGGTGCTCCGTATCCACGAGAAACTGGGGCCGACCACTCAAATCAGGCAGGGTGGCCTTGTTAATATCGATCCCCATGTTGTGATACAGGGTTGCAAACATCTCCTGAAAGTGCACAGGCCGCTCATCGGCCTCTCCCCCCAGACGATCTGTCGTACCAATCACTTGTCCCGTTCGCATTCCGCCACATGCCAGCAGAGCGTTAGCCACCCGCGGCCAATGGTCCCGGCCCGCCTTCTCATTGATAGTCGGGGTCCGTCCGAATTCACCCCAGGCAATCACGGTTGTATCCTCATCCATTCCACGGTCATGCAGATCGTCAACCAGCGCAGTGAGGGCCCTATCAAAATCCGGGAAATTATCCTTGGCTCTTGAAAAATTACTCCCGTGCCAATCCCAGAAGCTGTAACTCACCGTCACTACTCGAGCACCCGCTTCTACGAGGCGCCGGGCGACAAGAAACTGTTCATTCATGCGCGGAGCGGCATCCCCCTGCACCTTAGTTGTTCCCTTTCCGTAGCGCTCCCGAACCTTAGGATCTTCCTTGCTAAGATCGAGGGCTTCAAGCAGGCGACTGGAAGTGAGAAGATCAAACGCTTCCTCCTGGAAGGCGTCCAACCCCTCCATCATCCCACTCGCATCGAGATTACGACGCAACCCGTCAAAACTCCGAAGTAAGGCACGCCGATCCTCCAAACGCTCCATCGTGATGCCCTGGAGTGTCATATCCGACTTAGTTTCGCCTGATGGCATGAACGCCCGGTGCCCGACTCCCACGAAGCTGTTCTTTCCAAAATTGTAGGGCGTATGCTTCATCTTTGGAGAGAGATTGACGTAATTTGGCACGGTTTGTTTCTTTCCGCCCTGCAGACGCGAAATCACTGTCCCAAGCTCAGGCCAGCCCCCTGCAGGCTGATTATTGCTACTCCGTCCGGTGGTGCACTGAAAAGACGCATGCTGCCCGATAGAACCCACAAGCGAGTTCACGAAGACAAGTTTGTCTGCCATCGCCGCCATCCGGGGCAAGTGCTCACAGATCCGGATTCCTGGCACATTCGTCGATATGGGGCTAAATTCCCCGCGGATATTGGATGGGGCATCGACCTTCAGATCATACATGTCCTGGTGAGGCGGCCCCCCCGGCAGGTAGATCATGATGACCGCCTTGTGAGAGCGACCGTTCTTTGCTTCCCTCTCGGCTTGCAGCAGCTGCGGAAGGCTTAAACCGCCCATACCAAGCGCCCCCACCTTGATAAAGTTTCGCCGTGACTGCCGGTCACAGAATCCGCTTTGCGCGCTTCCGAAGATATTCAACATAGGATTGTGCCAAGCTCTCTAATCAGACTCCCCAAGTATATCGAGCGTGACCGACAAGACAATCACCTAGGAGCCAACCCGTGTGATCCGATGATACGAGAGGGCCCGGGAGGACATTATGTGTTGGCAGCTCAGGGAACTGAGCCACAGAGCAACGCCAGAGGGCGCACCCGAGCTTGATTATTAAATTTTTAAAGGCATATTTACGTCACACCCTGAAATCGGGGGCGCCACGGTTTCGACTGAAGGTTGGAAACGCAGGTTGCATGTGGAGGTTGATCGGTTGGCCTCCTAAAAAGCCGATCAAAAAACATAACTGCAGACTCCAACGAGCTTGCACTCGCTGCTTAATTGACAGCGACGTGGACTGTCGAACGCCTGCTACGGCAGTCCGCGACCACCAGCAGGCTGGCAGAGAGGCCGGGTATCCGGGTCGACCTGTAAGACTAAACAGGATAATCGGGGAACCAGACTGGCGGACAGAGGCTGGCTCCCTTAAACACCAACTGGCCGCTATACATGTAGACGCTTGCGCGAAAAGTCTCCAGGACAGGGGTTCGACTCCCCTCGCCTCCACTTTCTCATCATCACCCTCTGAATTAAACAGTGGGCCTCGGACCTGGCGAGATCCTCGCTCGCTGTTTGGGTGTAATGATAGATCCCCTCCTTTATCGGTGAAGTCTGCCGTAGACGGTCTCTACCACGGCGATCAGCGTTTACGTACCTTGATCATATGATCGTCCCATACCGAACCATCCATCAGAATGAAACGCACTCGCATATTGTCAGGCGTAAAGTCAAGTTGGATGACGTGGTGTTCGCTGCCCGCCTTACCGCCGTCGTTAATATACCACCGATCCTCACTAGTCTTTCGCTGGCCGACACCAAGCCCCCCCTCACCTACATACACAATGCCGGAGGGATCCTTCTTACCGTCGCGAATTGGGACCGTCCGCTTCATGCAGTGACCATCTGACTCCAATGCGATGTCGACATTATATTTGTCGAATAGTGGACAGAAGATGGGCGCATGCTTGGCTGGGCCCTTTACAGCAGGATACATGGGGCGGTGATACTGCACGAGCAACCAACGAACCTCCGGCCTGAGACGTCTCATCTCGGCCTCCAGCCATTCCGCTTGGGCTCCTCCTGCCGCCGAGTTCGTATCAAGAGTCACCAGCGCCACATCCTTTCCGAGCATGGTTGTATGCCAACGCTCTGTCTTTTCAGCTAAGTCAAACACCTCGAAGTAGAGTCCATTCTTACCGCCATCATGATTCCCCTTAGTCGGAATAATGGGCAGCACGCGACCATCCTTTAGCGTCGTCAGCTCGTGCTGACTGAGCCATAAGCGCCATTGCTCCCACTTTGAACCTGTCACGATGTAGTCTCCGCCATGCGCGAAGGCCAACACCTTGGTCTCCGAGGCCGCCTGCGCGGCAATGCGCAAATTCATCCGGCAACGATCGGCATGGCCACTACGCGAGTCACCTCCGTGAATCAGGGTAAAGTCATCCCCTTCAGCAGGAGCCGTGCGGAAATAGAACTCCCTGGACTGCTCCCCGTCGCTTTCCAGAACAAAATAGTAGCATGTATCCGGATTCAAATTCTTGATTCTGGCGTGATGATAATAGGCCGGAGAGATCTTCATCCGTGAGTTTCGCTTGGCAGCTTCTGCGGCTGATTCTCCTTCCTTGGGCTTTTGCGGCTTGGGCTGCTCGATGCTGTAGGCCCCGTTGGACTGACAGGTTTGACTCAGCGCGAATTTCTTGTCGTCCCCTCCAGACTCAGCTCCATAGTGAACAATATGCTTGGTTCCAGGTTCAGCAGTCGTCCAGGAGATCGTCGCCTCTCGGCTGGCATCACCGGTCCATACCACCCGCCACTGCGCCGGGGTTGTACCCTTGAGCGGCGTCATCTTTGATACCAGAGTTTTGACGTCTAGTTTCGCCAAGGTGATATCCTCCGCATGCACAGCGACGATCAGAGAGAAGCTGAGGCTCGCTCCGATAAAGCTTACTCGATTAGTATTCATAAGGGGTAGTTTTGTAGATCTCTTCTTCATTACGTAGCAGGTTCCTGCTGCGTGGTGCTTTTAGAACGATACAGTGAAAGTGCCGCCGGCATACCGAGTAATACCACCAACAACGGCGCTGCACTATTGGGTAAACGCATGGCGAACTCGGGCCAAGCATCGAATCCCATAGCGATAGGGCGGCTTGCAGCAGTGATTAACCCCCAACACCCCATCCACAGTAGAAGCGGACGAAAATGAATGACCGTAACACCCAGAGCGAGTAGAAGGTCCATCACACCAATGGCACGAAGAAGACCATGACACACCGGCTCCGAGAGCCCAATCCCAACGTGCCCAAATGTGGCATACAGAAGATCCTGAAATGGCGGACTGAGCTGGAACGCCTCCCAGCCATGGATGGCAAACGTCAGCGCACACGTAATGCGCAGCACCCAGTTTACGACGGGATCAGTTTGCGATTTCCGCGAGAGCAACATTGCCAATACCACAAACATTCCCCAACGCGTTGCGTGGGCTGGTACTGCCAAAGCCGCAAAGGCCTTACCACCATTCATTGCACTGGCATGCGCGTTCATCAGCAACCACCCGGCCGGCAAAAGGTATAGCCACGCCAACTTGGGCCACTTACCACAGAGAAACGGCAGCCCTACAACCAGTAATAGGCACAGGACAGCCACTCCGCGATCCAGATCCCGCAGTAGCGACACATGCCCAGTGGTGGATCCTGGATCGCGTTCGATAAAAGGACCTGCGAGCTTCCCTGTTTCCCCATAAAGCTCGGCCTCCATCATCGCCTCGAAGTCAGCATCACCGGCCGCTTCTACCTCATGCGTTCGCACCAATAACTCCCCGGCTGCGCTGCCGCCGTTGAACAATACGGGCCAGACTGCGCCAAAAATCGTCATCATTCCCGCAAGGACAGCGAATCGCATCATGAAAAGAGGATGTTCTTTCAAGGACAGTATTATTCAGAACTGCATCGGTCAGGGAAAGGCCTCGAGTGCCGACAAGCCAACCCGCCTCCACTCAACGGTCCGGCTTCTTCCCCGAAAGGCACAAGCTCTTTTTATCCAGCGACAGGATGAAGGCCGTCACCGCGGAGGCCGAAAGGCGGGAATCAGCACCGTAGCCCGCATTGTCACGGTTCGGTTGGTAATAGAAGGTTCCATCCAGACACTGTGACAGAATGAACCACCACTTATTCTTATCCATCAAGCGCCGGAAGCTCGCAGGGTCGAGATGAGCTGCAGTAGCGGCATATGCCATGCCCATGACCGGAGATCCATGGGTGTCTGGAAAGCTCTCCGGATGCCTGCCAATCACCTTTGCGTGAGCAAGGGCCCGCTCGAGATACCTGTCGTCGTTGTAGGGACTCATGGCGTTGGCGATGCCGGCCGCTCCGGTGCGACCCATGTCGGCCCAATTGTCGTGGCCGGCTGCCTGGTCTGCATACCAGACATAGCCGTTACGACCAGAAGACCGGCCAAGAAACTCATAAGCCTTGTCGTGACGCTCACGATCCACCTCGATACCGCAGCGCTTCATCATGGCGAAGGCCAGTGCGCCCTGCCCAGTGAGCATACTGATCGGCCCGTAACCCTCAAACCCAGGGTTGTGTCCCCAGCCACCGTGAGCACCCATCTTGTCCTTGGGGACCGCCCCTGGGTGAGTCTCGCGTGACTTCTCGTCGATCTGGGACATGTCCACATACTGGCTCGAAATCAGGAAATCGTAGACCTCTTGGAGCTCCGGTAGCACCCACTCCTCACCGGTGGCGAGGTAGAACTCGCTCATTACAATGGCTGCCGCCATGTAGCGCCAATTGATAAGCCAACTCCGATCCTTGGCCTTGGTAGTTCGGGCGTGAAACTTCGCGTTCTTTCTGACGAGGTCGATGTGTCTCTGTTCGCCGCTGGCCAGCAGAGCAAGAGGAGCAAAGGTATCATGCGGAGGACTCCCCCAAGAGCCATCGTCTCGCTGGGTCTTTAAAAGATAATCAAGAAGCCCTTTCAGAAGGCGGGTGCTCTTCGCGCAATCGGTTGGGAAATTCGGGCCATAGGTGCCGTAGTGGGTGCCGACATCCAGAGTAACCTTGAGAACCTCGTCTTTCCGCTGGAGATCCAGATCCAAACGGCCGTTCCGAGCGTTGCTCTGGCTCTCCTCCAACGCCATCGCAAAGTCGAAAAGGGGCCCGTCTGGGCCGAAAACCTTCATCCCGTAGCCATTCCGGTGGGGTGTCTCAAAGGCGCGACCGTTGGCCCCCACTACAAGATCGCCCACTCTGACCTTGCCCGCGGCGGGACCTCCATCGAACACATGCCGGACAAGCAGGAATTTCGGATCCTTGGCAATGAGCTCGGCCCGCATCCCAGTGATGCCAAGGTTGTAGAACCAACCATTCACTTCGGCGTCCGGTCCCGAGCCCGCTTTCTGATTCCAGGGGCGCCCGTTTTCGAAATAGTGCACCTGACCCACCAAGGCCTCAGGCAGGAGCAGCAGTGCGAGACAAACTAAACCACGCTTTTTCATTTCTTACCGGGAATAGTGGTTAAGAGACTGATAAGTGCCAGAACCAAAATCAGGGCGCTGACTATTCGCGTCGCGGTTACCGTCCTATCGATTTTTTAAGTTAGGAATCGATTGATCGCCCCGCGTTGCTCCAGGCGATTACGTTGCATGGTCAGGTCGAGATCTCCATAGTGCTGAATTGGATTGCCATAGGCATTGAGCAGCGTCGTATACCAGTTACTCAGTGTCTTGTGCCCCTCCGTTCCATGGAACGGCAGCCGAACGTAGCGACCTGCAAGATCAAGCTTGGAGTTACTTCCCGTCAAAAGAACCATTGGGGCCTCGGTATCCGGGCCATGATGTCCAGCCCCGGTCTCGGGCATATAGATAATCGTCGTGTTATCGAACATCGTCCCCTTCCCCTCCGGAATGGCTTTAAGCCGACTCACAAGGGTGGCCACCTGCTTCATATGATGTGTTTTGATCGCGTCTCTCATTCTCGCAGCCCCGGAAATCTGCCCTCCATGCCCGATTTGGTGGATACTCGTCTTCTGCTCATTCTCCGGGAGCGAGGTTATATCTGTCCCTAGGTCATCGATGGTATAGGTCACCACGTTCGTCAACCCCGAGGCTAGCGCTCCAACAATGACATCGGTAAAGGCTGCCTGTTTCTGCGGCAGAGTTGCATCGGCACCACCGTCCGCATGAATGGGCTTAATCTTAGGCAAATATTGCCTGATCTTTTCGCTCAGAGAGCCAACCTGGGAATTCCGGTCGCGGATCGACTGAAGAGAATCTATCTGGTCGCTGATTTTAAGGCGCTCGTCTCCATCAAGACCTTTTAACCGGCGCTGTTCCTTGTCGTGCAGGTAGTCGAGTAGTGCATTGTCGGAACCCGCCTCATCAGTATTAATCACAGACTTGAATAATTCCTGATAGGCAGTCATGGGATCGGCGTAGCAGTAATTGCGCTGCTTAGCGGCCGGGGCGGAATACCCCGAAACGATCCCGGTCCGGTGGTCCCGGCCGTGCGGCACGGCCAACGACATCTCGACATGACCGAAAGGAGAAGGAAAGAGGCGGGCTAACTCGAAGTCTACCGTTGCCCACTTAATATTACTGAGAATATCCCGACCAGCTTTGTATGCCCCCATGCAGCCCGAATAAGAGTAATGTCCTCCCCCACTGACCGACATGGAGATGCCATGCAGAATGGTCATGCTCTCCTTGTAGGAGTCCAACCCTTTCAACCAGTCAGGCAACTCATGTCGGTCCAGATCCACCTCGAAGGCTTCCTTCTCCTCGTGTTTTTTTAACTCTTGCTGAGAGAAGGACGGAAGCCCGAACTGGGTAGGCAAATTACCGTTGGACTTTCGAATAAACACAAATCGGTGCGGAGTTTGACTTCTCCCATTCACCGGAGCACCCAAAAGGTGGCTGAATGATGGACTAAGCGCCAGACTGGCGGTCCCCAGGGCCGTTTTCTTCAGGAGTTCTCTTCGACTGAGATACATTGCTTATTCTGTAGGGCTTGATTTGCGTAACACGAAGGAGTCCGAGGTCAGAAGAGACACAATCACTTCATCAAAACTCCCCCCATTTTCAAGATATGCCTTATCCGCATCCATCAACGTTTTGGAATCCGAAAGCGTTTCATTCCGACCGAGAAAAAAGCGAAAGGCATACCGAATGATTGACTGGCGGACCCGGTCTGACCTCGCGAGACGCTCAACGAGATCGAAGGCGTTTTCAACATCCCCATCAAGAGTGGGATCCCCCGTGCCCTCCAATACACCTCCAGCATCAACCGGCAGGGTCTTGTATACCGGGAGCGAGGCTCCGAACTCGTTAGTCTCACCACGCTTGGCTTCTCGCAGGAGATTATCCGGGTGCTCGAGACGTTCTTCGGTCCGAAACCTGCCAAAATCGTCGAAATTCTCAAACGCGAAGCCTAGTGGGTCCATCTTCTGATGACATCGCCAGCAGTAGGAGTCGCCGGTCCTAATCTCCATCCGCTGGCGGAGCGTCTTATGATGATCCGGAGGTATCACTGCATCCACGGTAATCGGCACATCGGGAATCGTCCCAGCCAGCAGTTTTTCGCGGACCCACTTGCCACGGTGGATCGGATCTGTCTCGAGATTCTGTGCGTGCGCAATAAGCCATGCTGGATGAGTAAGAATCCCTTTCCGGTTAGGAACGAAGGCAGGCTGAGAAGACGGGTAGTCCCAGGTCTTCCAGTCGATATTCCAGTAGGAGGTAACCTGTTCGCCACGCATCTGCTGGCCGGTGCGACCAAGCACATTGCCACCGTGCCAGAACCCCATCGACATTTTCATATAGGGCATTCCGCTCGCTTGACCCTGACCGAAATGAAGCTCCAAGGCCGGCATCATCCTTTTGAGCGTGGTCAACAAAGCCTTGTTCTCGCCACCACGCGTCTTCTGAAATTCCCAGATTGTGAGCAGAAACTCCCGGTGAGGGGCGATGTCCTCCGGCTGCCAGTCCTGCCAGTCGAGGTTCCCAAAATACTCATAGACCTTGTTCAGCTGTTCCGAACCTGCCTTCATCGCTTTGTTATCTCCGGAATGATAAATGAAAAAGCGGTCGGTCGTGAGTAGTTGCTCAAAAACCTGTTCGTCGCGTTCAAGGATGTGCTCGACCAGCATGTCTGCCTCGTCAATGAGACGGCTGACCGCCTGCTCGTGACGTCCTGCGCCAAAACGCGAGTCATCCTTGAAGACATCTTGAGCCTTCGGATACCCAAAAAACTCACGGAAGAAGCGCAGCTTGCGGATTGGCTGGTTTGTGACGCTTGCATTGAGATTTGCTGCTTGGACGTTTTCGTCGATAACACACCACTGATCGCGGCGGCCCAGCATTCGCCGGACCTCACGCTCATAGTCCTTCCGTGTCGTCAACCGCCCTGCCTCTACTGCCTGTTTCAGCTGGTCATCAGGACTCGCATCAGTCAGCGCGTAAGCCAACGCATAACTAGCACTCCTAGGCGACATCATCCGCCGCCCATCAGCATCTTCAACACCCTGCCCAAATTCGTCTCGATAGGCAAACTCGGAGCTCAGGACCAGAGACTCGATAAGCTTCCCAATGGCCTTTTGCCGGCCGATTTTCTCGGCATAGAGATTAAACTGTTCAGCGTTTTCAACACACTCTCGCTGCGTCGGCAGGCGCTCCAAAATCGCCTCAAAAAGCTCCGCGATCATTCCGTCCACCAACGCCTCACCCCGATCACCCTCCACCTCACGCTTCGCTTTGAAGGACCGATCCCAGTCGGCGAGGCACTTATCGATAATCTCGCTGTAGCGATCACCCTTATTGCGATGCTGCCTGATCTTGTCGGTGAGCACAGCCATCTCGGCATCATTCAGTGGAATATATTTCGGGCGCCCAAAGTTGCCATTCTTGACATGTAGATAGAGTCGCTTCATGTCCCACGTATCGTAGAACAGCTTCATAGTCGTGATGCGATTCTCGATACGGTAGTCACTCACCCCTTCTCTCCACCAATCTCTTTCGCATTGCCGGATAATCTCATCATACTCGGCACGATTGGCCTCGCTATAAGGAGCCCAGACCAGATTGCCGCGGTTGTCCGTTTCTGATCGATCTTTCAGTTCTTGAACCTCAAAAGAATTACGGCTGTAAGTCGTGATCCCCTCCAGAATAGCTCGGATGTCATCCTTATCAAATCGCTCCAAAAACTCGAGGTTTTGGTGGCGTTTTTGAATTCGGTTGTTCGAATGCTTCGGCGGACCGGGATAAGAAATCTTCTTTCGGACGAATTTGGGCAGAAGCTTCTCATGCCGCTCTCCATACATCTCTTGAAGCAACTGCTCCATGAAGGGATACGTTCTCAGAAATTCCTCACGCCTGCGCAGTATTTCACGATGCTCTAACTCACCCTCCATCAGCGCATAGGTGGCGGGATACCGCGCCTTCATTGTGACCTCGGACGACATATGGGCCGCCACACGCTTAGCGTTCCCGATCATCGTCAACAGGTGCCCGGTAGTGAGCCTCTTGTGCGCGCTGTAGCGAACCCCCACCTTCTCTGGGAGAAGATAAGGGTTCGTGATCGCACGGCGAGACTTGCTACCACGCTCCGTCTTCGGACTCCAGTGGACGCCACTATCTCCGTGTACCTGCTGGGGACTTCCATAAATTGTCCGAGCTGGACGGTAGTCCAGTAGGCGATTGATCTTTTCGTTAAAGATGAATTCGCTGATCAGCCAACGACGGTCTGACGTAGACCCGGGCAGGTTCGCGTAATCCCCGGAGAAGAGCTGCTCGTGAGGCACCACGTTACCATATTCAAAGCGCTGTAACTTCTCCTCCAAGGCCTTCGCGGCTTTGCCCGTGAGCTGGCTATTAACCCAAAGCAGCAGCAATTCCCGCTCATGCGTAGTTGGCTGATTTGCCTCATCGGGCGGCATCTCTTTGAGATGAACCACGTCTTGAACTTGAGCCAATAGGGCCTGGCGATCGACCGCATCGATGGATTCCAGCACATCAAACCGTATCTTGCCTTTCTGCTTCTTGGGACCATGGCAGGACACGCAGTAGGTCTCCAGGAGCTTGGTCGCCCCTACCTTTAACTGGACCGGGTCGAGCGTAACGCCCCGCAATTCCCCCTCTGCGATCGGCGCCGAACGAGCAGGAAGTTGCATGGCACAAAGGCACCAAAGAGCAAAAATTCCGTGCCGCCATGAATTCCCTTTGATCAAACCCACGTCAAACCGGACCTTGGCCTTCTTCATGCCAAAGAGCCAGAAAACAAAGAATCCTTTTTGCGTTTATTTCTCGCTATATTGCGCCTCAGCTCCGCTCACCACTAATTCGATATTCTGGCGACGTCCACTCTTCTTGCCGGCAGAAACACCGCGCTGGAGTTGTGCAAAAACACCGACTTCTCGAGCCTTACCTCTGCATCCACGAGCGTCCGTTATCGCAATAGTGACGCTACCTGAGAAGCGACTGGAGCAGGCATAACTAGAGAAGAAACGTCGGCAGACGACGGCTCATTGGGAGGACACATTAGATTCTATGCGTATCGCACGCTCTTATGGAATAAGCATATTTTCGGAGGGTCCTCACACCGCTGCTCACCAATCGCTCAAATCGTGAAAGGAGCGCGGCGTTGATAGCCACGCAGGGCGTTGGCCTCGGCGTCGTTAACGAAACTTTCTTTCTTGGGGTCAAAAGTGACCCTCCGGCCAAGCTTCCAGCTGATCGCAGCGGCGAAGCAGGCCATGTGACCATACCGGACAGCTGTGGAGTTACAGACAGGCTGCTCACGAGACTTCACACAATCGAGGAAGTTTCGGACGTGGAGAAGTGGATCCGTGCCACGCATCTGGCTTTTGGGCTCGCCTTTGAGAAGCTCAGGATGACTCGCCGAGAGGCCTAGATGATCACCCGCTTCCACCCAGCCTTCGTCGCCGACAAATCGCACGGGACAGGTTCCCAGTCCTTTGATCCACTTACCCACCCCCTTGCCAGAGGAGAGCCGCATCACCAGCTTGATTCCGTTAGCGTATTTAGCGTGAAGCAGGCTATTGGACGCAGCCTCAAATTCAATCGGCGTCGTTCCGTCAGCATCGGCAGCCCACTGACAAAGATCGATTGTATGAGAACCCCACTCTGGCAGTCGCCAGGCAGAATAGAGCCCCTTGTGATTACGCCAACGCCCCCGGCAATAGGCTTCGTTGAAGGGAATCTTGGGCGCTGGCCCGAGCCATTTATCCCAGTCGATAATGGCTGGATCTGGTTCATTCTGAGCCGGCAATGGATCAAGATAATCCTGCAATTGGAGAATGCCGGCGTGAACTTCTTTGACCTGCCCCAGCTTGCCCTTAAGCGCCAGATCAGCTGCCAACCTGAAGTTGGGAACACTACGGCGCTGCGTTCCTGCCTGGAAAACTCTCCCATGCTTCTTGATGTTATCATCCAGCTCCTGGCATTCCTGAATGTTCATCGCACAGGGCTTTTCACAATAGATATCCTTACCCGCACGAGCAGCGTAAATTGATGCGGTGGCATGCCAGCGATCCCCTGTGGTGACGAGAACTGCATCAATGTCGTCGCGCTCAAGAACGCCGGACATATCGTCGTAAATGGCGCAATCCCTGTTCCCGTAATGCTTGTCGGCCTCGCTCTTGATCAGTTCGCGTCGTGCCTTTTGCGGATCGGCAACCGCCACAAATTGAGTATCCCTCTGCTGCAGAAAACTATCCAAGACCTTTTGGCCTCGTCGTCCCACTCCGATACCGCCCACAACAATGCGATTACTGGGAGCAACGCTCCCATTCCTGCCTAGAGCACTGGCCGGAATCAAGGCGGGAAAACCGATGCTGACAACAGCTGTAGAACTCAGGAATTTGCGGCGGTTGGTCTCAGAATTCATGCGATGTACTGCGTTTTATGGCTCCCCATACACGGGGTTCCTCTGGTTTGAGCAGGGTGACAGAGCAACGGCTACAGACAGGTCAACATCAGGGAGCCTGGTTGGAGATCTAATCCTCTGGTCGCCTCCAGAGCGTCCTCGCTGCTTTACTTCATTTCCCTCACCCAGACGTTCCGATAGCGGACATCCTGACCATGCTCCTGAAGCTTGAGACCTCCAAGCGCGGGACTGATCTTGATCCCTCCGTTGGCCTTCTTGATCTCGATATCATCGTGAACTTTGACGCCATTCCACCATACCGTGGCGCGGGCTGGTTCAATCAGCTTATCCCCATCCCAGCGGGCCGCTTTCGTGATAAAATGAAAGGAGTGCCACTCCCCATTGGGGCGCCAGGCGTTGACGTCCGGGACACGCTCCATGCAAAAAGCAGCAATACCGTGGGGCCCGATCTTCCAGTTGTAGGGATCTTTCGTATCCTTCCCCTTCGGTGATTCAATCTGGATCTCGTAACGGTTATGGAGGTAGACGCCACTATTCGAGTAGCCCTCAAGTGAATCATCACCCCGTTTGCCACACAGGACGAAATCCACATGACCTTCCAGGTCCTTGTATTTCTTCTTTGTGACCAGATCGTGCGTCCCCCAACTCTTTCCTCCATTAGTCATGAGAACCTTTCCATCATCGGTCGGGCTCTTCACCAGCGACCACGTGATCTTCATGTCTTTTTTGGGCCACATTTCCCAGTTGGCGTCGATTGATTTCTGGGTCCCGTCAAAGAGGATGTCCGCACCCTCAGGGGCCTTTGCACCAGCGTCCTTAGTCTTGTCATACCCGGGCTTATCTTGCGGCTTGGGAGCTTTGGGATCTGCGCCCGCTGGAGCAGCAAGCAGAACGAATGTCAGAATAGCAATATGGGCGGCGATATTTTCAAATTTCACTTTAGTGTCCTTTCTGATCTTTGGATTAACGTCTCTCGTGTGACCACGCGGCCCGCAGAATAAGCAATCTCCCAAACGGGGCAAGGAAACCTTACTAAGCAGGCACGGGCTTTTTAAGCACTCGCTAGCTGCTCAACCGGAGGGGCGAATTTGGTCAGATTGATTCCCTCCACGGCCTGTTTATATTCTTCCATGTTGGGGATACGCCCAAGAATCGCGGAGAGAACCACGACTGGCGTCGAGGCGAGCAAGGACTCTCCCTTCTTGCGTTCGGAATCCTCCACCACCCGGCCTTGAAAAAGACGTGTCGAAGTCGCCAGCACTGTGTCTCCCTTCTCCGCCTTCTCTTGGTTTCCCATACAGAGGTTACACCCGGGCCTCTCGAGATACATCATGTTCTCATACTCAAGCCGAGCGGTATTCTTGGGAGCATCATCGTTAAAGACAAAGCCTGAATACTTCTGCAGAATCTCCCAGTCTCCCTCCTCTTTCAGCTCCTCAATAATGTTATAGGTAGGAGCCGCCACGACGAGTGGCGCCTTGAACTCAACGGCGCCCTGCTCCTTCTCGAGGTTCCTTAGCATCTGAGAAACAATCTTCAGATCCCCCTTGTGAACCATGCATGAACCCACGAACCCGAGATCCACTTTTTTCTCTCCTCCGTAATAGGAAACAGCTCGGATCGTGTCATGCGTGTACCTTTTGGAGACGTCATCGTTGGTGACATCAGGATCCGCAATCATCGGCTCTACGATCTCATTCAGATCAACCACAAATTCAGCAGAATACTTTGCATTCAGGTCGGGTCGTAAGGCGGGTTTTTCGCCCGATTGTATGTCTTCAATTCTCTTTTCGGCTATCTCAATCAGCCCCCTCAAGACCTCGGACTCATTGTCCATCCCCTTGTCGATCATGATCTGGATGCGAGCCTTCGCGATTTCCAAGGATTCAATTAAGACGGCGTCTTCGGAGATACAGATCGAGGCCTTGGCCTTCATCTCCGCGGTCCAATCTGTAAACGTGAACGCCTGATCGGAAGGCAAGGTGCCAATATGCACCTCGATGATCCGCCCCTGAAACACATTGTCCCCAAACTTTTTCAACATCTGAGCCTGTGTAGCATGCACCACATCCCGAAAATCCATATGACCCTTGAGCTCACCCTTGAAGGTCACCTTAACGGATTCTGGAATCGGCATGGTGGCCTCGCCTGTCGCCAGAGCGAGAGCTACCGTTCCTGAATCAGCCCCAAATGCCACTCCTTTCGACATCCGAGTATGGGAATCCCCTCCTATGATAATCGCCCATTCATCTACGGTGAGGTCATTGAGCACCTTGTGGATTACATCAGTCATCGCGTGGTAGTTTCCCTTGGGGTCCCGCGCGGTGATAAGCCCAAACTCATGCATGAAGCTCATCAATTTGGGAATATTCGTCTGAGCTCTCTTGTCCCAGACGGAAGCGGTATGGCATCCTGACTGGTAGGCCCCATCAACCGTTGGCGCAATAACTGTTGCAGCCATGGCCTCCAGCTCTTGAGAGGTCATCAGGCCAGTTGTGTCCTGCGACCCGACGATATTGACTCTCACCCTCACATCAGAGCCCGCATGGAGAATCTTATCCCCGGCCACGCCCACTGCGTTCCTATTGAAAATTTTCTCCACCGCAGTAAGACCCTGCCCTTCATGAGAAACCTCCTTCGAGGGAGCGAAAACCGGCTCCGGTTCAACCCCGAGCAGCTCTGCAGAAAAACTCTGGAGTTTTTTGCCGAAGACTACCGCGTAAGACCCACCCGCCTTGATGAATTCAACTTTCTGAGGAGTCAGTGCAGATGAAATATCCACAAGTTCCTTATCCCCTTCGTAAAGTTTTTTCTCCCTCGTGTTAATCGTCAGGACTTTACCCGTTTCAACCGAGTAGACCTGCTCGAGCACTGGGTCCCCACTTTCATCAAGAACCGGTTCTCCGTTCTCATCCAACTCCCTGACCCAGTTATTGAGATCAATACCAATCCCCCCGGTAACCCCCACAGTAGTGAGAAAAATCGGGGAGATACCATTTGTTCCAGCGACGATGGGTGCAATATTGACGAAGGGCACATAAGGGCTGGCTTGTCTCCCCGTCCAAAGGGCCACATTGTTCACTCCAGACATCCGGGATGAACCGACTCCCATGGTTCCCTTTTCGGCAATGAGCATTACCCTTTTACCGGGATGGTTGGCCTGTAGACCCTCTATCTCTTTTTGAGCTGACTCAGAAATCAGACACTTTCCATGCAGCTCGCGATCAGAGCGTGAGTGAGCCTGGTTTCCAGGAGAGAGAAGATCCGTGGAAATATCCCCTTCGGCTGCGATATAGGTAACCACTTCGATCTCCTCCTCCACGTCCGGCAAAGTGGTAAAGAATTCAGCTCTCGCATAACTCTCAAGAATATCCCGGGCGATTTTGTGACCAGCTTCATAAGCGTCCTTGAGACGATTGGTATCCGCATCATACAGGAAAACTTGAGTCTTGAGAACAACGGCTGCTTCCTTTGCCAAAACAGCATCAGCCCCAAGGGCAAGATCGAGCAGCACCTCAAGCGAAGGCCCCCCTTTCATATGAGACAATAACTCAAAGGCAAATCCCTTGGTAATCTCCTCTACTTCTACCTCGCCCTCAATAATCCTCTTGAGGAATTGAGCCTTTACGCCAGCGGCGGCGGTTGTCCCCGGCAACGTATTGTAAATGAAGAATCTGAGCGAGTCTTCCCGGTGCTCATTCCCTAAGTCTTCGATTTGCGCGATAATCTCTGCCAAAAGAGGGCCGTCATCAATTGGCTTGGGATGTAGTCCCTGATCCTTGCGCTCCTCGATTTCTCTTAGGTATTCCGAATACAAGTTCATGGATGCGACGCCTGAATTCTACTGAATCAATAATGAATCGAGAAGTCAGGACTCTGGTTTTATCGTTGCAGCAGGAGAAGCAGCATCCGAAAGATTCCCTGAGGAACTTTCCGACGCCATGGGTTTGGCAAGCGATCCGCATTATTAGCCCCCTGCGCAGAGTCAATAAGTTGCGGCTCTAAGACGAAGTCTACCACTAGACGCTCCGCTCTTCGAGTGTCATTTTACATCGATCGCACCATGGCAGCATCGAGCCCTGGGCCCTTCACTACGGCCCAAGGTTGCATACGGACACACGCGGTCGATCCCGGGGTCCTCTCAACTCCCGCTAGCGACCATAACAAGTCGTCCCTTAAAGTAGCGCATCCAGAATCAGATTCGTGGATTCTACAATCCTTTGTTCTCTAGGCCGTAGATCTGGAGTGAATGCTGTAGCCGTAAGGTGCTGCAGACCTTCGATATAGCGAACAGCGATTTCATTAGCCTGATCTTCCGAGAACTGCTGTCCCTTCTCCTTGACCATGCCCCGGGCAAACTCTTTGGAAAAGGAGACCGGTTTACCGTCCCGGCTAAGTAATTCTCCTCGCTCATCGATCCTCCAGAAGCGGGAAGAGTCCATCGTGTATAACTCATCCGCAGCCACGATTTCCCCTTCCGCATTAATCCCATGTTCCGTCTTCGTGTCCACAAGAACCATTCCTTTCTCTGAGAGATACTGGGAAACTATTCCAAAGGCCATCAGGGATGAATTGCGCACTTGGGCATATTGGCCCTCGCTGCAGATCCCATTTTCAATCAGGTAAGCCGCGTCAATAGTTCGATCCACCGCCTCCTTGGTGCTGGGAGTATCCATCAGGTACGGCAGCAGGCCATTGGGCTCAAGACCACCAATTGCAAGCTCGTGCCCTGCATAATGCATAACGGACTGCCCCTCTTCTTTAGCGGCAAGCCAGTGTTGATAGAGGGAGGTTGAAGTTGAACTCTCGGCCATGTAGAGACGCAGCACATTCTCCAATTGGATAAGCTTCAAATTTTCCGCAGGAATCACCGTCGAAGACGGAGAAAGACCTTCAATTTCGAATTGCGAAGAACCAAGCACCGGCTTGACCAATCGGAGCATGTGATCGTGATTAAATGCCAGAACCTGGTCCTTGAATGGAATCGCTCCCCGGTTCACATCATGAGTCGAGATGCGATTATTCCGAAACATCAGGCGAATTGGCTTCCCCGAGGCACTTTTCAGGTCCGGACCAAAGACAGAGTCTGAGACCTTCCCTTCGAGAACGGTGCTCCCGTTCAACCGTGGAATGTCACCATCCTCAATCAACTGCTTGATCGGGCGTCCTTCATTTACGGTAGCCCCATGGGCCACCACAAGTTCACGTATCTGTTGCTCGTCTAACATAGATTTAATCCAGTTGCTAAACTGCTACATTCTGGATGCCCGCGAGGGGAGCGGAAAGTTCGCCCGAGAGAAAATGAGCGGGCCAGCCCCCATATCGGCCATCCAATTTCTCCCACTTGTTCACAGTTGCTAACATTGCCATACCCGCAGGAAGTGCTACTTTCTCCACCGGACACGGATCCTCCCGTGCCCTAGCCCATCAGCAGCTAACTTCACAAAGAGCAACAGAACGAATTCTACCAATGACTACACTCGTAGGAAAAACAGCCCCGGACTTTACCACCCAAGCAGTCATGGGAAATGGTGAAGTGGTCGAAGATTATAATTTCAGTTCCGCGATTGCCGGAAAGTACGCTGTTCTCTTCTTTTACCCGATGGATTTCACCTTTGTATGTCCAACCGAATTGATCAGCCTGAATAACCGAATAGACACATTTCGTGACTTAGGGGTAGAAGTTGTTGGAGTATCGATCGACTCCCACTGGACTCATAACGCATGGAGAAATACAGATGTCGATAGCGGTGGCATCGGCCAAGTAGACTACACTCTCGCAGCAGATCTCAGCCACGCCATCTGCCAATCCTATGGCATTGAAAGTGACGGGGGGGAGTCTTACTACCCTGCAGGAGTTGCCATGCGCGCCACTTTCATCATCGACCAGAAAGGAATCATCCGGAGCATGACCGTCAACGATGAACCCCTTGGACGGAACCTGGACGAGGTGATTCGCACTATTGAGGGGCTCCAGTTTTTTGAGGAAAATGGCCAAGTATGTCCCGCTGGATGGAACAAGGACAAGGCAGCCTTCACACCCGCTGACCCCTCAAAACTCGCCGACTACCTTTCAGAAAACGCCAAGGGACTGTAATCCAGCCAGCCTCTACCGGCAAAACCCTCAAGGTCGACCCGCAAGCTCCTCGTCTAGCATTTCGAGGATCAGCGCCGCACGCTGTTCATCGCGAAATTCAGGACCCCCGTGA
This sequence comes from Roseibacillus sp., assembly GCA_002686085.1. Lineage (GTDB taxonomy): Bacteria > Verrucomicrobiota > Verrucomicrobiia > Verrucomicrobiales > Akkermansiaceae > Roseibacillus_B. The sequence continues at coordinate 15,825 of NZAC01000001.1, read as the reverse complement.
CCTGCTCCCGGGATGATTTGCAGCACGGCCTGCAGCCCTGCCTTATCGTAGGCGGCCTTGAGCCTTTTGCCGTGCTCTATCCGCTCCGGCTGATCAGCCCCACCTACAAGAAAAAGAACTGGCGGATCATCCGATGTGATGTGGCTCGTCACACTGGCCTTGCGCACAAGAGCGACCTTCTCCGAGGGCTTACCCCCGAGAAGCTGGAAGAGGGAACTCGCGGGCTTATCCCAACGATCTGGAGCTGTAATGGCATCATGATGAAGATCCGTAGGACTATACATTCCGAGGCCAAGCTGAACCCTGCTCGAATACTCGAGGTGACCTCCAACGGATCCTTCTAACTCTTCAACACCCCCCGTAGTGGCCAGAAGCAAGGCGAGATGTCCGCCTGCAGATGCTCCCGCCACCGCGACCCGCTCTGCCTGAAACCCCAGCGCATCCGCACGCGCCCGTAGAAAACGGATCGCCCCTTTGCAGTCATGCAGAATGACAGGGAATTTGGCAGCATGACTCTTGCGGTAACCGACACTCGCCACGGCATACCCATGCCGGACAAGCCACCGCACCTGACAACTCTCCTTGGACCCGGACCGCCATGACCCTCCATGAAAAAAGACAACCAGATGGGGCCTACTCCCCTTTTTCTTCGGGAGATATACATCCAAGCTCAATTGGATATCGTCCACCTCCGCAAAAACGACTCCCCGGTAAATCTTCTCAACCGTAGTCTGCTCTACGATTGACCCTTCAGGACCCGGCTCCAGCGCCTCCACCACGGGCGCCTGCACCAGCAAGCATAGAAGAACAAGTCGTGCTAGAATCATGAGATCAGACCGGCAGAGAGCTGAGTAGAAACGTAAGTGAAAGCCCACGACCCTACCAACTAAAAGAAAATCAGCGCGACTTCATGAATACGATTAATTCTTCAGAAAGATTTGGCTCCTCACAACCAGTCGGACTAGTTCACGGAGACGATTGTCCCTTTTCTCCAATTCCGCAGTAATCCGGTCGAGCTCACCACGGTCTACAGCTTCAAGCTTCCTCCCCGTAGCATAGGTAAGCATCTTCTTCGCGAGGTTTCTCGTAATAAGCTCCTTCCTTTCCATCAACATGCTCTTGAACTCCACGATGTCTTTGATCTCTCTCCCACTTGAAAGAGTCGTCACCGTATCAATTGGACCGTTTGCCCCCCTGTAGCGGTCCCGCCAACGCCCCACCACATCGAAGTTTTCAAAAGCGAACCCCATAGGGTCAATTTTGCGGTGACAGCTATCGCACGCTTCATTCGCTCGGTGCAGATCCAGCAACTCTCGTATGGTGGTAGCCTCGCGAGTGTCGGTGGGAAGCGGCTCGACATCCGGTGGGGCCGGAGAAGGGGGAGTCCCAAGCACGTTGTCAAGAATCCAGACTCCTCGGATAACCGGTGAGGTCTCCACCCCATTGGCGGTTGCGGTCATGACCCCCGGCTGAGTAAAGATTCCACCACGCCGGGGATCCTCCAACTTCACCTTGCGTAGGCGCTCCCCCCGAATCCCCTCCCGGCGGTAGATCCATTTCGCCAGCGTCTGATTCATGAAGGTATAGTCCCCGTCGATGAACTCCTCAATACGTCCATTTCTCTCAAGAATATCTTCAAAGTAGGCAGTCACCTGCTTCATGAGCAAAGGTTCCACCCTGAGATTCTTGTAAAACTGATAATCTCCACCTGAAGGAGGCATCTTACCAAGCTTATCCATCCGCAGCCACGCTGACGGAAAATGCCTGACGAAGGCTGCCGCCCTCGGGTCCCGAAGCATTCGCTCCACCTGACGATCAAGCTCAGTAGGATTCCGGAGTTTCCCCTTCGCCGCCAAGTCCATGAGAATCTGATCCGGCATTGAGGACCAGAGAAAATAGCTTAGACGCGAAGCAAGGGCGTAATCATTAAGCGCCCCAGAATCCTCCTTAAGGTAGAGAAACTGAGGAGAGCACATGAGCGCAGCGTATCCATCCTGCATGGCCCTTATATAGGGCGGCACCGCCTCTTTTGACTTTTTGGGCTGAGCCACATTGTGCAAGGGATCTTTTGAGAGCTTAACGTGAGTTGAATTCGCTCCACTCCATCCAGCCCGGAAACTGTTGTTTCCCCCATAAGCGAAATATTCGACCCGGATCACATGCTCCCCCTCGCCGAGTTCTATCTTACCCTTCTTCAATTCAGGGCCGTGCAAGCCGTCATGCAAGATGACCTCTTGCCCCTCAACGAGCAGTCTGGCTCCATCATCCGACGCCATTTCGAAGAGATACTCACCCGCCCTGGGGGCCTCAATCAGCCCTTCGAATACCATACCAAAATACTCCTTTCTTCCCGAGGCCCCTATATCGATGAAGCCCTTTGGTAACGCACCATTAGAAACCGGCTTGAGGGCATCAAAATCCGGAAGCTTGTCCCATTTCCCCTCATAGACCCGGTAACGAAGATTCTTGATGCCACCCGCAACCTTCACCACCGGACCAGCCTGTTGCTTAAGCACCAGCTGCACGTAAGGCTCTATCTCATCAGCCTGCACCGGGCGTCGGAAACACCTCTCTGCGAAGGACAGAAGAAGATTTCGGATTTCCTCTTCTTCTCCTGAGGACGAACCATAAAGAGCCGTATGGCTCCGGGGAGGCCACGCTCCCACAACGGGCTCCACCTTAAGGCTATGAATCCTGAGATGAGGCCCACGATACCCTCCCTCGAAAAGGAGGCGCGCCATATTCATCCCCCAATCGTCATGTCCCTCTTTATCGGCTTTTTTGTCGGGTCGTTTAAAGAACTTCGCCGGAAGATAATCCTCCACGATCTTTTCCGGTCGGACAACTTTTTCGGTGGGACCATTCTCCCACCCCAGCCAGGGCGTCCAAGTCTTATCCATCCAGACCTCATGGCTGAACACCTTTTTACTACCATCGGAAGGAACCGACCACAATGCCTCGGGTGTGGAAGTTGGTCCCGCAAGCCCTCCATTTTTTGTATCCGCAATGTTCAAGCACAGTTGAAACGGATCTTTCGCATCAACCTTCACGGTCTCTTCCCATGGGTGCCGGGGATTATGTCCCGATACTTCCAGTGTGATCCGGTATCTCCCCGAGAGACCCACACCACCGCGTAAATCAGTGGGCGCTACTCTACCGAAACGCTCATATCCCACCGCCATCATTTCGTAGCTATCCTCTAATTCCCGAGAAACTGCCTCAATCAGATTGCGCCCCTTACCTTTAATCAAATGCCCTGTGAACTGATGAGCCTTCGCCTCGGGCCGCGTTCCGAGCTTGGTCGCCTGCTCCAAAGTCTCCTCCACCGCGCCTAGCGTCAGCTTCAGGAGAAAGTCCGACATCACCAGATGATCTCCGAGGTTAAAGAAGCCATCCTCCTGCTCATCCTCCGGGAAAAATCTCAGGGGATCATTGCCCGTTCGCTCTACGCTCCCATTCCCATTGTTATCAACGAGACGGGATCCCGCTGCATCGGGCCTGTATTGCGGCCCATCGAGATAGAGGAGATCTCGCAAAGTATTTCGTAGCTCATGGCGATTCAGACGCCGGATGACGGTGCGCCCACCTGTGCTGCGCATCTTCGCATAAAACGAAGAAAGTTCTTCCGTGAGCTGATGAACGACCGGAGACCATTCCTCTTTTGACGGCTGGAGGCTCTTACGGGGCGGCATTTCCCCAAGATTGAGCTGATCGAGAATATTCTGCCAGGTCTCCAGAGTCTCAATATCCGAAAGATCGGTTTTCAGGGTATCGAAGCGATAATCCCCCTTCTGCTTTTCCGCCCCATGACAATCGATGCAGTATTCTTTCAAAAACGGGCGAATTGCACCAAGACTATTCTCAGCCACCAGCCCGGGAGAAAAGCTCAGCGAGACAATTACGATGGCAAACAGCCGTACGAGCATCGGATAGGTTTGCTGGGAGCGGAAGCCTCTTAACTGATAATTACGCCTTCCACTCAAGCCCGCGGAGCGTCCCCGAACTAGAGCCAAACTGGTCCACTTCGAGCCCACTATTCTGCAGAATAGAGAGAAGCAGATTTGCGGCGGGAACCCGTTGAATCTCCTCTTTCGGGTAAACCTTGTGCTCTCCATGCTTGAAGCCACCCCCTGCAAGGACAAGCGGGAGATTCTTCGTCTGATGCGTGCCTGCGGCCATCCCGCATCCAAATAGAACCGCTGTGTGGTCGAAAAGAGTACCTCCATTAATGGGGTCTTCTTGCTCCTTCAGCAAATCAATCAGATATGACATCATCGAAATCTGGTAACCCTCAATCTTTTTGAGAGCCGCAACGGGCTCAGGTCTTTCCCCGTGGTGGGAAAACCCGTGGTAGCCTCCATTCAATCCAAAATCTCCGTTGGCAAACCCGCTCACCATTGTGATGGCCCTCGTAGAATCCGTCTGCAAAGCCAACGCGATCATCTCGATCATGACCTTCAATTGCTCCGCAGTTCCGTTCCCGGGATTGGGCTCCTTGACATCTGTCGTCGGTTTTGGCCTCTCAAGCCAGGGCTCCTGCTGGATGATTTTCTTTTCCATGGTCCGCACAGAGTCGAAATACTCCTCGAGCTTTCTCTGATCCTGTTTTCCCAGCTGCCTGTTCAAACTCTTGGCCTGCTCTCCAACCACATCCAGAATGCTAGAGTGCCGCTTAAAGCGCTCTCCCGAAGAGGCTTTTTTCTCTGCGCTATCTTCAAGGAACATCGCACGATAGGCCGCCTTCATGTCAATGGAAGGCACTTGCACCCCAGTCCGTGTAAAACTCAAAAGATTACGTTCCCTCACTCCCAGAGTCATCGAAGGGAACCGAGTCGCAGCGCCATGATACTCTGCCAACTTCTGATCGAGACTAATGTTGCCCTCAGCATAGTTATGGGCAAGCACCGGCCGCACTCCACTCAGAAGAACCGGCACCCCCTGATGCCCGCCGGTAAAACCGTGATCGAGGTTGGAAAAAACGGTAAAATCCTTCCGGTGTTTCTCCAAGGACTTCAAGGTCTCCGGCATCTCATACTCGGCTCCAACCTGAGTCTCATCCGGAAAGAATCCCTTTTGGTAGACTCCATAATTATTGGAGAGGCATACGAACCGCTTCACAGGACCGGTGGCGGCGCGCGCTGCCCGCGCTGTTGGAATCATTGCCTCAAGCATGGGTAGAGCCATCGCTACACCACTCCCGCGGAGGAATGTTCTTCGATTCAAGGGACTTCGCATAACCTTACTTGGAGTAACATCCCGATTTTAACCCGCCGTGGGCCCGAGACCAGCCCTGAATTCTCACGTATCTGAGTGATCGAATTCCCCGGATCTGCTCCAACTACAGCACCAAGGACCACTTACTTTTTCCTCGTGCATATTCCCCCTAATTTTCTAAATGCGAATTATTTAGCGCTCCTGAGGCGACCGTCTCGGAACTTCTCGAATTCTCTTAGGTATTTAACAACAGGAATCCTGCATTAAGGTAAGAAGCATATCCCACCCAGAGAAGATACGGAACCAGCAGCCATCCCGCGAATCGGTGGACCTTCCCAAATTGCCTGACCGTGAAGGCCACGGCAACTACCAGCAGGCCTATGACCGCGAGGGCCACATCCATCCGATGCCATCCAAAAAATACCGGCGTCCATGCGAGATTCAAAAGAAACTGGATCACAAACCATCGTAGCGCGATCTGCCGATCCTTTCCCAATTCCGTGGAAAGCACCAAGGCGAGAGCAAAGCCCATCAAGCCAAAAAGAAGGGTCCAAACGGGACCAAAGAGTCCATTCGGCGGCGTTCCAGGAGGGCGCTCGAGCATGTCATACCAATCCTTGATTGAACCAAAGGTCACTAGCCCACTGGCATTCCCAACCACTTCGACAAGAAGGATGCAGAGAAGTGCTTTCTTCCAGAAAATCATTGCGCTCTTTGGGAATAGGAATGGCGACAGCAAGCTGAAAAGCAACTAGAACTGTTCATACTATTCCCTCCACCACCTCTAATCGTCCTCTTGCCTCGACCTGAGTTGGAGCTTTGTCTCCCAACTAAGCCTCTGGGCCACTAAAGAGGGATACTCCCAGCCCTTCTTTCCCTTCTGGTAGATGACCACTTTTGATCGCTCAAGTGCAATCGCCACTGCCTGCGGAACATCCATGATTTGTAGGATGCCATAGAAGAACGGGCCATCGCTATGGGAGAGGGGTAGGTTATGAAGATCGAGACGTGTGATCTCAGGCTCAAAAAGAGACGCATAGGTGAGCACACCCGCCATCTTCCCGCTTCCCTGAAGCCAGAGCGAAACTTGGTCCATTTCTCCTGCAGATCGAAGAGTCTGAATCGCCCTTCGGGCGTCCCAAACCCTGACGCTATCAATCGTGTGCCCGGCAGCCTGCAGCCTGAGATTTCGCTTTCCCGTTTTCTCAGGACCCAGTTGGGTCGGACCAACTCCAGTCGGCGGAGCATAAGCCATGACCCACTTGAACGAACTGAACATCCCTTGGTGCTGCTTAAACGACTTAAAATCTCCCTCGGGTAACTCCCACCTATTTAATTGCTCCTCAAAACCCGGCCTCATCGTCGCCAGGAAATCTTCCCAAGCTGCCGCATCAAGCAGATTCAGGACGACGAGATCAGGGTCCTCCAGACCAGAACGGTGAGCCACGTAAAGAGGGAGGCGTCTCCCCATACTCGAATATTCAACACACCGGAGAGCCAATCCGTCCTTCTCAACACGGAAAACCTCCTTTGAGTCATCCGCCCGGGCACGATTTGGCCAACCAGAAAAGCACTCCTCCTTAATTCGACCCATCCATTTGTTTTTCAGCACCTCCCATTCTTTTTCACTCTCCGGCACGGGACTTTCAGCCCGCGCGCGAAGAAGAGAGTCTACAAACTCCTGACCAGCTTTCCTCGGAGTTTTTCGGCCCTCCTCGCCATAAGCAAAAAGCCCCAAAATCGCTGAAAATAGTATGATGTATCTGATCATGACTATCGTTGGTATAGAGATGAATCTTACAATGTCCACCAAGCTTGCTTGACGACGAGAGGTCCTGCCCAAGATACCGCAGTCCTATTTTGACACCTCAAATCCTGAAGTAACTCTCAGGACGCAGCCGATTCCTAACTCTGGTCCTCGTTCAGGACGACATCCACCGGGCACCCCGTTACCTTTACCCCACCTCTCTCGTACCGGATCCGGGTCCATGCGCCCTTGATCGGCAAACAGAGCTCCATCCACTCCCAGGCTCGTGGCAGGACAGGAGTGATCGTCATGTGATTGTCAGGAACAGAATACTCAAGCCCTGCCAAACCTTCCAGATACAGCAGAATCTTCCCCGCATTGAAATTGGAGAACTGATCCCCAAAGAGACTGAGATCGCGACGATAGGCTTCTGGAGCGATCGGAATATTCCACGCGGAATGGTAGTTATAGTTTTTGATATGGTTCAGAGCCAACGCGGCCGCTTCCTGCCCGAGGCCCTGTTGAAACATTCCATCAAGGGTAAAATACGCAGTGTCCGGAGTATACCCAAAGGAGTGATCTACCTTGGTAGCAAACTTACTCATCGACTGCCGCGACATCGCGAGAGGGAAGAACTCCCCGAAAAACCCCTTTTCCTTATCGAGGGCCCATTCTCTCAACATGGGCTGCGCATAGGCCTGTGGAAAATAAGGGGATCGCATGGCCCAGAACCCATTAGTCATCAGCATGCCGTTACGGGGAGCCGCAAAGAAGGACGGAACTCCATTCATCCCCCAGCGATCCTCAAACATGCGCCGCACGTGTTCAGGATCTCGCCGGACCATCTTTCTCCAATGATCCACATCCTCCTCATGCCCTGTCAACCGAGCCATCTTTTCAAGAACATCGGCGACTTCAAACTGATTCATCGCCATGCTCGAAAGCCTCTTCCAGAACAACTTGGCAAAGTGCCCGTCGTAGCACCTTTTTAGAAACTCAACATCACCAGTGTGCTGATAGATCTGCCAGGCACCCAGGACGTGCTCTGATGTTTCTCCTCCATATGCGCCACTGTGCCAGGAGATCCCCTTATTATCTGAGAGCAATCGATGGCCATCCGGGGTCTCACGATATCGGCCACTTTCCGTGAGATGCCTCCATGTCAGGACGTTCCCGTAGGCGTATCTACTCTTTGTCTGCGTCCAGCTACCTACCTTGATCTGGAACGCTGCATCGTAGCGGTGTATTCCAAGAAAATTGTTTACCGCAGTCTGGGTATGCGGCTCATTCTCCCACCCTTTTCCGACCTCGATGTAATACATTAAATACAGTGACCAGAGATAGTAATAGACATCGACAAATCGTCGGTCTGAACAACGAAACCACGGGATTTCATCATTCAATTCGCGATTACATTCCGCCGTTTTGGCAGCAAGAAGAGAGGGATGCTCCGCAATGACAGTGCGCGCTGCTCTTACAGCATCTTCAGCCTTATCATGCATGGCCCACGCCACCACAGTTCCCATTCGGTCACAGGGCACCGAGAATTCGTAGTGCTGCACCCCTCTCTTATCTTGATTGAGTTCTACTGTGCTACCAAGTCCACGCGAAGAGCTCAGGACTGTGGACATGCCCTCGTAGACCATGGGACCCGTCCTTTCGGGACCCCCGGGATCCGGACGGGATCTCACCATCCCACCCTCCCGGATAATGAGGGAATTGTTTGCCGTATCGACACGGGCCGTGGCGGAAGAAGATACGCTGTTGCGATGATAGAAACTATGCCCCGAGAACCGAAGAGTGACTGGCTCTGAGGAAGTGATCACGGAAGCCGCCGCATCGTTGCCGGCAATAAACTTCACTTCTCTGATTTGAACTCCTCCCACCTCATACTCACAAATCAACCTGTCCGGCCGCCACCGCATGCTCCTCGGCTTCGGATTTACATGAAGCTTACCGTTAATGAGGACGCTACCGTAAAGAACCCGGGTATCCTTATAAAACTCCCACCCTTGATAGTCATTACCAATCCCCGTGTGTTCGGATCCTTCCAGTTGACTCTCCAGCAAGCCGACACCCCTGCTTCTCAGGTCATGATGAAACGGATGGGTCAACCCGATTGTCTCATCCTCCACCAGTTCCCAGCTCGCATGAAAACCGCCCACGTAATAGGAAAGATTCCCTGCCATGAAGCCATGTTTTCTTCCCTGAATCTCCTGCTCAAGCCGGGCGCAGTAATCCTCGAAGGCTGGCTGCTCTTCACTCAATGCAACACCACCCGGCATCACCAGAAACAGGATTATCCCCCAGAAGTATCGTTTGGCATACCTGCCCCAACTCCGCTCAGCATCCCTTTTCTCAGGAGCGTAACCTCGCGAGCCACTCGGCCCTACGCAGCCTTTTTCTCTGTCAGCTGACTCCCAATTTCCGAGACGCCTCGAAGAGAACTTCCATAGGGGCATGGACATCTTACCTGCCACTTGAATCCCTCGCTTTTTGAGACACCTCCCATCCATGACCGGTGGTCACCCGCTGAGCTGGACTATTCTCTTTCGATACTTCGCGGATTGGAGCAAGAGTCTTAACCCAGTCCCTGTGTCTCTCCGCAAGCTGTCTTACCACTTCCGGATTTTTGCCAGAGACATCCTTTTCTTCCAGGGGATCCGTCGTGAGATCAAAGAGCTGCCAGGGATCCTTTTGATACTTTCGGTAGAGACGCCACTGCTTCCAACGCACCGCAACAAGATGCCGCCTTACCGCATCCCCCGGTTCGTTGTTCAGCCAAAAGAGAAACTCGTGCGCACTTCCTTTCTTTTCGCCCCGTAGAAACGGTAACAAGTTCACCCCATCGCAATGCGGGGGAGCTGCCTTCCCCAAAAGTCCAGCGATCGTCGAGTAGAAATCAAAGTTCGCGATGAGTCCTTTATGAACACCCCCCTCTGGCAGCGAACCAGGCATGGAGAAAATCGTAGGAACCCGGACCCAACCCTCCTTCTGGGTCCCCTTGCCTTTTCCACCGCTGTAGGGGGCTGAACTACCTCCCTCCCCGCTATTGGCACCATTATCACTGGAAAAGATAATCAGTGTCTTCTCTCGGAGCCCACTGCCCTCCAGAGCGTTGAGAAGCTTGCCAATCTGATCATCCACCGAAGCGATCGCCCCTGCGAGATAACGGCGACTCCCCTTGGACTTCACTCGATTCATCAGACGGTCGGGGACTTCCGTATTAAAGGAGTGCACCGCCTCCGGCGACCAGTAGAGAAAGAAACGCTCGTCTTTGTGCTGCTGAACGAAGTCCACCATCGCATCCCCATCGTAATCAGTGAGCCACATCGTTTTCCCACCCTCATCGATGCAGTAGTATTTTGACTTCCCCTCCTTCTCCTCCAGCTTTCTGCGCAAGGATGGCGACAGGCGTAGCAACTCCCTCTTGGTATACTTCTTTTTTGGAGGGGTTCTGGCCGCCTTACTGAAACCGGTCTGAAGTGGCCCCTGAGCCCTACTTCCTATATCCCATTTGCCAATATGCCCAGTGACATAGCCTTGGCCACTGAGAAACTGGGCAAGCGTCGGACGGTCGTCTGGAAGCGAAAGCCCTCTCGACATGCCATACTTCCCGAATTTCTGGCCATACTGCCCCATCAGCATGCTGCACCGACTCGGACAACAGGGTGGATTCGTAATATAGGATGCCGTGCACCGAACTCCCTCTTTCGCCAACCTGTCAAGATAAGGGGTAGGGATATCTCGACACCCGTAAGAGCCAAGATCTCCATAGCCCAGATCATCGATATAGATCAGAACAACATTGGGAGAACTTGCTCCAAGAATCGAGGGAAATAGCCAAAGCGTCATCATCAAAACCAGTGCGACCGGCCAAGTGGCAGCCCTTGAGTGAGGTGAGCCCGAGGGCTTCGACTGCATACTCTTTTGAATATTCATCTCTCTACTCCGTATCCGCAGAAGATCTCAGCGGCACAGAACTTTACTAGTCAAACTCCAGCTCACTGCGCTTCACCTTGAGCGAGTGGATTTCTTTCCCATCGATACTCACAATTGTGTAGGTGACAGATGGGTCATTAACCTCCAGATCAAAGTCTACCCGCCCAAAGGATTGCTTTTCATTGTATCCGAAGAGCGAAGACTTAATCAGAGGATGGACGTGCTGATTGGTGAGGCGCGAGGAACTGAATTCATACACCGGGTACATGCCCTTGATCCCCGTATCAGTGCGATAGGCATCCGACCGGTGTCGATCGGCGGACAGAACAATCACTCCGGGGATTTTCTGGGACGCAATATACTCGTAAATTCGACTCCGCTCTCTGCTGTAGCCATCCCAGGTGTCTTTCGATCCGGGCTTGACCTTCGGAGCAAGAGGAACGTTGGAGCAGATCACTGTAAAAGTCGCAGGCTTCTTCGAAAGAACAGACTTGAGCCACTTCATCTGGGCCGGTCCAAGCATCGACGGGTCCCCTCCTTCCTTAGGCGATTCACGATAATAGCGTCCATCGATCATGATGAAGCGCACTTTACCGATCTCGAAATCAAACCAGCACCCGGGCAGCTCTTCACCACCTCCATAATAGGGGTTGTCGTAATTCTCCTTGAAGATTCTCCAGACCTCACGCTTCCACGCTGGCTCATCAACAGCCGGCCCTCCCCATCCATCATTAGTTGTAAAATCGTGGTCATCCCAGATAGCATAAATCGGAACTCTTGCGGCCAGCTTTCTCCATTCCGGCTGACTCTGTCGTCGAAAATAATGAAAGCGCTGCATCTCAGGACTTTCGGGATCATCGATGTAGACATTATCTCCCAGCAGAAGGAGAGCCCGCGGATCAATCTCCCTGATCCGGTCCCAGACCCGCTCATTTGCCGGCACGTATCCAGCTCCTCCTCCAAAAGCGATAGTGAACTTATCGACTGGCGCATCCTTCTTCAGCGAAGTGCTCGGAAGGGTCCGCTTCCAAGGCCAGCTCTTCGCATCAAACTTCCACGCTCCAGGTTTCCCCTCGGCAAGATCCAGAAGCATTTTCGTATGCTCCGGATTAACTCCCTTACTCGCGGTCGATCTCAGGTAGGAAATCGCCTCCTCATTCTTTCCCTTAAGGATCAACTTTAGAGCATGGGGATGCATACGTTTATTCTGCTTTCCCTTTTCCGGCTTCTCATTATTCACCCTCAACTTTGACGCTTGACCGTAAACCTGCCCTCCACACAGGCAGGCCAGAAGAGCGAGAAAAGGAAGTGCACACCTTGGCGAAACTTTTCCAAATAGCGTTTGCATAGGATCAGGGCCAGCTTTGTAGGTGCTCGTCACCCGTTCCGCAAGGATGATGGGCTCTCCCGCCCGCGAATGGCCCAGAAGTTCCCCGCGAGCAATCACTCGGAATTTCAAGGATGCGACTTGGGGACCCAAGCGAATCGACCCCAATTGACCCGCGGTGGCACAATTTCCAAATCCTTGTTCCCAGAGGCAGTTTCAACGACCACCTTTGGTCCGCCTCGTTCAGGATCAGGAAACGCCCGGGTTACAAATCCATCGGGAGACCACGTTGGATCATCTCCTGGCCCTACCTTTCTTCGCTTTCCACCCTTACTGCTGGCAACCCAGACGTTGAAGGTTTTCGAGATCTTCTGATCTCGTTCCGGATCCTTGACTCCAGTGTAGGGACTCATATGAATCATTTCCACCCCTTCCCAATGGGCGATCCATTTTCCGTTAGGAGACCATACCGGAACTTTCTGCTCGATGGGCAAATTGAGACTCTGGTCCATTTCGTGAAGGACGGGAGAGATAATCCTTGCCTTGCTCCCATCCAGATTGCTCACCCACACCCTGAAGGGGCCGTTTCGGTTCGAAACAAAAGCCACCTGCTTGCCGTCAGGTGACACCGAGGGCATGGCGTTGCTGAATTTGGTCTGCTCCGGATCGCTGAAGAGCCTCCGGGATCCACCTGTTCGAGTATCCAGAAGATAGAGTCGACTATTGGATGCCGGGTCCTGCCCCTTGCTGCCCTGCCTCACCTTCATCCAGACAATATGGCGGGAGTCAGGAAGCCATGAAGGAAGAAGATTCATCCCCTCCTCCACCAGAGCGCGCGCCTTCTTTCCATTAAGATCCGAGATCCACAGAGACAGTGAATTCTTACCGGATTCCACATAGAGGAGCGTTTTGCCATCGGGTGAAATAGAAGGCATGCGGCAGCCAGATTTCGAATGAGTCAGCTGAATACTATCAGTCCCGTCCTCCTTCATCCGAAATAGCTGAAGGACGCCCTCCTTATCGGCATGACTGACAATGACTTCCCGTAATTCCTCGTCGCCACACAATGGGATCCACGAGGTCAGGCAGATAAGAATTCCGGTGAGAATCGATTTCATGATTTCGTCCTATTTCACTCCACGAGATCCGATATCCGGGACGGGCATCACTTGCTTCCCGCTGAGGCCGTGGCCTTGGGCTGAGGCATTTTTGCGTCTAACTGGCGTCGCCAGTCATGCAGCATTTTCAACAGCTTCGCCGTGATTGCCGGCTTCACCTTTGACAAGTCGTTCTGTTCACCAAGATCGTTCTCAAGATCAAACAGCTGCACACTGCCATTTTCGTAATACTCCAGAAGCTTGTAGTTCCCCAATCGGATCGCTCCGCCCGGACTCTGGTAACCGTGGTTGCTATAGTGTGGAAAGTGCCAGTAAATCGCACCCCGGTCGTGATCTCCTCCCTGGAGCGCAGGCAAAAAGCTCATCCCATCGACGTGCTGCTTGGGGAGCGTGGGCAACTCAAGCATTTCCAGGAGGGTCGGATAAAAATCTGTTCCGGTCACCATCGCATGCGAAATGGTATTGCCCTTGGTTTTTCCGGGCCAGTGGACAATCAGGGGCACTCGAATCCCACCTTCGTAGTTCCATCCTTTCGCACCGCGCAGGGGGAGATTGGAAGAAGCGAAACGGCTATCGAGCCGTTTTCGGGGGTGATTGATTCCCCGATACTGGTTTGAGGCAGACATCCCACCGTTATCAGCTGTGAAAATCACGATCGTGTTTTCAGACAGGCCAAGCTCCGCAAGCTTGGATCGGATACGGCCCAGACTCTCGTCCGTCGCTTCAAGCATACCGGCAAACTCCACATTATCCTGCCTTTGCTTCACCCACCACACTCGCTTCTCCTGATGCAACTTGAGAATGTCGTTTTTCTCTAACTCTTTCAGCTCCTCCTTTGAAAGCGGCGGACCGTCAGGGTTCGGCTCTAGAATGTATTCGGGAGCCTTGCCCTCTGGCATGTTAGCCAGCTTCTTCCGATACTTTTCCACGAGATCCTTACGCCCTTGAATCGGGTCGTGCACCGCGAAGTGCTCCATATGCACGAAGAATGGCCGATCCTTGTTCCTCTCAATGAAGTCGAGTGCAGCATCCGTCAGCTTATCGGTGTAGTAATCTCCCTTCTTCGCTGGCAGCGTTTTCGAATACTGTGGCGAAAAGGGATGATAGTAGGAACGCACCCATCCTGTAATTGCTTCGTCAAACCCATAGGTCCTGGGATCCCTGCTCAGATGTGCCTTCCCATAATTGGCTGTAGCATACCCATGACTCTTCAAGGTCTCCGCGAGAGTAATCTCCTCATCAGGAAGAGCCCTGAGCTTCTTTGCGCTGTGAAGCTTCTCGAAATCTCTCTCTGGGCGTCCCCCCAACCACTCCGTCAGATCCGTCCGGGCCGGATATTTCCCAGTCAGGATACTGGCCCTGCTCGGCGAGCAAACATGACAGGTCGAATACGCATTATCAAATCGCATGCCCTCCTTCGCCAGGCGGTCGACGTTCGGAGTTTCGTGAAAGGTGCTGCCATAGCAACCAACGTCGCTCCATCCAAGGTCATCAACCAGGAAGAAGACAATATTCGGTTTCTGGTCCTCCTTGGAGCCCAGAGCTAAGTCTCCTGACAGGAAAGTTAGCAGGATAAATGTGACTATCAGATTTGTCTGTTTCATTAGCGTGAACTCTTCGTGGCAGGCTTCACGTTTGTTACCGGGAGCCATTTGGCAAGTTGAGACTTCAGTGAAGAGTATCGCGGAAGAGAAGCAAGGTTACTCCATTCATTTGGGTCAGCTTCATGGTCGTAGAGCTCCTGCCCTCCATCGCTGTATTGTATGTAACGCCAACGCTCTGTTCGGATGGCATGATTCCTGAATCCAAAGGTGGTAACTACCGGACGTTCCCATTCCCGATCCGGATCTTCAAGAAGAGGCTTCAGACTTTGCCCATCCATCCCAAGTCGCTGCGGCAGACCACACAACTCGACCAGCGTGGGATAGATGTCGATCAGGCTGACCGGTCGCTGGCAGAGCTGACCTTTCGCTGCTCCCCCGGGCACTAAAAACATCAAGGGCGTCCGCGTTGAAACCTCCCACAAGGCATGTTTACGCCAGTGCTCCTTCTCTCCAAGATGCCAGCCGTGGTCTCCCCATAGAACAACGATGGTTTTACGGGCATGAATACTGCGATCCAGCGAGTCGAGCACCCGACCAATCTGAGCATCCGCAAAACTAATGGTGGCCAGGTAGGCTTGCACTGCTTTTCGCCATTGTCCATGCGCGACCACGCTCGCATGATCTCCATCTGGCTTCACTGCAAAGTTCTTCTCGTCGGAAGGATCATAGACCTCCCTCGCTAACTTTTTTCCGAAGACAGGGAGGTCACTAAGATCTCCTTTCTTTACTGGTGGCAGCTCAATTTCTTCGATCGGATGCAGGTCGAAGTATTTCTGCGGAACCCTCCAGTCTAAGTGGGGCTTCGTTAGTCCGTAAGCAAGGAAGAAGGGTTTTTCCTGAGGTTTCTCCATCTCCGAGATGATCCACGCAGCG